>JANNWS010000146.1:0-78747 GCA_031408575.1 Rhodobacterales bacterium
GACGACGTGGAAGAAGAACTGATGGGCCTGGAGCCGTGGCGCGTGGCCGCGATCCATGACGCAGTTGATGCCGCTGATGCGGGCCTGCTGTCCGATCTGATGGCTCCGCTTCATGCCGCGGACATCGCCGACCTTCTGGAACAGATCAGCCCGTCGGACCGCCGCAGTCTGCTGGCCCTGTGGTCGGGCGAGATCGACGGCGAGATCCTGTCCGAAATCGACGAGTCGATCCGCGAAGAGGTGATCGACGCGCTGCCGCGCAGTGTGCTGACCGATGCGGTGCGCGAGCTTGATACCGACGACGTGGTCGATATTCTGGAGGATCTGGAGCAGCCGCAGCAGGACATGATCCTGAACGCGCTGGAAGATGCCGACCGGGTGGCGGTGCAGCAGGCAATGGCCTATCCCGAAGGCTCGGCCGGGCGCCTGATGCAGCGCGAGGTGGTGGTGGCCCCCGAACACTGGACGGTGGGCGAAGCAATTGATTTTATGCGTGTTTCAGACTGGCTGCCGGATCAGTTCTATCACGTCATTCTGGTTGATCCCCGGATGAAGCCGCAGGGCTATGTGACGCTGGGGCGGCTGTTGTCGTCCAAGCGCGACGTGCGGCTGCGCGATCTGGCCGAAGACAGCTTCCGCACCATTACGGTGACCGAAGAAGAGGCGGACGTTGCCTATATCTTCAACCAATATCATCTGATTTCCTGCCCGGTGGTCGATGCGAATGACAGGCTGGTGGGCGTGATCACCATCGACGATGCGATGAACGTTCTGGATGAGGAACACGAGGAAGACATCCTGCGCCTTGCCGGGGTGGGCGACGAATCCAACGTGTCGGACGGTTCTTTCGCCACCGCGCGCCAGCGGCTGCCGTGGCTGGTGATCAACCTTTTCACGGCGTCGATCTCGGCCTTTGTGATCTCGCGGTTCGAAGGCACGATTTCGGCGATTGTCATGCTTGCGGCCCTGATGCCGATTGTCGCCTCCACCGGCGGCATCGCGGGAACACAATCGCTTGCCGTCGCGGTACGGGCGCTGGCGACACGCGATCTCACGGCATCCAACGCGCGCCGCGTGGTGTTGCGCGAACTGGGGGCGGGGGTGCTGAACGGGTTGGCGCTGGCGGTGATACTTGGCTTTGCGGGCTTTGTGATCTTTGGCGATCCCAAGCTGGGCATCGTGCTGGGGTTGGCGATGATCTGCAATCAGGTGGTGGCGGCGCTGGGCGGTGTTCTGGTGCCGCTGACGCTCAGCAGGATGGGACTTGACCCGGCGCTTGCGTCCGGCACCTTCGTGACCACGCTGACCGATGTGATGGGCTTTCTTGCCTTCCTCGGCTTTGCCACGATGCTGCTGCTGTGACCCTTGCCGCAATCAAGGCCGGGGCGCGACGTGCGGCCTTCGCCACCCGCAAAGCGGCTTTTGCGGCGGGGCAGGGGCAGGCCGCGGAATTGCTGGCGGATTTTCTCGGGGCGCAGGCAGGCCGCGTACTGTCAGGCTATATGCCGATGCGGACCGAGATTGATCCGCTGCCCGCAATGGCCGCCCATGACGGCCCGGTCTGCGTGCCGGTGATCGTGGGCAAGGGGCTGGCGCTGCGGTTTCGCGAATGGTCGCCGGGTTGTGCGATGATCGACGGCGAATTTGGCGCGCTGATCCCCGCCGACGGGGCGTGGCTGGAACCCGAGGTGCTGATTGTACCGCTGCTGGCCTTTGACGCGCGCGGATACCGGCTTGGCTATGGCGGCGGGTTTTACGACCGCACGCTGGAGCGGTTGCGGGCGCGTCACCGGTTGCTGGCCGTCGGATTTGGCTTTGCGGCGCAAGAGGTGGCCGAGGTGCCGGTTGAGCCGACCGATCAGCGGCTGGATGCAATCCTGACGGAAAACGGGCTGGTGACGCTTCTTTAACTCGCGTCTTCTCTGAGAAATATCCCACGGGGGTGCGGGGGTGTGAAACCCCCGTTTGTTGCCCACGGGGCGCGGGGGGGCAGACGGCCCCCCGCTCGCGCGACCCACGCTTGCCCTTGCCCTTCCCCCGTGCCCCTTCTATCCCGTCAATCATGAAGCTTCTTTTCCTTGGCGATGTCATGGGCCGTGCCGGGCGCACTGCTATCGGCGAGCGGCTGCCAAAGCTGCGCGGTGACTGGGGCCTCGATTTCGTCGTGGTGAATGGCGAGAACGCGTCCTCGGGTGCGGGGCTGACGCCGGAACATGCCAAGCTGATCTTCTCCGCCGGGGCCGATTGCGTGACGCTGGGCGATCACGCCTTCGATCAGAAAGACATGCTCAGCCACATCGACAGCGAACCACGCCTGATCCGCCCGCTGAACTTTGCCAAGGCGGCACCGGGGCGGGGCGCGCGACTGTTTGCGGCCACAAACGGGCGCAAGGTGCTGGTGGTGCAGGCGCTGGGTCAGGTATTCATGAAGCGGCCCTTCGATGATCCGTTCTCGGCGGTCGAGGCGGTGCTGAAGGCGCATCCGCTGGGGGGGCTGGCGCAGGCCACCATTGTCGAGATTCATGCCGAGGCGACGAGCGAAAAGATGGCGATGGGCCATTGGTGCGACGGGCGCGCCAGCCTGGTCGTCGGCACCCATACCCATGTGCCGACGGGCGACGCGCAGATACTGGGCGGTGGCACGGCCTATCTGACCGACGCGGGCATGTGCGGCGACTACAATTCCGTTATCGGCATGGACAAGGCCGAACCGCTGCGCCGCTTCATCACCGGCATGGCCAAGGCGCGGTTCGAGCCTGCGTCGGGCGAGGCGACGCTGTCGGGCGTCTATCTCGAAACCGATGACCGCACCGGGCTTGCCACAAAGGTCAGGATGATCCGCCTTGGGGGCCGGCTGGAACAGGCCGGCCCGTGACACCGGGGCGGCGTTTCGGGCTGGTTGCGGTGGTGTTGGTTCTGGGGATCGGCTGGGGCAGCACGCAATCGCTGGGCAAGATGGCGGTGTCCACCGGCCATGGGCATTTTGGCCTGATCTTCTGGCAACTGGTGGTGGGCGCGCTGGTGATGGGGGCGATCCTTGCGCTGCGGCGGCGCGGGCTGCCGCTGACCCGCGCGACGCTGGGGTTCGGGGCGCTGATTGCCCTGATCGGTACGATCATTCCGAACTCCACCTTCTACATCGCCGTTGGCCACCTGCCCGCAGGCATCATGTCGATCCTGATTTCGACGATCCCGATCATGGCCTTTCCGATCGCCCTTCTGCTGGGGATGGAACGGTTCAGTGCGCTGCGGCTGGTCGGGCTGATCTGTGGTCTGGCCGGTGTGGCGATCATTGCCTTGCCGCAGGCGGAGTTGCCGGGCGGTGCGGCCCTTGCCTGGATACCGGTCGCGATGATCGGGCCGCTGTTCTATGCCATCGAAGGCAATGTGGTGGCCAGATGGGGCACGGCGGGGCTGGACCCGGTGCAGACGATGTTTGCGGCCAGCGTCATCGGTGCGGTGATCGTGCTACCTCTGGTGTTGACAAACGGCCAGTGGATTGACCCGACGGCCCCCTGGGGGCGGGCAGAACGGGCGCTTGTGATCTTATCGGTCATCCATGCGTTCATGTATGCGGGCTATGTCTGGCTGGCGGGGACCGCCGGCGCGGTGTTTGCCGCGCAAACCTCGTACATCGTGACGGCGGCAGGTGTGTGCTGGGCTATGGCGCTGTTGGGCGAGCGGTTCAGCCCGCTGGTCTGGGCGGCGGGTGCTGTCATGATGCTGGGGCTGGCGCTGGTACAGCCGCGGGGACGGGCTGCGGGTTGATTGATCCGAAATCTCTGCTAGAACAGTCGTGATTTAAAGCGGAGATCGGCATGATCGGCATAGAGTTCTCGCAACCCGTGCAAGCCTGGGTAGCTCTGGCCATCGTCGCCGTGATGCTGGTGCTGTTCGTGCTGGAGCGATACCCCCCCGAAGTCGTGGCAATCAGCGGCGCGGCGGTGATGCTGCTTTTGGGCATTTTGCCGTTCGCCGAGGCAGCGGATGTTCTGTCGAATTCGGCACCCTGGACGATCGCTTTCATGTTTCTGGTGATGGGCGGACTGGTGCGGACCGGGTCACTGGAATATGTGACCCGGTCGGCCGAGAAACATGCGGCCACCCATCCGGCGCGCACGTTGCTGTTGCTGTTCAGCTTCGTGGTGGTCGCTTCGGCGTTCATGAACAACACGCCAGTTGTTGCGGTGATGATTCCGGTGGTCATGCAGGTTGCGCTGAAGATGAATCTTGCGCCCTCCAAGCTTTTGATCCCACTCAGTTACATGACGGTTCTGGGGGGCATGATCACGCTGATCGGAACGTCGACCAACCTGCTGGTGGACGGTGTGGCGCGCGCGCAGGGGCTGGAGCCGTTCGGCATTTTCGAAATCGCGCCGCTGGGCATCGCTGTGGTGCTGGTGGGTGGGCTGTTCCTTGCGATCTTTGGCAACCGGTTGCTGCCCGACCGCCAATCCATGGGGATGCTGCTGAACAACCGCAGCAAAATGAAATACTTCACCGAAGTTGCCGTGCCCGAAAACTCGGGTCTGATCGGCAGTCCGGTGCTGGGGATCGACATCTTCAAGCATCCGGGTGTCCGGGTGATCGACGTGCTGCGCGGCGATGCGTCGTTGCGGCGCGATCTGGCGTCGGTGGCACTTGAGGCTGGCGACCGCGTGGTGCTGCGAACCGAGATGACGCAGCTTCTGGGGCTGCAGCAGCGCACCGATCTGCATCTGGTGGACAAGCTGAGTTCGGTTCAGACGGAGACGGTCGAAGTGCTGATTTCCCCCGGTTGCCGGATGGAGGGGCGGTCGCTGGGTGAATTGCGACTGCGGCGGCGCTACGGTGTCTATGTGCTGGCGGCGCATCGGCGCAACCAGAACATCGGACGCCAACTGGACGATCTGGTGGTGCGGATCGGTGATACGCTGCTTCTGGAAGGCAGCGCTCTGGATATTCAGCGGCTGGCTGCCGATATGGATCTGGTCGATATCACCCGCCCCACGGCGAAGCCGTTTCGCGGTACCAAAGTGCCGATTGCAGTGGCCGCATTGGCGGGCATCGTCGTGCTTTCGGCGCTGGATGTGGCCCCTATCCAGGTGCTGGCGATCCTGGCGGTGGCGGTCATCCTGATCACCCGTTGCATCGACTCCGAAGAGGCGTTCAGCTTTGTCGACGGGCGGTTGCTGGCCATGATCTTTGGCATGATTGCCGTGGGGGCGGGTCTGGAACATGCAGGGGCGGTGACGCTGATCGTGGGTGCCGTTAGTCCCTACATGGTCGGGCTTTCGCCGTTCATGACGATTTTCTGTGTGTATTTTCTCGGGCTTGTGATGACAGAGTTCCTGTCGAACAACGCCGTCGCGGTGGTTCTGACGCCGATTGCCATCCATCTGGGCCAGTCACTTGGAATGGACCCGCGTCCCTTTGCCGTGGCAGTGATGTTTTCCGCGTCGGTCGCATTCGCGACACCCATCGGGTATCAGACCAACATGATGGTCTATGGTCCGGGAGGGTACAAGTTCTCGGATTTTCTGCGCGTCGGGGTGCCGCTGAATATTCTGACGGGGCTGGTGGCCTGCGTCCTGATCCCGGTCATCTGGCCGCTTTACCCCTGAAGCCGGGCGGGCTTGCGGCGTCGGGTGTGGCTGTCATATAGAAGCGCCCACACGACAATGACGATCGGAGACGGGTCATGGCAGGCCATTCGAAATGGGCGAACATCCAGCACCGCAAGGGCAAGCAGGACAAGTTGCGGTCCAAGGCATTCTCGAAGCTGGCAAAGGAAATCACCGTTGCCGCCAAGATGGGTGACCCCGATCCCGACAAGAACCCCCGTCTGCGGCTGGCGGTGAAGGCGGCAAAAGCGGTGTCGGTGCCGAAGGATGTCATTGATCGCGCTATCAAGAAATCCATGGCGGGTGAGGCGGAAGACTATACGGAACTGCGCTATGAAGGCTATGGGCCGAATGGGATTGCGATCATCGTCGAGACGATGACTGACAACCTGAACCGCACCGCAAGCAACGTCCGCAGCTATTTCACCAAGAACGGCGGCAATCTGGGCACCACCGGATCGGTCAGTTTCATGTTCGACCGGGTGGGCGAGATCACCTATCCCGTGACTGCCGGCGATGCCGACACGGTGATGATGGCGGCGCTGGAGGCAGGGGCCGACGATGTGGAATCCGATGAGGACGGCCACTGGATCTATTGCCCCGACAACTCTTTGGCCGAGGTGAGCGATTCGCTTGAAAAGTCGCTGGGCGAAAGTACCGAAGCCAAGCTGATCTGGAAACCGCAGACCCGTACGGATGTGGATTTCGATACGGCGGTAAAGCTGATGAAGCTGATCGACACGCTGGAAGAGGATGACGATGTGCAGACCGTCACCGCCAATTTCGATGTGCCGGAAGAGGTCGCGGCACGGCTTTGAGGCGATGGGATTTCCATACGGTCAGCCTGTCGGATGCACATGCAGGCTGAACTGATCGGGAATTGACAGCGGGACGCAACCCCGGACCTGATCCGGGCGTTCCCGACCATAGCAAGAGGCCCCCGATCAGGTCCGGGGCTGCGATGCGCGGGCGGGGGTGCGACGCCAGCGGCACGGGGCGCAGGGATGACACACGGATGTTCACGTCACTGGGTTCTGGCTTTCTCGTCTCGCTCAGCCTGATTGCGGCCATCGGCGCGCAGAATGCCTTTGTGCTGCGCCAAGGGATCCGGCACGAGCATGTGGGGGCGGTGGTGCTGGCCTGTGCGCTGTCGGATGCGCTGCTGATCGTCGTCGGTGTGGCGGGGTTCGGGGCGGTCTCGGCCCATGTCCCATGGTTGGGGCAGGCAATGCGGTTGGGCGGGGCGGGGTTTCTGATCGTCTATAGTGCGTTGCGATTCCGGGCGGCGCTGCGCGGCGGTGAGGCGCTGCTTCCGGCGGCGGGGCGTGCGGCCCCGCTGGGGCGGGTGCTGGCCACCTGTCTGTTGCTGACCTGGGCGAACCCGCATGTCTATCTGGATGCGCTGGTGCTGATCGGGTCGATCTCGGCACAGTATGCGCCCAATGCGGGGGCGTTCGCGGCCGGGGCGGTGGCGGGATCGTTCGTGTTCTTTGCGGCGCTGGGCTATGGCGCGCGCCTGCTGGCCCCGGTGTTTGCGCGCCCGCGCGCCTGGGTGGTGCTGGAGGTGGTCGTGGGCTGCACGATGTGGGCAATTGCGGCGGCGCTGCTGATCGGGGGCTGACCGCCATCCGCCGACCGGCGCATCGGCATTTGACAGATGTGCTGCATCTGCATAGTCAGACGGCGGGGCGGTTCTAAAAGGTGCGCTGTCATGAAAATTGCAATGATTGGGACGGGCTATGTGGGCCTTGTCTCGGGTGTTTGTTTTTCGGATTTCGGGCATGACGTGGTTTGCGTCGACAAAGATCCGGCCAAGATCGAAAAGTTGATGCGGGGCGAGATTCCGATCTTCGAGCCGGGGCTGGACGTGCTGATGGCCAAGAACGTGAAGGCCGGGCGGTTGTCGTTCACGCTGGATATCGCGGCGGCAGTGGCGGGCGCGGATGCGGTGTTCATCGCCGTCGGCACGCCGACGCGGCGGGGCGATGGCCATGCGGACCTGACCTATGTGATGGCGGCGGCGGCGGAAATTGGTGCGGCCCTGACCGGATACGCCGTGATCGTGACGAAATCGACAGTGCCGGTCGGCACTAACCGCGCGGTGCAGGCAGCGGTTCTGGCCGCGGCCCCCAAGGCCGATTTCGATGTGGCGTCGAACCCCGAATTCCTGCGCGAAGGCGCTGCGATCGACGATTTCATGCGGCCCGACCGCGTGGTGGTGGGCGTCGAAACCGAACGGGCGAAGGCGGTGATGGCCGGTATCTACCGCCCGCTGTTCCTGCGCGATTTCCCGGTGGTCTATACCGATCTGGAAAGCGCCGAGATGATCAAATACGCGGCCAACGCGTTCCTTGCGATCAAGATCACCTTCATCAACGAGATCGCCGCCCTGTGCGAAAAAGTCGGGGCCGACATCAAGTCCGTGTCCAAGGGCATCGGGTTGGATGGGCGGATCGGGAACAAGTTCCTGCATGCCGGTCCCGGCTACGGCGGATCGTGTTTCCCCAAGGATACCAAGGCGCTGGCCCGCATTGGTCAGGAACATGCCGTGCCGATGCAGATCACCGAAACGGTGATCAAGGTGAACGAAGAGATCAAGCGGCGGATGGTGGACAAGATCGTCGATATGTGTGGCGGGATCAGCGGCAAGACGGTGGCGGTGCTGGGCGTGACCTTCAAGCCGAACACCGACGATATGCGCGATGCGCCGTCGCTGACCATCGTGCCGGCGCTGATCGGGGGCGGTGCCAAGGTGCGTGTCGTCGATCCCGAGGGGCGGCGCGAGGGGATCAAGCTGCTGCCGGGGGTCGAATGGCATGAGAGTGCCTATGACGCCGCCGCAGGTGCCGATGCCGTGGTGATCTTGACCGAGTGGAACGAGTTTCGCGCGCTGGATCTGTCGCGGCTCGCAGGGTCGATGGCGGTGGCGCGGATGGCCGATCTGCGCAACATCTATTCGGCGGAAGTGGCCGGGGCAGCCGGGTTCAAGGACTACGTGGCGGTCGGGTGCTAAGCCCGCCCCAAGGCTGCGGCGCACCAAAGTGCTGCCGTGCCAAAGGGCGTGCTACGGTGCAGACCGAGGCGGCGCATGGTTTTTGCTCGGGCAAGGCCGGGTTGCGTTTCCGACGCGATCAGGGGGGCCAGCAGCGCCATTGCCTGCGGTGTGAGCAGGCCGGTTTGGCGCAGCGCGCTGTGGTGAGCCGAAAGCCAGAGTGCATAGTCACGGTGCAGCAGCAGATCGGCGCGGCGGATCATGGGGCCAAGGCCACCAGTCGCGCCGATCAGGTTTGTGTGGTGTTGTCGGTAAAGCGCCACGGGTTGCGGATCAAGCCGGCAAGTGCCGCCAGCGCCGGTCACAAGTTGATAAAGCCACCAGTCATGAAAAGCGATGGCCGGTTGGCCCGCCAGGCGCACCAGTGCCAGTGCCTGTGCATTCAGAACGGTCGTGTGGCCCGAGCAAAGATTCTGCACCATAGCATTGGCAAAGCCGGGTCTTAGGGCGGGGGCGCTGCGGCGTGCTAAGCGGCGCAGGCGGGCATCGGTACGCCAGCTTTCGGCGGCATAAAGCACCGGGCCTTCGGGCGCGCGGGCGATGCGGCGCAGCGCACGGGCCAGCTTGCCCTTGAGCCAGACATCATCCTGATCGCACAGTGCCACCGGACCGGGCGGCAGGTCGGGGTGGCACAGCAGCGACAGGAAATTCGCGGCTGCACCTCGGCCCGGCCCAGTCAGCACGCGGATCTCGCGGTGGGGATGTGCCAGGCGGAATGCCAGAAGGATTTCAGTGGTCGCATCGGCAGAGCAATCGTCACTGACCCAGAGCCGCCAGTCGGCATCGGTCTGGGCCAAAAGGCTGTCCAGTTGCGCTTGCAGATGGGCTGCGCCGTTACGGGTGGCCATCGCGATGGTGACGGTCATCAATCTGTCCTTTGGCACCGCTGCGCGGGGAGCAGCGGAATTGAAACGAACTGTCGTGGTTTTGTGGCGGGGCGGTAACGCTGTGCTGAGTGGGAACGGCGACACTGGGAGATGATTGGGGCTGTCGGTTGGGGGCAAGAGTGCTGTCGTTTCAGGTGGTCGAGACTTTCCTTGGCGGGCCGCAGAACATTCTGTCGGGAATCACCGACATGGAGATTGTGCCCGCAGGTGGTGCATTTCGCCTTTACACCGCGACACGGCCCGGCGGTGGTCTGCTGTCGCTGGATGTGGGGGCCTCGATCACGCTGGGCGATGTTGAGGCGACCGCCGCGGTGGCTGCGGTGCCGGCACCGGCAAAGTTGACACTTGCCACGCTGGGCGGGCTGCCGACGCTGCTGATTACCGGTGGCAGTTCGGGCCGGTTGAGCGGATACCGGGTGGAGGATACCGGCGCACTGAGCGCGCCGGTGCAGGTGATCGGCAGCCCTGCGGGGACAATCTCGGCGCTGGTGCCGGTGCAGGTTGGTGGGGTGACGTATTTCCATACGGCGCGGCTGGGGGAAAGCGGGATTGTCACCTCGGAACTGCTGGCCAATGGCCGGATGGCCGAGGTGGCGCAGATGGCGCTGGGGGCCGACTGGCAGGGCGTAGATATCAGCGATCTGGCGAGTGTCGGCGTGGACGGGACGAGTTTCGTGCTGGCCCTGTCGGTGCGGCAGAACGCGCTGCTGAGCTTTCGCGCCGATCCGGGGGGCGCGCTGGTCGGGGCGGGCAGCCTTGGGGTGGCGGGGGGTCTGGGCATCGCGGCCCCGGCCGACATCGAAATCGTGCGGCTGGCGGGCGTTGATTATGCGCTGGTGGCGGGGGCGGGATCGTCCTCGATCTCGGTCGTCGCAGTGGGGGCGCAAGGCGGGCTGACGCTGGCCGATCATGTGATCGACAGTCTGGACACGCGGTTTCAGGGGGTGCAGGCGCTGGCCTCGGTGACGCTGGGGGACCGGGTGTTCGTGCTGGCGGGGGGCGGCGATGACGGGCTGAACCTGTTCACCCTGCTGCCCGGCGGGCGGCTGTTGCTGACCGGGACGGTGCTGCAGGAACCTGGACGGGCGCTGGACAATATCACCGCGATTTCGGCGGTTGCCTCGGGCGGGCAGATCGAGACGTTCGTTGCGGGTGAGGGCGCGGGGATCACCCGGCTGCGGGTTGATCCGGGGGCGCTGGCCCCGATGCGGCTGGGGGGCGACGGGGCCGACCGGCTGGTGGGCGACGGGCGCGGTGATCTGCTGGCGGGCGGTGCGGGGAATGACACGCTGGACGGCGCGGGCGGGGCCGATATTCTGATGGATGGGGCGGGGGCGGACCTGCTGGCGGGAGGGGCGGGGGCGGACACGTTCGTGCTGGCGCGCGACGGGGCCACCGATACGATCACCGATTTCGAGGTGGGTCTGGACCGGCTGGACCTGAGCGCGTGGGGCCGGATCTATGCGGTCGAGGCGCTGGAGATATTGACGACCGGCACCGGGGCCACGATCGGATTTGGTGCGGAACTGCTGATCCTGCACTCGGCCGATGGCAGCCCGATCGGGCGCGGGGTGTTCACCTCGGCCGATCTTTTTGGGTTGACCCATGTGTTGGCCGACCCGGTGGTGGCGGGGCTTCGGATCGGCGGGACGGCGGGGGCGGATACGCAGACGGGTGGCATTGGTGATGATACGCTGGTCGGGTCTGCCGGAGCCGACCGGATGGTGGGTGGGGCGGGCTTTGACTTTGCCGAATATTCGGGCGCGACCGGCGGGATGCGGATCGACCTGATGGCACCCACGCTGAACACCAACCTTGCACTGGGCGATGTGCATCTGGGCATCGAAGGGGTGATCGGCGGTACCGGCGCGGACAACATCCGTGGCACGCTGGGCGATGACATTCTGCGCGGCGGCGGTAACGTGGACTGGCTGTTCGGGCGGCGCGGCAACGATCAGCTTGAGGGCGGGGTCGGCGATGATGTGCTGCTGGGCGGGGTCGGGATGGACACGCTCAGCGGCGGGGCGAACCGTGACCGGGCGCAATACTCCGAAAGCCTGACCGGGTTGACGGCGGACCTGCAATCGCCACAAAACAACAGCGGCGAGGCGGCGGGCGATGTGTTCGAGTTCATCGAGGATCTGGCGGGCAGCAGCCACGACGACCGCCTGTTCGGCGATGCCTTTGCCAACCGCCTGTTCGGACGCGACGGGGCGGATGGGCTGTGGGGGCGCAACGGGGCGGACTATCTGAACGGCGGGGCGGGCCGCGATACGCTGGATGGCGGGGCCGCCAATGACACGCTGCGAGGCGGCACCCATGGTGATACGTTCGTGTTCACCGGCGGTATCGATGTGATCGAGGATTTCCGGCGCAGCGAGGGGGATGTTTTGCAGATCGACGACCCGATCTTTGGCCCGGGATGGGAGCCTGTAGACCTGATCGACAGCTTTGCCCGGATGCAGGGCGCGGATGTGATCTTTGACTTCGGCTTTGGCAATGCGCTGACCTTGCAGGGGGTTGGCACCCTCAGCGGGTTCGAGGATGTGTTGCAGATCGTCTGAGGTGTCAGGCATGCAGCATCCGCTCATGGCAACGGATCGCCTCTTCCAGATCGTCGAAATAATGCAGGTTGCCGCCCTCCAGAACGCAGGCAGCGTCGCATAACTCGCGTATCTGGCCCATCGCATGGCTGACCACGACCGCCCCGGCATGGGCCATACGTTCGCGGAAAAGGGCAGCGCTTTTGGCGCGGAAGGCAGCATCGCCCACCGCCGTCACTTCATCGACAAGGTAGGTGTCAAAGGCAATGCCCATCGACACGCCAAAGGCGAGGCGGGCTTTCATGCCGGCGGAATAGCTGCGGAACGGCAAATGGAACGGCGCCCCGATATCGGCGAACCTCTGCGCGAAATCAACAAGTTCGTCGCTGTCCACGCCGTAAATTCGCGCGATGAAGCGGGCATTCTGCGCGCCGGTCAGATCCCCGTGGAACGAGCCCGCGTAGCCCACCGGCCAGGACACGCTGCCGGTCAGATGCACGCGCCCCGCGCTGGGGCGCATGGTGCCGGCGATCAGGCGCAAGAGGGTCGATTTGCCCGCCCCGTTTCGGCCCAAAAGCGCCACCGCGCGCCCCGGCGGCAGATCGAGCGTGACGGCGTTGATCACCGTGCGACGCTGGCCGCGCAAGGCGAAGGTCTTGGTCAGGGTATCAAGCCGGATCATCGCCGGTCGCGCAGTGCGTAATACATCAGCGCCGCCGTGGCCCAGCCGAGGAACAGGAACAGCGTGACGGTGGCCAGAAGGGTGGCGCGTTGCGGAAAGCGCGCGCTTTCGGCTTTGGTGGGCGCGATATGCGCCGCAAGATAGCGACCCTGACGGCGCGCCTCGGCCTGTGCTGCGTCATAGGCGGCACGGGCGGCACGGGTGGTCTCGCCCGCAAACTCCAGATCAGTGGCAAGACGTTCATAGTCACCGACCAGCGTGGCATAGACGGCCCCCTTCCCGTTCGCATCGCCAAGGCCCAGCTTCTGACGTTCCGCCGTGATGCGCGCCTCGATCACCCGGACGCGGGCTTGCCCGCGTTCAAGTCGGTGGTCGGTGGGCTGCATGGTGGGGGTCATCAGATCAACCTCGATCAGGGCTTCGGCCAGTTGCTCCTGCAGCTTGGCCAGAAGCCCGGTCTGGCCTTGCACATCTGCCGCCGGATCGACGATCTGGGTGCGGTTGCGGAATTCGGTCATGGCAGTGCGGGCGGCGGTCAGGCGGGCCTGCGCCTGCGCCAGATCATCGCGGGCGTAGCGGATCGTGTCTTCGCGGGCGATGTCGCTGAGATCGTTTATCATCTCGCCAGACCGGGCAAAGATCGCCTCGGCAACGCGGGTGGCGTCCTTCGGGGTGAAGGCCAGCACGCGCAACTCGATCAGGTGTGTGCTGCTGTCATAGGCGACGCGAACCTTGCGCGCCCAGTGATCGGCCAGATCCTCGATCGTGCCGGGGGGGGCGTAGGCGAAAACGGGGTCTTGCGATGCGGCTGACCAGATCGCGCGCAGGTCAAGATCGGCGTCGATCCGGGCGATCAATCCGGCGCTGAACATGTATTCGTAAAGAATGTCGGTGTCGGTGGAACTGGACCCCGAGAGGGCCGCAATGCCGCCCAGCATTTCGATGGCCGACCCGGCTTCCTCTTTGCGCACCGAAAAGCCAACGTAAGACGCATATTGGTCGGCGGCGCGCGCCCAGAGATACCAGGCGGTGACGGCGGCAGGCAGCAGCACCATCAGCGCAAAGCTGGCAAGGACGCCCGCATGGCGCAGGCGCAGGCGGCGCGGGCGGGCCGGTGGGTTCAGTCGTGCGGGCGACGGCACCAGGATGGGGGCGGGGGGACGGGGCAGCGCGGGACGGATCATTGTAAACGCTTCCTAAACCATTGGCTGCAAGGTTTTGCGGTGCAATCCGTCCGAAGGGCCGGGGTATTCTGTGACTGATTGAGGAAGCCCCCATGACCGCCACTGTCCCGCTCCCGCAACGCCCCCGCACGACCGCCGCGCCGCGGTACAGCGCACCGGCCATCGGCGCGCTGATGCTGCGCGAGATGGCCACGACCTATGGCCGCTCTCCCGGTGGCTATCTTTGGGCGATATTGGAGCCGGTGGCAGGGATCGCGTTGTTGTCGCTTGTCTTTTCCCTGGGTTTTCAGGCGCCGCCCCTGGGGCGGGATTTCACGATGTTCCACGCGACCGGCTTGTTGCCGTTCCTGATGTACACCACGGTTTCGGGCCGGGTTGCCACGGCGCTGATGTTCTCGCGCACGCTTCTGGCCTATCCGGCGGTGACATTCGTGGATGCAATCCTTGGGCGTTTCATGCTGAATATGGCGACGCAACTGCTGGTGGCCGGACTGGTGTTCGGCGGCATCCTGTTGCTGTTCGACACGCAGACCGTGATCAACCCCGGCCCGATTGCGGTCAGCCTTGGGTTGCTTTCGGTGCTGGCGCTGGGGGTTGGCACCCTGAACTGCTGGCTTTTCGGGCGCTTTCCGGCCTGGCAGATGGTGTGGTCGGTGATCACGCGGCCGCTGTTCCTGATTTCGGGTGTGTTCTTCACGCTGGAAACGGTGCCGCAACCTTACCGCGACGGGCTGGCCTGGAACCCGCTGATCCATGTGGTGGGGCTGTTGCGGCGCGGATTTTATGCCGGATACCGGGCGGATTATGCCGATCCGCTGTTCGTGCTGGCGGCAGGGCTGATCCCGCTGGTGACGGGGCTGGCGCTGTTGCGCCGCGATGCCCGCGATCTGGTGAATGACTGAGCGCACCCGTCAGGCCCATGCCGGACGGCGTGCCACCAGCGCGGCATCGCGGGTGGCGAAATCTTCGATCAGGTGACGGGCGCTGTCGGTGCCGAAGGCATCAAGCAGGCGCGGCCAGCGGGGGTCTGACGGCGCGTCGCCAGCATTGTCGAAGTGCCCCGTCAGGTTCAGCGCAAAGCCGTAGCGGTCGGCAAGGGCGGCTTCCAGCGGGAGCAGATCGGCGGTGTTGAACAGCCCGTCTAGTTCCGCAAGGCCGTGACGCGCGCGGGCCAGTGCCTCGACTTGCGGCAGGGCGCGAAAGCTGGACGCCCCGCGAAAGCGGCGGGTGGCGAAGTATGAGCAGTAGAAATTGTCATAGTGGTCGCGGATGAACGACTGCCATTCGGCATCGCCGCCGAAGAAATAGTCGTCGGCGCTCCACTCCAGCGCGCGGCGGCGGCCGATGTTCTCGGGTGCCAGCAGCGCAGCGGGCGTGAGGCGCGCCGCCTCGCGCCGCAGGTAGAAATAGAATGATGCGATCCGTTCCTGCGGATCGCGCAGGATGGTGAAGGTGAAGCGGCCCGCTGGCAGGGTTCCAATCCCATCCCAGTCGAGATGCCCGGAATACAGCGCATGGCCGGGCGGGAATTGCGATTCTCCGGGTTGAACCTTGGTGTGGACGCGGATCGGTGACACCTGCGGCTGCCCGACGGCGCGGGCCAGCGCATTGTGGACGGTCTGGCCGGCCGTCTTGGGCAGGTGCAGGAACACGATAGGGTGTCGGATCAGGTCCATGGGGCGGGCTTTCGCAGATCGAGGGTGGTGGGGGCAAAAGATGGCTCGTCGTCCATGCGGAAGACGCCGGCGATGAATTGCTCGGGCTTGGCGGGGTTCAGATGCGCCAGTTGCCAGGGCGCAAAACGCCACCATCGGCAGCGCAGCATGGGTGAGATGAGGCTGGGGGGCAGGCGGAATTTCTTTATGACGGCGGGGTTGCCCGCCACTACCGCATAGGGCGGCACGTCGCGCGCCACGACCGCGCCCTGCGCGATCACCGCGCCGTCACCGATGGTGACGCCCGCGGCGATGGTGGCACCGTGGCCGATCCAGACATCATGGCCGATCGTGGTCAGGCGTACCCTTGTGGGCGGCTCGCCGGGGGTGAAGCGGTAGCTGTGGTATTCGGCGGCGCCTTCAAATCCGCCGTCAAGGCCAAAGGTCTGGTCGTGCAGGTAGAACGCCGGGCTGGTGGAGGCCCATGTCATCGGGTGGTTCTGGCGCCCTATCTGCACTTCTTCCCCGAACGAGCAATAGCGCCCGATCCGGGCGGCGGTACAAAAACCCGAAACCTGATAGGAAAATGCCCCGAGTTCGATGGAATGGCCGAACACCGTCCACTTCAGGCTGGCCGGAGCCTCCAGCACGGTATGGGTGGGTAGGGTCACATGGCCGCCCTGACCGGGGCGGCGCAGCACCTCGATTCCGGTGGCGCGCAGATCGGCGATGGCGAGGGTTTGCGTGGTCATGCGGTGACCAGGTCTGCGGGGCCGGGATCGGAAAGCAGGGCGGCCATCAGCGCGTCGATGTCGGGCGCGCCATCGGCAAGGGGCAGGGTGCCGCCAAGGCCGGTGGCGTGGCGGGCGGCGGACACCGCCTCGCCCTGAGCGCCCAGATCGAAGCACCAGACCGGCAGGCCGGTCGCCAGCGCTTCGCGCGTGGTATAGGAGAATGTCTCGGGCCAGACTGACGGGATCAGCCAGCGGTCAATCCCGTAGCGCGCAACAAGTGCGGCGATCTCACCCCGCAAGTAGCTGCCGTGAACCCGCGCCGGGGGTGCAAGGCTGAAGGCAGGGTCCAGATTGCCGATCAGCACAAGGTTTGCCACACCCGGTTGCAGCCTGCGACTTAGCGCGGACAGGACGGCAGCACCTTTCTGGACGCCGATATTGCCCAGAACGCCGATCACCGGGCGTTGCCCGATTGGCGCCGGGCAGGGCGGCACGGCGGCCAGCATCGGGTGGGGCCGCAGACGTATGCGGCGCGCGGTCTGCGGGTAAGCGCCAACAACAAGGCGGTGGCTGTTTTTCGAAAAGACGGTGATGGCATCGGCCGCGTCGATCAGTCGGCCCCAGCCACGCTGCCAGTGACGAAGGCCAAGGGGGATGCGGTGGGATCCCGTGTGGCGATGGGCCGGGTCGCTGCCCGACGGGTCGGGCAGGCCGCGGTGGCGGCCGTCGGCATCCAGCAAGGTGTAGGACGGGCTAACTGGCAGATAATCGTGAAACAAAACCTCGATATGATCTTGTGCGCCGCGTTTCAATTCAAGCAGGCGGTCCGGCAGGGTGGCGGGATCCGTGTCGCCCACGCCGCAGGAATAGACGATGTCGCGCGCGTCGACAGGGTCCAGCAGGCGCTGGACGAAGGCGAAATCGTCGGTGGCGCCGCGGGTCACGCCTTGGGGCAGGTGCAGTTCGATCTGCCAGCGCAGGACGCCACCGACCCGCAGAATGATTGCCGCGCCGGGGTTGGCGGCCAGGTTGGCCTTCACGCGGACAGCGAGATAATCGTCGGCACCGCCGCCAAGGCTGTGCGCCAAGTAAATCGGCATCCGTCCGGGCGTGCGGGTGGCGGCAAACGCGATGCCAAGGGCAAGGCGCGGCGTGGCGAGCGGATCGTGCGCAATGAACTGCTGCACCTCGGCATCAAAGCCGGGGTGCCGCGCGCTGACCAGCGTATTGTTGGCCTGAACAAGGCGCTGCTTTTCCACCGGGCCGAACGAGGTGCCGCCGCGATGTTCGACAAAGAGGTTCGGCAGGGCAAGATGACGGCCCCCCATGTCGCGCACCTTGCGGCACCAATCCACCTCTTCGCCATAGCCGCGCCCGAAGGCGGTATCGAGGGCGGGGAGCCGTTTAAGGAAGGCGTGGCTGATCGCCATGCAGAAACCCACGCCCGTGGGCGCATCGACCAGCCCCGCATCCGGGTGAAAGCGGGCGGCGATGGCATCAAGTCGGTCCCCCTCGCCGGGGCGCAGGGGGGTTTGCTGGCAAATTACCGGCATCGTCAGGATCTCGGCATCGTTCGACATCGGGGTGACGCTGGCCACGTTGTCATGCACGAGAAACGGGCGCAGCAAGCGGCTGGCCCAGCCTTGCGGTACGAACGCATCAGAATTGAGCAGCACCACATCATGGCCCCTCATCAGCGCCAGTTTAAGCCCGGAATTGACCGAGCGGATAAAGCCCTGATTGCACGGATTCTCGATCAGCGTGATGCGGCCCGGATGGGTTGACTGCTGGTCCGCTACCCAGTCGCGCAGCCAGGGGCGCAGGCTGGGATCGGTCGAGGCGTCTTCGATCAAGACCAGATGAAACGGCAGGTCGGTGTGGCGGATCACCCGCTCCAGCACATCTGGCAAAAGATCGAAAGCATTGAAAACGGGCAGAATCAGCGTAACCGGGTGGCGCGCCAAAGCCGCCGGAGTAAGGCGGGCGCGCTCGGCGGCACGGGCGGGGGCGGGCAGGATGGCGAGGCTGTCCTGAATGAAAAGCAGGCGTTGCAGGCTTTGCGCGGCGGGCGCGTCGGCTAGGCGCAGGGCGCGCTTGACGCGGGTGCGGCAGGCGGGGTCGCGCGTGGCAAGCCAGCGCAAGACGGCGGGAGTAGCCCGGCCCAGATCGCGCAGAAAGGCTGGCACAAGCCGTAGTCTGGCCTGGGCAAGGGTGTGTGCGGCGGGCCGTGGCAACTGGTAAATCAGGCGCTGATCGGGAAAGCCGAGGCTGAGCGTCGCGGGGCCGGGGGCGAAAGCGAGATCGAGGACGAAGCCGGGCGTCTTGTGGCCGAGGCCGGGATGGGCGCGGGCCACGTCTGCGCGGGGCAGGTTCGGGGTGACATCGGTGCGGACCGCACCGAGGGCGAGCGTGATCGCAGGTGCTGCTGTCCACCCTTCGGCAATCAGGCGGCCGCCTTGCAGGCGCAGGCGGTCGATCTGGCCGACCATCTGGCCCGCAGCGTCCAGAAGCGGCTGACCGTGTTGCGAATAGCGCAGATGGGCTGCAGCGTAGCGGCGGAAAAGTGAGGCGAGCCGTTGTGCGGGCATGAACGCTCCTGCGGTTCGGGCAAGGGGGCTAAGGCGGTGGGGCAGGCGGGTGTCAGGGCATCGGAGTCGCTTTCTGTGGGGGCATTGCGGGCGTGCTTGCGCAACCCTTTGGTGGGGGGTGGAACGCGGGTCGGGCCGGTGGGGTGAGCGGTTGTTTACCCCTTTGGTATCGGGCGTTTTGCTTAAAACTTGATTACTCTGATCGCGGGCGGCATCGCGGACAGCCCCCCTTCCGGCCCGCGCTACATTGTGACAGCGTTGTACCCGATGGCGGCGTAAGCGGCGCGCGCAGCGTTCGGCAAAGGAGAAACTGGTATTGGCGGATCATGTGCTGGTGACCGGCGGGGCCGGATATGTCGGATCGCATGCATGCAAGGTTCTGGCCGGGAATGGTTTTGTGCCGGTTGCCTTTGACAACCTGTCCACCGGCTGGCGGGCGGCGGTGAAGTTCGGCCCTCTGGTGCAGGGCGACCTGATGGACCGGGCCAGCCTTGATGCCGCCTTTGCGCAGTACCGGCCCGTGGCGGTAATGCATTTCGCGGCGCTGTCGCTGGTCGGCGAATCGGTGTCCGATCCGGGGCGCTATTGGCGGATGAACGTGGGTGGGTCGCTGAACCTGATCGAGGCGGCGGTGGCGGCGGGGTGTCGGGCGTTCGTCTTATCGTCGAGCTGCGCCACCTATGGCGATCCCGGTGGCATGACGCTGGATGAGGATACGCTGCAGCGCCCGATCAATGCATACGGCGCTACAAAGCTGGCGATCGAGGCGATGCTGGCGAACTTTGAGACAAGTCACGGGTTGGAGCCGGTGATCTTTCGGTATTTCAATGTCGCGGGGGCCGATCCTGATGGCGAAATCGGTGAACAGCACCGGCCCGAGACGCATCTGATCCCGTTGCTGCTGGACGCGGTGGCGGGGCGCAGGCCGGCGCTGACTGTGCATGGCCAGGACTATGACACGCCCGATGGCACCTGTATCCGCGACTATGTGCATGTCATGGACCTTGCCGAGGCGCATGTGCTGGGCCTGCGCCATCTGCTGGCGGGGCGGGGGCGGGGGGCGTTCAATCTGGGCAGCGGCACCGGGTTTTCGGTGCGCGAGGTGATCGCCCACGCGGGCCGGGTGACCAACCGCGAGGTGCCGATCATCGAGGGCGCGCGGCGCCCCGGCGATCCGGCGCGACTGGTCTCAGGTTCGGCGCGGGCGATGCGCGATCTGGGATGGGCGCCTGTGCGATCCACCCTGCCGGTGATGATCGCGGATGCCTGGCGCTGGTCGAACGGGCCGGGATATGCCGAATGAGGCGGGGTTTCCCCTGCACGAGCGTCTCGATAGGGTAAGCCTGCAACAGCAGGGAGAGACGCGCATGTTCCGGGCATTGGTGGTGGAAAAGGATGATAGCGGGGCGACGCGGGCAACTGTCCAGACCCTGCCTGACGACCGGCTGCCCGACGGCGATGTCACGGTTGCAGTGGAATACTCCACGCTGAACTACAAGGACGGGCTGTGCCTTGGGTCGGGGGGCGGGCTGGTGCGGGTCTGGCCGCATGTGCCGGGCGTGGATTTTGCCGGCGTGGTCGAGACGTCGAGCGTTGCCCGCTATGCCCCCGGTGACCGGGTGGTGCTGACCGGGTGGCGCGTGGGCGAGACGCATTGGGGCGGCTATACAACAAAGGCGCGGGTCAGTGCCGACTGGCTGGTGCCGCTGCCGCAAGCGCTTTCGACGCGCATGGCGATGGCGGTTGGCACGGCGGGGTTCACCGCGATGCTGGCGGTGATGGCGCTGGAAGACCACGGGCTGACCCCGGCGCAGGGCGAGGTGCTGGTGACCGGGGCTGCGGGCGGTGTCGGGTCGGTCGCCACGGCGATCCTCGCGCAACTGGGATACAGCGTGGCGGCGGTGACGGGGCGGCCCGAGACGGAAGGCTATCTGCGCGATCTGGGGGCCGCGCGGATCGTGCCACGGGCCCATCTGGCCGAGACGGTGAAGCGGCCCTTGGAGTCAGAGATGTGGGCGGGGTGCATTGATGCGGTGGGCGGTGCCATGCTGGCCCGCGTGTTGGGGCAGATGAAGATGAACGCCTCGGTTGCCGCCGTGGGGCTGGCGGGGGGCGCGATGCTGCCCGCGTCGGTGGTGCCGTTCCTGCTGCGGGGTGTGAACCTGCTGGGCATCAACAGCGTGTTGGTGCCGTACGCGCAGCGGGTGCGCGCCTGGGACCGGATCGCGACCGATCTGCCGATGGATCGGCTAGAGGCGATGATCCGGCTTGCCGGGCTTGGCGATCTGCCCGCGCTGGGGGCCGCGATCCTGAAGGGCGAGGTGCAGGGGCGCGTCGTGGTGGATGTGAACGCTTGAGTGCGGGGTGGGCGCTGGCGGAAACAGCCCTTTCGTTGCCAGATTTGTCCATCGACAAAACGAACCCGTCTGACTGGCAGGCGCGCCCCGATCTACGAAGGGCAGGATTTCGGACGATACCCCTTGTCCACCGGCCTCCGGTCTCATGGGCAACGGACCGAAAAACGCTCCACCGGAGCGTTTTCTAGCGGTTCGAAGAAACCATCCCTTTGGTTCGCTCAAGGATCTTCCCGCTGAAAAAGCCTGTCCGACAACGACGATTCCATTTCTGGCGGAAGACACGTTTAAGGACAGCAAGCCGCCGTCTTAAATCTGGGGTGCCAGCCGCCGCATGGCCAACCAACTGAGCAGAGCCATCGTCCCCGCCGTGCCAAGGCACAGGGGCAGGCCGCCAACCTGAAAGCTGACGCCGGACAGAAGCGTGCCGATCAGGCGGCCGGCAGCGTTCGACATGTAGTAAAAGCCCACATCGCGCGTCACCCGGTCGTCCTGCGTGAAGGCCAGGATCAGATAGGAATGGACGGCCGAATTGACCGCAAAGACATAGCCGAACAGCAGCAATCCCCCGACGATCCCAAGGCTGAGCCAGGGTGCGGGTGCGCCCGCGACATACGCCAATGCGGCAAGCGCCAGCGGGATCGGCACCAGGAGCGCCGCCCAGCGGATCGCCGATACAGTGATCGCCGCCTCGGATTTCGTTGCGGCCTGCAGGATGCGCGGGGCGGCGGCTTGCACCGCGCCATACGCGATGATCCAGAGCGCCATGAACCCGCCGATCAGAAAGAACGCCCATCGCCGCCCGTCGGGCGTGCCATCCGACAGCACCATCTGGAAATAGACCGGCACGCCGACGACGAACCACACATCGCGCGCCCCGAACAGGAACATTCGCGCCAGCGACAGCCGCGTGATGCGCGGGTCTGTCGCCCGCCAGTCAGTGAACTTCGCGCCCTTGTCCTTTGCCGGCAACCCGTCCGGCATGAAAAGCGCCACCGCCACCAGAATGACCGTCAGCACCCCCGCCATGCCCCAGATCGCGGCATCAAACCCCGCAAGCGCCAGCATGGCCGCCCCAAGAAAGAACCCCAGTCCCTTGACCGCGTTCTTTGACCCCGTCAGGGCCGCGACCCAGCGAAAGAGGGTGCCGTCGCCCTTGGGCGCCAGCACCTTGACGGCCGATTTCGACGACATCTTGGCCAGATCCTTGGCCACGCCGGACACACCCTGCACCGCCATGACGAACCCGACCGACGCTGCGACCGACCACGCGGGGTCGAGCATCGTCAGCCCAACCAGTGCCGCGATCTGCAACAGAAGGCCCGCATAAAGCGTGGAGGCCAGACCGAAGCGTGCGCCGATCCAGCCGGCGACAAGGTTGGTCACGATCCCTGCCGCCTCATACAGCAGAAACAGCCACGCAAGCTGGATCGGCGTGAACCCCAGCCCGTTGAAATGCAGCAGCACCAGCATCCGCAGCGCGCCGTCCGACAGCATGAAGGCCCAATAGGCGGCGGTGACCGCCGCATAGGCGCGCAGACCGTTCGGTCGCTTTTGGGGGCGGGGGTCCGAAGCGGCGGTCACAATGCCCCCGCGACCATCCGGGTGATATCGGCCAGACGGCAGGCATAGCCCCATTCATTGTCATACCAGGCAAAGATCTTAACCTGTGTGCCGTTCACGACCATCGTGCTGGGTGCGTCGATGATGCTGGAGCGGGGGTCGTTGGTGTAGTCCGACGACACCAGCTCGCGCACCTCATAGCCCAGGATGCCGTTCAGCGGGCCATCGGCTGCGGCCTTGAACAGGGCGTTCACCTCAGCCACCGTCGTGGGCCGCTCCACTTCGAACACGCAATCGGTGATCGAGGCATTCAGCAGCGGCACGCGCACGGCATGGCCATTCAGGCGCCCCGCAAGTTCGGGATAGATCAGCGTGATTGCGGTGGCCGAACCCGTGGTCGTGGGGATCAGATTCAACAGCGCCGAGCGCGCCCGGCGCATGTCCTTGGCGGGCCGGTCCACGATGGTCTGAGTATTGGTCACGTCATGGATCGTGGTGATCGAGCCGTGGCGGATGCCGATGCCTTCGTGGATCACCTTGACCACAGGGGCCAGACAGTTGGTGGTGCAGCTTGCCGCCGTGACAAGGTGATGCTGCGCCGGATCATAGAGGTGATGGTTGACCCCGTAGACCAGGTTCAGCGCGCCGCCATCCTTGACCGGGGCCGACATGACGACCTTCTTCACGCCGGCAGCAAAGTACGACGCCACCTTTTCGGCCGTCTTGAACACGCCGGTCGCGTCGATCACCAGATCGATGCCCATCGCGGCCAGCGGCAGATCCTCGATCCGCTTGGCCGCGGTCAGGGTCATGCGCTGACCCTCGATCGTCAGGCTGTCCGCGTCATGCGAGATGGCGCGGGGCCAGCGGCCATGCACAGAATCAAACTCCATCAGCAGGGCGTGCTGATCGGGGGTGCCTGCGGGATCGTTGATCAGCACGATCTGACCCACCGCCCCGGTGTCGATTAGATCGCGCAGGGCAAGTTTGCCGATCCGGCCCAAGCCGTTCAGGGCGATGCGGGGGCGCATGCTCATGCGTCGCGACCGATGCGGTCGAGGTGCTGCTGCAGGGCGACCTTCTCAAGCTCGGCAAAGGGCAGGGAAGCAAAGGCGATGATCCGGCGGCGCAACTCGCCATAAGCCTTGGCAAAGGCGAGGCCCTTTTCCGCATCGGTTCCCTGCGCCTTGACCGGGTCGGGGATGCCCCAATGCGCGGTCATCGGCTGACCCGGCCAGGGGGCGCATTCCTCGGCGGCGGCGGCATCGCAGACGGTAAAGACGAAATCCATCTTCGGTGCATCCGGGGCCTCGAACTCGGACAGGTGCTTTGAGCGCAGGCCGGTCACGTCATGGCCGCCACGCTCCAGCACCTCCAGCGCGAAAGGGTTTAGCTGCGTGCCGGGCCGGGTGCCGGCGGAATAGGCGTTGAAGCGCCCGGCCCCGGTGTCGCGCAGGACGGCTTCGGCAAAGATCGAGCGGGCGGAATTGCCCGAGCAGATGAAAAGCACATTGAAGGGATGCGTGGTCATCGGGAAACCCTTTGCGGTGTGGTTCGGGGGAAAGCAGACATCGGGACGGCCGCGGCAACAATCATCGGCAAGATAGGCCAACAGGTTTGCGGCAGCGGTCAGATCGGTACGATACAGGATCGAGCGGCCTTGCCGCTGCGACAGGATCAGGCCCGCCTGTTCAAGGTCGGCAAGCTGGTTGGAAAGGGTGTTTTGCCGGACACCAAGCGCTTCGGCCATATCGGTGGGACGCAGGCCCTGCGGCGCAAACCGCATCAGCAAGCGAAACACCGCAAGCCGGCCGGGATGGCCGAGGGTTGCAAGGCTGGTGCTGGCAGTTATCATATCCATTGTTCAGGAATAATGGATATTAGGAAAAGCGCCAGTGAACCTTTTGTAACGGCAAGCGGCGCGGGGCGGAGGTGGGGCAATGCGTGAAACGGAAGTATGTGGCGCGCAGAGCGGGAAAACCGCCAGGCGCTTTCAAGGCCTGCGCCAACCGGAACACGCCGCTGGACCGGCTTTTCGGCGCATCACTTGGTAAGGCCGCCGTTCGATCCGGCTGCAGGGGCAGACTGCTGACCCACGCCCTTTTTCTTTGCTGCGACATCGGCTTTCATGCGGGCAAGCAGTTCCGCCTTTGCGGGGCGCTGGCCGAAGGGATTTTTGTCGGTTCCCCTCGAATTATGTTCGGTGTGCTTCGGCGCATTCATCGCCTTGTTTGGCGCGCCGGATTTGCCATAGTCCATCGTGATGGCCTTGTTCCAGGAATTTGTCCATCTCTAGTGCCGCAAATGGCATGCATCCACAAGGATGAGGCTGCGGTGACCCTGCCGGGAGCCCGAAGGACCCGGAGGGCGAAGCCCGAGGTCATGGCGGTGTCCGATTGCCATTTGTCGTTTGGGGTTCCGGTTCTCGACCCTCGACCCGAAGGCTGCACCAGCCCCCGACACGCGGAAGCAAGGCTGAGAGCAGACCGCGTTCTGCCGCCTTTCTTCAGACTGTGGTTGCCCGGTGGCTGCAGCAACCGCTCCGATACAGCCCCTGCCGCCCCTAACCTATTGATTTTATGGTGCTGTGAGAGAGGATTGAACTCTCGACCTCACCCTTACCAAGGTTTGCGTCATGTTCTGATTACCCTTTATTCTGCAAGGGGATAGCCTGTTTCGGCGAGTCAGCCTGTGCGGGCTTTGTACGGATGCGCTCTCTGATTTCGGCCTGATCTGTCTCGACGTGAGCGTACCGCGCATCGGGGAGCGAAGCGTTTTTCCAGCGCCCGGCATGGGCCGCAGTGATTGGATCGACGCCCTGCCGCACCCGCAATTCGGTATAGAAGCCGTGGCGACCGGAATGGGCGGAGAGGTACGGAATGCCCGCCTTTTTGCAGATGGTCTTCCACGCCTTCATATAGCCGCCGCGCGTGGCATAGCCGAAGACACGGGCTTCAAGAACTTCGCCGGTCTTCCGGTTCACGGGCTTCTTGGGTGGCAGATTGGCAAGCTCCACCATCATCTGATGCGAGATGGTCACCCATTGTTCCTCGTGGCCCTTCTGAGCTTTGATCAGAAAACGCCGGTTCTTAAGGTCAAGGTCTTTCGGGGTCAGAGAAAACACCTGATCGGCGCGGCCTGCCGACTCGAAGATCAGCCGAGCGGCTGTGCTGTTGTACGGATCGGCGATGCGACAGAATGCTTCGAGCCAGTCGCGGGTGAAAGGTTGCACCTCGACCCGGCTTTTCTTGCCGCGCTTCTGATCCTGGGCGATCCGGACGCTGTCCTTGTACGCCTTGACCTTGATCGGCGCACATTTGCCCAAGTCATGAGCGTTGTTGATCACGGCCCGCAAGGGCGTGACCACCTGACGCCACCACGTGTCTGCAGCAGCAGTCGGATAGAGCTTCGGACCAAGATTCCGCACCATGAGCGGCGTCAGCTGATGAACCGGCAGATTGCCGACTTCGGCGATGATCGGGATCAGATACTTTGCCGCTTTTGGTGAGGCGGGATAAATCATCACCGCGTCCGCGACTGTAAAGATCGACTCATCTCCAACGAGGTGACGACGCCTCTGCCGGTCTTCTTCGTTCCGGACCCATTCCCTTGCGCCAGCTTCTGTAGATGAGCCAGTGCTCCAGCGGTCGTAGTCTGTGATTGGCGTACCGTTGTACTCGACACGACCTCGAGCGTACCAGAATTTCCCGCGCTGATAGACTTCAAGCGGCATGGCTGACCCTCAATCAGGATTGTGTCAATGTGGTGCGGCAGCAAAATCATGCACTTGCCGGTGCCGATGCGCGCGCCAAAGCGATTTGCACGCTCGCGCAGTGTCCGTTCGGAAATCTTAAGTCCGCGCTCCGCGAGGATCGCAGCCCATTCGCAGGGCTTTTTGCCAGTGTCGAGCACCGCAGATCCAAAGGGGGCGAGGTAGGTCATCAGGCTGCACCTATTTCCGCCAGGCGGACAATAGGGCGCGGCAAGCGAGATGCCAAAAGCGATGCGATAGCCGGCATCGGCAATACAATGATCGGACCTTGCCATGCCGGATGGTCATACATGACGTCAGACCACGGATCGTCATCGCCGTAGAAAAACTCTGCATGGCCATTAGCCCACAAGACGAACAGGTTCGGCGACTTCTCTCCACGCATGCCAAGTTGCTTTTCGAGAAGTTCGGAGAGCAACTGCAGGGCGATGATGCCGCGCACCCGTTTTTCAACCGCCTCGTCCAGATCGGGGAGCGATTCTCTGGTCAGAGCCAAATCATCGTCCGCCTCGTCCCGCGTCTCTGCAAGGGCAGCCCTGGCAACTTCATCGGAATAGAGGCGTGATTGCCGAAAAACGCCCAATACAATACCTCGCGCGGCAGTATCGGCAAACGTGACAGCCACCTTCGGCCCAATGCCCCTCTCGGAAAGCAAGCCAATTACCATAAGGCGGGCCGTATCCAGAAGCGTGAAGCGGGCGTGGCCCTTCATTTTGGGGAGATAGCCAGCCCGCCGCAGGTTTCGTTGATTGTCCAAGGACACTCCGGAGATTTCGGAAACCTCTCCTGGGGTCAAAAGATCGAACTGAAGGTGCATAACAACTCCGGGGCTTGCTTCGTGTGACCTCACACGAAAATTTGGATCGTGTCAAGCCACCCGGTTCTCCATGGCGTTCATGGCTACCCCCCGTCCAGATCATCCCGGAGCCGCGCGGCCCTATCGACAATCTCGCCGATCAGAGCGGACATGGCGTTGCTGGCCGGTGAAGGGGGGCGTTCAATATGATCAATCACCAGATCGAGCGCCTGGCTGAGGGCATGAAGATGGGACGCATCGCACCACAGTCGCATACGGGTTTTCGGTTCGCTCATGGCTGCGCCCCCTCCAGTTCTTTGGCGATGGTGACGGAATCGAGTGCAATGTTCAGTTCCGATGCGATCTTGAGCGCGCCCTCAATCAGTCCCAGCGTCAGATCGCGACGGCGCTCGTATGCGGCCAACGAGTTCAGGGCCTCGAGAAGCATTTCGAGCTGCAAGGAGTCTTCCTGAAGCGTGGAGAGATAGGCGGCAAGTCTATCAGGCAAGCCGGTATCGGTCCCCGGCGTGAGGGTTGTGGTGGTCATTGCTTTGTTCCTTGCGTGGTGGTTTAATACCGAAAGTATCAACACATCAGGCAAGCGCATGTCAATACCGAAAGTATCAATTGAACAGGTGAAAGCGGCGCGCGCTTTGTTGCGTTGGTCACAGGCTGACCTCGCCAAACATTCGACCGTATCCATTCCAACGGTGAAGCGCCTCGAGGCCGAAACCGGCGAAATTGGTGGTCGGGTTGTTACGGTGCAGGCAATCCGCGCCGCCCTCGAGTCTGCCGGAATCGAGTTCATCGAAGAAAACGGCGGCGGTGCTGGGGTGAGGTTGAAGAAATGATCGCTCGCGACCTGACAGACAGCAATCAACATGAGGCTGGCGACCGAACGTTCGTGATCGGGCAGCAGTTCGCGGATTTCATCGTTGCGCACCCGTATGTCGCCGGGAATGTCGATCTAAAGCACTTGGCCGACAAGATCGAAGCCGACCTGGCCGACCTGTACCAGCTGATCTGGAAAACCGAACCGAAGTAGAATTGCGCGCCGCGCCCGCCGAAAGGTTGGAATGCAGGCCGCGCGCTGACGGGGTTTTGGTACTTGCCGTCCGAACCGGGTGCTTTGGCCGAGTATCCAAAGCCAGGCGCACCCTGCCTATCCCTTCATGAGCATTGCATCCTGCGTCATGCGCCGCCCCAGAGCTGCCAGGTCGTCCAGGCGCAACACGAAGTGCCATTCCTTGCCGGGTGCGGTGATCTCGAGCACGACATGGTTCGGATTGTCCCTGATGCCGCAAGTCCGAACGCCGGTCAGATGGTAGAGGTGAAAGTCGTCATCGGAGTCAGGCATTTGCATCGCCACCTCCCCAGTTGACGGCCAGAAGCGCCGTATTCAATTCCTCCGGTGACAGGCCCAGTTCTTTTGCGCGGCCCATCGCCTCGATCAGCGAAGACAGCGCACGGGCGCGGCCGCCTGCGTCGAATGCCTGCAGCGGACGGCCAATGTCGATCCTAACCTGCCCGCCCAGCTTGCGCGCCGCCTCCACGGCCAGCATCTGCGCCATGGGCTCCAGCACCCAGCCCGCAAGGTGACGCTGCGCCTCACGCACCATCGGCCCCGTGGTGGCCGCGTTGAACAGGCCGGGCAGCACGCCGAAGGCCATGCAGACCGAATCCCGCGCTGCTTTCAGCGTCTCGCCGGTCATGGATTTGGACAGGTCGGGCGACAGCTGTTCCAGCCGCTGCCCCAGTGCCGGGTTCATGCCCGCCGCTGTTGCCTGTGCTACGCCTTCGATCACCAGGCTGTTGCCGCGACGGCCCCGGAACGCGGATCGCATCGCCGCCATGTCTTCGGGCGTACTATCGGGCAGCGGGATGATCAGACTTCCCAGCGGGGCGTTCTGGAATGTCTCTGCCAGTGCGGTTTCCAGCACCTCGAGCAAGCCCGCCGTGAGGCTTGCGCGGCGCAGCGGCGGAACACCCGCCCAGGGCGCTGCAGGATCGGCCCCGATGCGCAGGTGCAGCACTTCGGGCGACAAGACCGTGATGCTGCGACTGCCCGACACCTCGGGAATCGTCAGCCGGTAGGCGCGCGGCTGGCCGTCGCGGGTTGTTAGATCCCACTCACTTGCTGCGACAAGCGTGCCGTCCACCGCGATCAGCATGACAGCCTCTCCGCGCATCGCGCAAGATCGTGCGATCATGGCCATGGTCGGGCGGTCCAGTGCCGGTGCGCCCTCCACATCGGCAAGGGCGAAAGCGTTTTCCCAAAGCGACACGCAGGATGCGACAGTGCCGGTCAGTTCGGCAAGCCCGCTGCGCCCGGTGATATAGGCCGCACGCGCCGCGATGATCTGCGCCGTGTAAGTCGATCCACTGGACCGCGCCTCGACCGGCTGTCGTTTATTTCTGAGCCATTGCAGCATGATCACCTCCAGCGGTTTGACGGGTGTGCAGCTGGGGCCGATCTGGCGATAGCTGCAGGGTTCCAGTTGCGCGCCTCGATCTGCGCGGTCGGATAGGCGGGGCGGGTCACGATGCTGATTTCCTCGAGCTGCGCCGCGCGGATCGTGCGCAGCACCGCCGCGCCCTTTCGTTCGATCGACTCTGACCCTTCGCCCGGCACCAGGCGAAAGCCGGGCGACAGGCCGGGAATTAGGCCCGCCCGGATGCCCGCGAGCATGTTCGACACATAGGTGACGCCTGCCAGCGACGCGTCGATCCGCGCTTCGATCAGCAGCGCGTCATCGGTTTCGGTGAGGGTAAGCGTTCCGGCCCGCACCGATGCCATGGGCTGTGCGAAGTCATGCTGGGCCAACAGGTGAATGTCAGGATCGCGCCGATCAAGGCGCGGTCCGAAGGCGCGAGGGGCGAACACCTCGCGCAGCTCTGGCATCCCGTCCCCGCCTTCGCGGAGAACGGTTTCTTGGCCATAAGGAAAGCGGCCGGAAAGACGGGTTTGACCGCCCTCCGTGCGCAGCTCGAGCCCGCCCAGGTGAACGCCCCAGAGCATCAGGCTACGTTCACGCCGGTCAGCATTTCCAGCTGAGTGCCGCGCGCAACCGTCACGTCCGCAGTCGTCAACGCGGTCAGCCGCAGACCGCCCGAGGCCGCGTCCGAGAACGGATCGCGGATCAGGTCCACGGCACCCCAGATTCCAACGAAAATTGGGGCGACACCGCCCGCGTTCGTTGTCAACAGCGCGTTGACGTTGTTCGCCACGGGTGCTGCCAGCGCGTTCGACGTCATCGCTATGTTGGCCAGCGGGATGTTGTCCAGCATCCTCGACCATTCGCTCACAGCCGTGCTTGCGATCAAAGTTCCGTCCATTTTCGACCAGACTTCCGGGCGGATCAGAAGGCGCACCGCGTCGGGCGCGCCTGCGGCATTGGCCAGCATGAACCGCTGCACCGCCGCCCGGAACACCGACCAGGTGGCAGCCGCGCCAACGGCGGCGCTGGTGATGCCATAGGTCGCGGGCGTGGTCATGACGCCCAGCGGTTCGCCGGACGCGCCCGCGCCAAGGAAAATCGCCTTGTCCAGAGCGGCGGCAATCGCGCCGTTCATGTCGCGCCGCACCGCGTCCTCGAGCGCAGAGCCCGACTGCAGCATGGCCTTGCGGCTGATCTGCATCCGAATGCCCAGCGTGTTGTTCGGTGCCAGCGCCTTGTCCACCGTGGTGTAGGCGGTCGGACCTGCGACAGAACCGGATTCCGTGGTCTGCCAGCCCGCCGTCACGGCGGAAGTCGTTACTGGCCACTCAACCAAACCAGCCTCGATGCCGATCATCTGCGCACCCATGCGGGCCGCTACCGAGTCCGGGAACAGCCGGTCGATGATCGGGCGCGTCGAAAGCGGGTTCGGGGTGCCAGCGGCAACCGTGTTCCGGCGTTCGAGCGCAGCCCATGGCACCGGGGTGCCACGATAGCCGCCCTTCGCGCGCAGCTCGGTCACGGCTTCCAGCGTGCGACCGTCCAGGGCGCGGCCTTCCTGCAGCAGCAACGCCACCTGGCGCAGCTCAAAGCCTGCGATCAAGGCTTCCCATTCGTGACCGGCGCGGGTTTCCAGATCGGCCCCGGCGTCGCGGCGTTCGGTATCTTCGGCAATCAAGGCCGCACGATACCGCGTCTCGTTGGCGCGATACTCTGCGTCCATCGTTTCCATGTTGCGGATTTCGTCCGCCGTGGCGTCCGCCTTGCCGACAAGGACCGTGAGCGCCTGCCGAATTTCCGACTGGCGCCGGGTGATCTTCACTGAGTCAAGCATCGGGTTCTCCTGTTGTGATGCCTCGTTTTCCGGGCCGCTCGAGTTGCGACACGGCTTCCGCCCAAGCCTGGCGGGCGTCCGAAGGCGGGCGATGCCCGCACTCGATTCTGGTTTTTTTCGTGTGACAGGAACCGCACAGAGCCTGAAGATTTCCCGGTTCATAGGACAATTCGGGATGCGTCCGGACGGGCTTGATATGGTCCACCTCGAGCCGCCCCGCCGTGCCGCAGCACTTGCAGCGAAAGCCGTCACGCTCGAGGGTGGCCATGCGCAGAACCTGCCAGCGCGCGCCTCGCGTGACCCGCTTCGAAAAGCGGTGATGATCCTGCCTCACGCCCATGTCATTCTCGATTTCGGCTTGGGCAGGGCGGCGATCCGCGCGCCCTGGGCGACGGCAAGAACGGTTGCAGCAGCGGCGTCGATCCGCCCTGTGCTGCGCGCCTTGGCCAGTTTCAGGTTGTTCGCAGGGTCGCGCAGGCAGACCGCATCCTGAAACGCGCTGAGCAACAGCAGCGAGGGAAGTGCCTTCACTTGCCCGTCGAAACAGGCGCGGCGGAACCGCTCGCAATCCTCGCCACCATCGCGGAAGCCCTGCCCGCGCCAGACAAGCGGGGCCCGGATGCCTGCCCGCACAATCGCCTCGCCCAGCTCCGCACCCTTGAAGCGGTCCATCGTGATTGCCGCGACCGGCAAGCCTTCGACATGGCGGATCACTTCGGTCAGCCAGGGCGCAACCGGCACGGTCTTGTCGCCCAGCACCGACAGCTCGCCCCGGTCCAGCATCTGCACATAGCGCCCGGCCACACCGTCCATCTGCCCCCGGTCCAGCAGGCTTGGCTGCGACGGGAAGGTGCCAAGACATTCGAGGCGACCTGTCTGCGGCCAGTAGAACGCAGCGGCCGTCATGCTGGCCGATCCGCCAAGGTCGATCCCGATGACGACAGACCCTTCACGCGGCGGAAGATCGTTCACCTCGCAGGCATGCCATTCGTCCAGCGTGATCAGCAGGTCGCGCGCCTCGCCCGAAACCCGCTCGTTCCGGTTGTAGAGGCGGAAGCTGGTGAGGTTGGAACCGCCCCGCGCAATGGCCCGGCGCGCCTCTCCCTGCAGCCATTCCAGCGATCCCCCGATGCCATATTCAGACCCGGGATTGGCCAGCAGAAGCGAGTCCGGATCGTCTGCCGGCAGGCCGGGCGGGGGCCGATGTTCCTGCACATATGACCCCGGCACCGGGTCATCAATCCAGCGACTGAAGGGGTGCGTGTCGTCGCTGGCTGACGTGCTGATGATGAAGGCGCGACCGTTGCGCTTTCCAAGGCCAGATCGAAGTGCAGCCTCGAGCTCGTCCCCACGGTCAAGCGCCCAGTGCCCGCGCTCGTCCATGATGCACATGGTCGGAGCACCGCCGAGGATTGACTTTGCGTCGGCCGCAATGACGCGCAGCACATGCCCGCCGCCGTCGCCTTCATACTCGATTTCCAGACGGGGCGCGCGACGGAAGATCAGCCGCTTCTGAATTTCCAGCGGAAGCGATTTGCAGAAACCGGCGGCGAAGTCATAGGCCGTTTTGCCCTGATCCCGCGTCCGGGCCGCGATGATGATCTCGCGGCGCGCCTGGCGATCCCAAGCGCCAATCAGCGAGCCAAGTGCGATCCCGGACGAAAGCGCTGTCTTTGCGTTGCCTCGTCCGATGCTGAGAATGGCGGCCGCAATGCCATCGCCCATCGCGCCTTCGACAAACCGGCGCTGAAACGGGGCCAACTGGACCAGCTTCCCGGCGTTCGGACCCTCGGGTATCTGCAAGGTATGCATGAATTGCATGGCTCGCTCTGCCGGGCTGGCCGGTTCATCGCCGTCCCGCTGCGCGAAAATTGTGGAGTTAGCACGTCGGTCCCACCCCCCAACGGAAAGGGGGGCATTGGGACCATTTTCGCCGAACATGTCGCTGATCACCGGGCCGTTCATCGTCTGCCTTTCGTCTTGCATCGTCACCGCTGCCGATAGCGAGGGACACTTGTGGGTTGGGGGTTTTCCCCCTTTAGGGGGGAAACCCCACCCTGCCCCTCGGCCGTGCTGATCAGGTGTTTCATCGTCGTTTCGCCGCTCCTCTCGTCATTGGGTAAGCCTTCCCCGGTCGCAGACCCTGCGTTGGTCATGGGGCCACGTGGCCAGCGCCCCCGGTCCTCTGCATTGTCGGCTCTGGCCTTAGTGCCGATGGTCAGCCAAGCAGCGCCCCTCATGGCGGCACAGTCGGCATACGAGCAGCCTGCTTCAGCAGGGCAGCCGGGACAGATCGGCGCGTTTGGCCTTGGGTCTAAGCGTTCCCCCTCTCATGCTTGACAACACGGGTCGTCACCGTGTCCCCGTCGCTGTCCGTGCCCAGTTCCCGCAGCTCGAGCGTGAACGGCATTTCCTTGCCGCCCTGCATGTCGCGCTGTTTTGTGGTCCGGGCGATGGTGAAGGGCTCACCCTCGGGGCGGCTGATGCTGATCTCCGTGTCAATGGCTGCGCGCAGGCTGGAATGCCCCCGCGCGCCACGGGCAGCATCCTTTCCGTGATGGTGCACCAGCATGATGTGCGCCCCAGTGCGGTCGCGCAGCAGGTCCAGCGATGCCATAAGTTCGGCAATGGCTGGGGCGGCGTTCTCATCCGCCGCGCCCATCACGCGAGCCATGGTGTCGATCACTATCAGGGCGAAGGGGCCATGCAATTCGGAAAGCTGGTTCAGCGCCTCGGCAAGTGGTGGGGCATCGCCGTTCGGTCCGGCCAGCCGCACTGACCCGCGCAACACCATGAAGCGCGCGCCACGGGCGACAAGGCGATGGTCGAACATGGCCCCACCCTCAGCCGCGACATAGAGCACCGCACCGCGCTTGACGCGACAACCGGCCCACTCCTGCCCCTCATGCACATGGTGCGCAAGGTCGATAGCCCAGAAGGTCTTGCCAGCGTTCGCATCGCCATACACGACAGAAACAGCGCCCCGGTCGAGCCAACCCTTCACCAGATAGGGCCGGTCAAGCGTCGGCTCGAGCTCGCCTGCAAATTCGATCCGGCCCAGAATCCGCTGTGCCTTTTCGGTCATGGGCCGGGTCTTCATCGCCTTCACGTTGTCAAACTGCCGTCCGGTCATACCCCGACCCTCCGATAGCGGGCGGCAATCCGGGCCATGTGTGGCGACATTCCGTTACCCTTGGCATCCGCCTGGCCGCGCAGGTCATAGAAGACTGCGGCTTGATCCAAGATTGCATGGCGCAGGTCGGGCGGTATCGCCGCCGCCGTGGTGCCAAAGCCAGCGATGTATGTGATAACCACGTCACCCTCGGGGGGCGTGTCAGTCAGGCGCAGCGACGGGCGCAGGCCATAGATGATGGTGAAGGCGGTAACGGCTGCACCGGCAACCGTGATGGTCAGGGTCGCGCCCGACACATGCGGGGCAATGGGCAGAGGAAACCAATCGGCATCCGGCCATGCATCCAGCGTGACACGGATCGACTGGTTAAGCAGCGCGAGGCCGGAATACAGTTCCAGCTCCCATGCGGCGGCGTCAGCCATCCGGACCGCTTCCGGCACCATGTCGTTCGTCAGGCGGGTATGATCGGCAAGGTCAGCCTCGACAAAGAGGGCGGCATTGAGCCGGGTCAGGCGTTCAACGCGCATCACGCATTCCCCTTTGCATAGTCGAGGAAGCGGGTGCGGTCGGGTTTCGGGAAGGCGCGCCACAAGGTCATAAACAGACGCTTGCGGGTTTCCAGATGCATCGCCCTGTTGCCGAGGTTGTCTAGGACAGTTTCCAACAGCGCCACCAGAACTTCGGGCGGTTCAATGCTGGCCCACCAGCGGGCTTCCTCTTCCGCGTCCAGGAAGAACTCGCAGGCGCGCTGCCCGCCGTGCGTCAGATCGGCGAGCGCGGCGCACATGAGCTGCACCGCGTCGTCGGGGTGCGCCCAGCCAATCGCTTCGGCAAGCACGGTGGCCCGTTCCATCCGCTCTTTCAGGTCTTCGGGGTCGAGGGAAAGCGGAACACTGCAAGAACGCGGATCAGTGTCGTGTACGGGATTTGTACGAAGAAGCCGGGTTTCGCCCTCGTTTCGTTCTGCAATTTCCTGCAGGTTCGAGGCGTCCGCCTGTTCAGGCAACACGTAGTCTGTTGTAAAGTCAGGATTAAATGGTGCTGTGAGAGAGGATTGAACTCTCGACCTCACCCTTACCAAGGGTGTGCTCTACCACTGAGCTACCACAGCTTCGGGGCGATACCCGCGACCCCGGTGCGCGAAGTAGACGCAATTGGGTGGTCGCGCAAGCGCAATCTGGACCATCGGTGACACCTGCGATATGGAAGGTCGCATGACGGATACGTCCCGAAACCCTTCCACGCCAGACAAGGCAGCGCCCAAAAAGGCGGAGCAGCGCGCAGATCGGCTGAAGGCCGCGCTGAAGGCGAACATGGCGCGCCGCAAGGCGCAGGCGAAGGCGCGGGACGACGAACCCTCCGGCCGCGACAAAGGCCGGCAACAAGAGACGGAATGAGGCGGCTGCATGGATTCGATACTGATCAAGGGCAACGGCCCGCTGAACGGGCAGATCCCGATTGCGGGTGCCAAGAACGCTTGCCTGACGCTGATGCCGGCCACGCTGTTGACCGACCAGCCACTGACGCTGACCAATGCGCCACGCCTGTCGGACATCGCCACGATGACGCAGCTTTTACGGTCGCTGGGGGCCGAGGTGGCGACGTTGCAGGGCGGGCAGGTGCTGGCGCTGTCGTCGCATGCTCTGTCCAGCCATACGGCGGACTATGACATTGTGCGAAAGATGCGGGCGTCGATTCTGGTGCTTGGCCCGATGCTGGCGCGCGATGGCCATGCGGTCGTCTCGCTGCCCGGCGGCTGTGCGATCGGCGCGCGCCCGGTCGATCTGCACCTGAAGGCGCTCGAGGCGATGGGGGCAGAGTTGGACCTGCGCGACGGCTATGTGCATGCCAAGGCCGTCTCGGGGCGCTTGCACGGTGCGGTCATCGACTTTCCGTTGGTCTCGGTCGGGGCCACGGAAAACGCGCTGATGGCGGCAACGCTGGCCAAAGGCACCACTGTTCTGAACAACGCGGCGCGCGAGCCGGAGATCGTCGATCTGGCCCAGTGTCTGCGCCGGATGGGCGCACAGATCGAGGGCCAGGGGACGGGCACGATCACTGTGCAGGGCGTGGACAGCCTTGGCGGCGCGACCCACCCCGTGGTGGCCGACCGGATCGAACTTGGCACGTATATGCTGGTGCCGGCGCTCTGCGGCGGAGAGGTCGAATTGCTGGGTGGGCGGATCGACCTGGTGGGCGCGTTCTGCGAACGGCTCGATGCGGCGGGGATCTCGGTTGAAGAAACGACGCGCGGGCTGAAAGTGGCCCGCAAGAACGGGCGGGTGCGGGCGGTCGATGTGGTAACAGCGCCGTTTCCGGGCTTTCCGACCGATCTGCAAGCGCAGATGATGGCACTGCTTTGCACCGCCGACGGGGTGTCGGTGCTGGAGGAACGTATCTTCGAAAACCGCTTCATGCATGCGCCCGAGCTGACCCGGATGGGGGCAAAGATCGACGTGCAGGGCGGGACGGCGACCGTCACCGGGGTGGAAAAGCTGAAAGGCGCGCGGGTGATGGCGACCGATCTTCGGGCCTCGGTCTCGCTGATCCTCGCGGCCCTTGCGGCGGAAGGTGAAACGGTGGTCAGCCGGGTGTATCATCTGGATCGTGGCTATGAGCGGGTCGAGGAAAAGCTGTCGGCCTGCGGGGCGCTGATCGAAAGGATTGCGGGCTGATGGCCGATGCACGCTTTGAGGAGGGGGGCGAGGCCCCGTTGCATCTGGTGGCGCGCGAGGCGGGCGATCTGGCCGTGATCTCGGCGCTTGTGCAGGATGCGGTGTTTCCGATCACCGAAATGCGCTGGCAAAAAGGCCAGCGCCGGTTCGCGCTGCTGGTGAACCGGTTTCGCTGGGAGGATCGCGACGCCGCCGAACGCGGCAAGCGCGGCTATGAGCGGGTGCAGTCACTGCTGGTGGTGGACGAGGCGTTGTCGGTGCAGACGCAGGGCATCGACCGCAGCGACGGCGACATGGTGCTGTCGCTCATGTCGGTGGCGTTCGAGCCGGGCGACGATGGCACCGGGCGGCTGGTTCTGGTGCTGGCGGGCGACGGGGCGGTGGCGCTGCACGTCGAGGCGCTGGAGGTGACGCTGAAGGATGTGACGCGCCCCTACCTTGCGCAGTCGGGGCGCGCACCCGGACATTCGGAGTAGCGCGGGTGGAGGGCGCCGGGGGCTTTGCCCCCGGACCCCCAGGTATTTTAGCCGAAAAGAAACCCGATTTGGCGTGCTTTGGTCACGATGGAGCGCTTGAGCCCCTTGGCCCGGGGCGCTAGATGCCGACGCGAAGGAGTGCCGCCCATGCCCGTTTTTCTGGATACCCGCGACGTCCGATTCGAGGTGCAATTTGCGGCCCTTCTGGGGATGAAGCGCGAAGAGGCGGACGATGTGGATGCCGCCGTTGCCACGATCATCGCGGATGTCCGGGCGCGGGGCGATGCAGCGGTGCTGGAACTGACCGCGCGGTTTGACCGGTTGGAGCTGACGCCGGTGACGATGGCGTTTTCGCCAGCCGAGATCGACGCCGAGATAGCGAAGGTTTCGCCCGAAGATCGGGCGGCGCTGCAATTGGCGGCGGACCGTATCCGCGGCTATCACCAGCGTCAGTTGCCCGAGGATGTGTCTTGGGAGGAAGCCACAGGCGCGCGCCTTGGCTGGCGCTGGACACCGGTTTCGGCGGCGGGGCTATATGTGCCCGGGGGAACGGCGAGTTATCCTTCAAGTGTGCTGATGAATGCAATTCCGGCGCGGGTGGCGGGGGTGGGGCGGCTGGTGATCTGTTGCCCGACACCGGGCGGCGTGGTCAACCCGCTGGTCTTGCTGGCAGCGCAGATTGCCGAGGTGGAGACGGTTTACCGCATCGGCGGGGCGCAGGCGATTGCAGCGCTGGCCTATGGGACAGAGACCATTGCGCCCGTCGACAAGATCACCGGGCCGGGCAATGCCTGGGTTGCCGCCGCAAAACGCCGGGTGTTCGGGCGGGTGGGCATCGACATGATCGCGGGGCCGTCCGAGATACTGGTGATCGCGGACCGTGACAATGACCCGGACTGGATAGCACTCGATCTGCTAAGTCAGGCCGAGCATGACGCAAGCGCCCAGTCGATCCTGATCACCGATGATGCCGGATTCGGGCAGGCCGTGGCCGATGCGGTGGCCACACGGCTGCAAACGCTGGACCGTCGCGCCATCGCCGGGGCAAGCTGGCGGGACAATGGGGCGGTGATCGTGGTGCGCGATCTGGACGAGGCGGCGGCCCTGTCGAACCGCGCGGCCCCGGAACATCTGGAGTTGTGCGTGGCCGACCCCGACGCGCTGGCCACAAAAATCACCCATGCGGGCGCGATCTTTCTTGGGGCATGGACACCCGAAGCCATCGGCGATTACGTTGGCGGACCGAACCATGTGCTGCCCACAGCCCGGTCGGCACGGTTTTCTAGCGGGCTGTCGGTGATGGATTTCCTGAAGCGCACGACCATGGCAAAGATGACGCCCGCGGCGCTGGCCGCGATCGGCCCAGCCGCCGAGCGGCTTGCCAATTCCGAAAGCCTGCAAGCGCATGGATTGAGCGTGCGCGCGCGGCTTGACCGGTTGAACGGGGGTCTGTGATGGGGTTTGGCAGGTCGATAGAGCTTTACCTTGTGGATGGGCGGCCGGAAGGTTTGCTGACCGCCAAGGTATTCAACTGGACCGGTCAGGTTCTGAAAGTGCCTCGTATACAGCTGCGTGATGCCCTCTTGCGCCCCGAAGCAGCTTTTACGGGCATCTATGTTCTGCTGGGTGAACGTGAAGGCAAGGAGACAGCCTATATTGGTGAAGGCGAAGAGGTGGGCGCGCGCATCCGTGACCATGACGGGCGCAAAGATTGGTGGACCACGGCGCTGATCGTGACCACTTCTGCCGACGAACTAAACAAGGCACACGTCAAGTATTTGGAATCACGTCTGGTAGAACAGGCGCGGGCGGTGGGTGCCGTTGCGCTGGACAACGGCAATACGCCGCCACGGTCCAGCCTGTCCGAGGCGGCCGTCGCCAATATGGAGGAATTCCTCGATACGCTGTTCATTGTTTTTCCTGCCTTGGGGCTTGACATGTTTACAACGAAACGGCGCCCCGACACCGCAAAATCGGGTGTAACTGCTTCTACGGAAGCCAGGTTTGTGCTGGAGAATCGTAGGCACGAGATTAGGGCGATGGCCATGCTGATTGATGGCGAATTCATCGTGCTCAAAGGATCGCTGGCGCGGAACAACTGGGAAGGCGTCGGAGATCACGACGCAGGCTATGCGGCCCTGCACCGCAAATTGGTGGCGACAGGGGTTCTGGAACGTGGAACCCAAGTTGCGACCTTTCGGGACAATGTTGCGTTTAGCAGCCCATCGGCTGCCGCTGCCGTGGTACACGGACGTGCCGCCAACGGCCGTACGGAATGGAAAGAAGAAGGCACCGCCAAATCCTACGGCGACTGGGAAACCTCGCAATTGGCACAGGTCATCCTCTGATGAACCGCCTCTGCCATATCGAGATCGACGAGCGCGGCCTTGTGCGGCCCACGCCCGAGATCGAGCAGGAGCGCCGGGTGGCAATCTTCGATCTGCTGGAGGACAACTCTTTCGCCCTGCCGATGCGCGAAGACCGGCCGGTGCCGCCTGGCCCCTACCGCCTTGGTCTGGCGATCCGCGAGGGGCGGCTGGTGTTTGACCTTGCCGATGAGGGCGCGCAGACCGTGGGGGCGTTCCATCTGTCGCTTGGCCCGTTCCGGCAGGTTGTGAAAGATTATTTCCAGATCTGCGAAAGCTATTTCGAGGCGGTCAAGCGTCTGCCCCCGAGCCAGATCGAGGCTATCGACATGGCGCGGCGCGGTATCCACAACGAAGGTGCGCGGGTGCTGCAAGAGCGGCTGGAGGGCAAGGCGCATGTCGATGTCGACACCGCGCGCCGCCTGTTCACGCTGATCTGCGTGTTGCATTGGGGTTGAGGTGAGCGGCACTTTCCCCACTTCGGTGCTGTTTTGCTGCGACCACAATGCTGTCCGCTCGCCGATGGCCGAGGGGCTGATGAAACAACTCTACGGCCAGCGCGCCTATGTGCAGTCTGCCGGGGTGCGAAACGACATGGAGGTTGACGGCTTTTCGGTTGCCGTCTGTCAGGAGATGGGCATCGAACTGAGCCGTCACAGGTCGCGCAGCTTTGAAGAGATGCAGCAATGGGGTGACGACCTGACCGGGTTCGACCTGATCGTGGCACTGTCGCCCGCCAGTCAGCGCATGGCGCTGGAACTGACGCGGTATTATCACCTTGACGTCGAATACTGGCCGATCCTTGATCCGACCGGGCTGGGGGAATCGCGCGAGGCGAAACTTGGCGCCTACCGGCAGGCGCGCGATCAGATCCGGGAACGCATGCTGGCCCGGTTCGGCCCCCCGACCGAACATCAGACCCTGCGCTGAGCCTGAACATGGCGTGTGACGCGCCGGAAAACAGGTCGATCGCTTAAAACTGGCCGTATGACCTGACGGCTTGGGCCTTTGTTAAGGGATGCCGCCTAGCGTGTCAGTCGTGAAAAGGGGATGGCGCGATGCATGGGCTTGTCAACAGGTCGATCCAGGTGTTCCTGCGTGACACCTACGGGGCCGCGCTGTGGACCGATGTCGCGCAGACGGCCGGGCTTGGCTTTGATAACTTCGAAGCGATGCTCAGTTATGACGACCGGCTGACCGATGCCGTGATCGGGGCTGCGGCGCGGCTTTTGGACCGCCCGCGCGAGGCCGTGCTTGAGGATCTGGGGACGTTCCTTGTCTCGCACCCCAATCTTGAGTCGTTGCGACGGCTGTTGCGCTTTGGTGGCGTGACCTTTGTGGATTTTCTACATTCACTGGATGATCTGCCGGGGCGGGGGCGCCTGGCGCTGGCCGATCTGGACCTGCCACTGCTGGAATTGCAGGGCGAGGCAACCGACCGGTTTACGCTGGCTTGCCGCGCGCCGCTGCCGGGAATCGGGCATGTGATAGTAGGGCTTCTGCGCGCGATGGCGGACGACTATGGTGCGCTTGTGCTGCTGGAACATGAGGGCAGCGGGCTTGCGGGCGAAGTGGTATCGATTCATCTGCTTGAGTCGCAGTTTGCGGCAGGGCGGCGGTTCGACCTTGCCGTGCGGGCAGGCTGATATGGATGGCACGATGCCCGATACCGGGATCAGGATTGAAGCGGCTGCACTGGCACGTCTGATGCCGATGCACCTGTGCCTGTCGGCCGATGGGATGGTGACCGGCTGCGGACCGACGCTGGGCAAACTGTTGGACGGACAGGTGCCATTGGGCAAGTGTTTCTTTGCGCTGTTCGAGGTGCGAAGGCCGGCCGGCGTCGGTGACCTTGCGGCGCTTGTCTCGCGGGCGGGTCAGCGGTTGCATGTACAACTGCGGGCCAAGCCCGGCACGGGATTTCGCGGGGTGGCCGTGCCGCTGGTTGCGGGCGAGGGGGTGCTGATCAACCTGTCGTTCGGCATCTCGGTGGCGGATGCGGTACGCGACCACGCGCTGACCGATGCCGATTTCGCACCGACCGATCTTGCGATGGAATTGCTCTATCTGGTCGAGGCGAAGACGGCGGTAATGAAAGAGTTGCGCGATCTGAACCGCCGCCTTGAAGGGGCCAAGACCGCGGCCGAGGAACAGGCGCTGACCGATATGCTGACCGGGTTGCGCAACCGTCGCGCGCTGGACCTTGCACTGGCGCAGGTGATTGTGCGTGGCACGGCGTTCGGGCTGATGCACATGGATCTGGACTACTTCAAGGCGGTGAATGACACGCTGGGCCATGCCGCGGGCGACCATGTGCTGCGCGAGGTGGCGCGGGTGTTGCGGGCGCAGACGCGGGGCGGCGATACGGTGGCGCGCGTCGGAGGCGACGAGTTTGTCATCGTACTTCCGGGGCTGGTCGAGGCAGGCGCGCTGGGCGCGATTGCAGGGCGGATCATCGCGCAACTGGATCAGCCGATGACGTTCGAAGGGCAGTTCTGCCGGATCTCGGCCAGCATTGGGATGACCGTCTCGACGGCCTATGATCCGGTGCGTCCCGACCGGATGCTGAGTGACGCCGATGAGGCGCTGTACGAGGCCAAGCGGGCGGGCCGGGGGCGTGCAGTGTTCCGTTCGGTGGGATGACGGGTCAGGTGACGTTCAGTTCGCTGGACGCGCCCAGCGGGCGGATGAAGGCAAAGCCATTCGGGCCAAGGGCAAGCGTGTGTCCGGTCAGCATGGCGCATTGCGCCGGACCTGTCAGGCAACCGCCCGAAAGTGTCAGCGTGACCGGAACCGGCGAGAGGTTGAACAGGCAGATCAGCGTGTCGGCCCCGGCGTCACGCCGGAAGGCGAGCACGGGTTCTGGGGTGTCGATGAAAGTGGTGCGTCCGTCGCGCAGCGCAGGGCTTTTGCGGCGAAAGTCGAGCAGGCTCCGGTAGGTTTCCAGCACCGACCCCGCGATACCGGATTGAGCAGCCATATTGCGCGCATGTTGCGGCGGCTTGACGGGCAGCCACGGTGTGCCAGTGGTAAATCCGCCCTGCGCCGTCGCGTCCCAGACCATCGGCGTGCGGCAGCCGTCGCGCCCCTTGTATTCGGGCCAGAAGGTGAAACCCGGCGGATCGGTCAGTTCGTGCCACTCGATGTCGGTCTCGGTCTGGCCCAGTTCCTCGCCCTGATAAAGGCAGATCGACCCTTCGAAGGACAGCAGCATTGCGGCGGCAAGGCGTGCGATATCATCGACCTGACCGTGATCGGCCCAGCGGGTGGCGTGGCGGATCACATCATGGTTGGAAAACGCCCAGCATGGCCAGCCATCGGGTGCGCCGGTAAAGAACTTGGCGATGTGGTTGCGGAAATGCGCGGCGGTGAACTGCGGACCCAGCATGTCAAACGAGTAGGCCATGTGCAGGCGATTGTCGCCCTTGGTGTAATCGGCCATGACCTGCACGGCGCGATGGCTTTCGCCCACCTCCCCTACCATGACGCGGCCGTCATATTGGTCGAGCAAGGCGCGCATCCGTTGCAGGAAGTCGATGTTTTCCGGCCGGGTCTTTGAATAGAGGTGCAACTGCATTTCATAGGGGTTTACGGCGGGGGCCGTGGCATTGCCCGGCGCTGGCGGGTTGGAGCGGAGAGCCGCATCGTGGAAATAGTAGTTCACCGTATCCAGACGAAAGCCGTCCACACCCCGGTCAAGCCAGAATCGCATCGTGCCAAGCAGCCAGTCCTGCACATCGGGGTTGTGGAAGTTGAAGTCGGGCTGGCTGGCCAGAAAGTTGTGCAGATAATATTGGCGGCGGCGCGCATCCCATTCCCACGCCGACCCGCCAAAGACTGAAACCCAGTTGTTGGGGGGGGTGCCATCGGGGCGCGCGTCGGCCCAGACATACCAGTCTGATTTCGGGTTGTTGCGACTGGACCGGCTTTCCTTGAAGAACGGATGCTGCGCCGAGGAATGGCTGAGCACCTGATCGATGATGACCTTCAGGCCAAGCGTGTGGGCGCGGGCCGTCATCGCATCGAAATCAGCAAGCGTACCAAACAGCGGGTCGACATCGGTATAGTCGGACACGTCATAGCCCATGTCGGCCATTGGCGAGGTGAAGATCGGCGACAGCCACACCGCATCGGCCCCCAGAGCGGCGATATGGTCAAGGCGGTGCGTGATGCCGGGCAGATCGCCTATTCCGTTGCCGACACTGTCCTGAAAAGAGCGCGGATAAACCTGATACGTCACCGACCCGCGCCACCAATCCTGCATCCTGCCCCCTCGAACCCTATCTGAGTCGGCCCTCACGCTACTATGGCCGTTCGGACAGCGCCAACCGGCAAATTTGCCGTGCTACGGTGCAGAAGGGGGCAAGCCGCACCACCGGGTGGTGCGTTCTGTGCAAATAAGATCAGGCAAACTGCAATCGGCGGGCGACGAAACCGACATTATGTGGCATGAACAAAAAAGGGTAATTCTGAACAATGGTTTCTCCCATGCCAGTTTCATTGCTGCGGCTTCCTGTTGTTTCAACGGTGTTTCTGTTTTGTCTGGCACCGTTCGGGTTGGCCCAACAAGCTCGCGACGATATCAGCCTGACCATCACAGGACCGTCGGGCGAGACCAAGGCCGTCGTGTTTGACCGCGACGATCTGTTGGCGATGCGGCTGGTGACCTATCGGACAAGCACGATCTGGACGGATGGCGTGCTGGAGTTTCGTGGTGTGCCGCTAAGCGAAATTCTGAAGGCCGCAAATCTGACCGGAACCAACCTGATGCTTACCGCCAGCAACGATTACGCAGCCGAGGTTCCGATTGATTCCATCCTGCCGGATATTCCGATGATCGCGTTTCAGATCGACGGCAAACCGATGTCGCTACGCGACAAGGGGCCTCTGTGGCTGGTCTATCCCTATGATCTGTCAACGACTTATCAGAGCGAAGTTGTCTACACCCGCAGCGTCTGGCAACTGGAACAGATCGAGGTTCTGCCGTAGTGCTGCGGCGCTTTGGCCCCTCGCGATGTCTTCAGCGCAGATCATGCACCCGCACACCGGGAGTCACGGTGCGGGCGATGTCGCACAGGTGGGCATGGTGGGTCAGATAGATGACCTGCCCGACCCGCGCCATGTCGGACAGGACCGCAAAGGATTGCGCTGCACGGCCATTGTCGAAGGTTTCCATGATGTCATCGGCGATGAACGGCACGGTGGGGCGGTTCTGCGCAAACTCGTGAAAACCCGCGACGCGCAAGGCAAGGTAAAGCTGGAACCGTGTGCCTTTCGACAGGTGCTGCGCCTGTTTTGATGCGCCGTTCGCGGCGATGGCGACAAGTTGTTCGCGGTCGCGGTCGGGGTGGGTCGCAAGACCGGAATAGGCATTCTCGCTGATCGCGGCAAAGGCCTGCGAGGCGCGGTTCAGCATCGCGCTGCGGTGACCGTCGCGGTAGGCGCGCAACGCGGTATCGGTGGCCAGCAGGCCTAAGCGCAGGCGCAGCCAGACGGTGGCCTCTTCTGCCATTGCCAGAAGCAGGGCTTCACGATCAGTCTGCAGGCGGGCCACGGCATCGTCGCCGCCGATCGCGGCCAGTTGGCGGCGCAGATCCGATAAAACGGCATAGTTTTCCTGCGCTTCGGCGGACTGTCGCTGGCGTGCCGCAGTCAGAGTGGCGTCGGCGTGATCAAGGCTGGCACGGTCGGTTGCTTCAAGGACGGCGCGGGCGGCGTCGCTGCTGGTACTGCCCAGCGTTTCGCAAAGCGTGTCGGCATGGGTTGCCGCCTCTGCACGCAGGCTGGCTGCGTGGGCGGCGGTGGTCAGTTGACTGGTAAGATCGTCAAGCGTCTGCACGCCAAAATGCTGCGCCATCACAGTGATGCGCACCGATGTGCGGGTGGCGGCGCGGTGCAGATCGCTCAGGCGGGTGCGTTTGGCGTCAAGCTCGGCTTGGGTATCGTGCTGCGTTCTGGCGGCAGTGGTGGCCTGGGCTGCGCGCGCATCAAGGGTGGCGTAGGCGGTGCTTGCGTCGGCCTCGGCCGTTCCGGGGGCCAACAGGGCCAGTGCTGCGGCAAAGGCGCTGAGGTTGGCCTCCATCTTGGCGATCCGGTCGGCCAGTGCAGCATGGGTCCCTGTGGCGAGGGTCAGCGCATCAAGGGTGGCCAGAACAGCGGGCAGGGTGGCCGGATCGGCCCGTCGGCCCAGCCAGGTCTTGCCCGCGGTGGCGGCCCAGGCGGCCGACCATGCAGCCTCGGCCGCGGTCGCGCGGTCAAGATCTTCGTCGCGCCTTGCGCGGTCGCGGGCAGCGGCGGCGGCAATCTCGTGCAGCGCTTGCGCTTTTGTCGCGGCGGCAAGGCGGGTTTCCGCCTCGGCCAGCAAGGCGTCGAACGGCGCGGGGGGGTGATCGAGTGCGGCCGCGAGGGCGGCTGCCGCCTCGGCCGCGTCGCAGTCGGCAAGGCGCAGAGCGGTCTGCGCCACATCGCAGGCCGCCTGCGCCTCGACTGCCGGGGCGCGCAGGACAAGCCAGTCGCGAAGCGCGGGCAACGACATTTCGCGGGGTAGGTCTGTGGACAGGCCGCGTATCAGGGCCGCCAGCGTGGCGCGGTGGCTGTCCAGCGTGATGGCGCATTGTGCCTGTTGCGCTTCGGCCAGCGCCAGCGCCGTGCGGGTCTGATCGAGGTTGGCCAGAGCCTGAGCGAGACGGGTCGCTTCGGCGTGACCTTCGAGGCGGCGGATCTGGGCAAGGTCATCACGGCGCAGGGCCGCCTCAAACGCGTCGGCAGTTTGGGCGGTAAGCGTCTTGCGATGAGCGGCCCAAAGCGCCTCGCGTTCGGTTCGCAGTGTCGAAAGGCGCAGTTCGGAAAGGGCCGGGGCCGGGTTCGGGGCCTGGTCGGCCAGTGCGGAAACGCCGGTCCGCAGGCGGGCCGTTTCGGCCTGTGCGGCGTGCAGCGCAAGGGTTGCAGCCTCGGTTTCGCGGGCGATACGGTCAAGCTGGTCGCGGGATGGGGTCGTCAGGGCGGCAAGTGCCGCACCGCTGCCGCGCCACGGCGCAAGGGCGGCAAGGCGGGTTGCAAGCGTGGTTTGCGCCTGTGCGTCATCGCGGCGGGCCAGCCGCAGCGCCTGCGCGGGGTCATGGGCGCGCAGGCGCGCCAAAAGGGCTGCAAGGGCGGCGGGGGCCGGGGCTGTGCCAACGGCCTGAAAGCGGGCTTCTGCGTCGGCTGCGGTGCGGCGGGCCGCGTCGACCTCGACCCCGGCAGCGCTCAATGCAGCAAGAACCCCGGAGCGGGCAGCGAGTTGCGCGCGCAGCGTTGCCATCATGGCCGCGTCCAGCAGCAGGCCCTGCGGTTCGGCGGTCGGCTGGCCAAGGCGATGCAGCAATGCCGCCACGTTGCGCGCGGCATCATCCGCCTCGGTCCGGCGTTGCGGCAGGTCGGCAGTTGCGGTGTCGCGGGCGGCCTTGAGCGGCGCAAGATCGGCCAGCCGGGGGATCAGCGCAAGCGCTTCGGGGTCGGGCCGAAGTTCCGCAAGGCGGGCTTCGAGTGTGGCAATGATTGTTCCGGCTTCTTCGATGCGGGCGGCGGTATCTGTCGCGTCGCGGGCCAGGTCCGGCAGTTCGGTGAACCAGCCATCGGGCAGCGCGGGCAGGTCAGGCAGGGTGGCGAGTTCCGCTTCGGTGCGGTGCAGGCGGGCAAGGGTGGGCAGGGCTGCAAGGCTACGATGGGTTGCGGCAAGGCGCGCGGTCGTGTCGGCAAGGGCGGCTTCGGCGGCACGATGTGCTGCGGTTGCCGCGGCCTCGGCTGCAATCAGGCGGGCATTTTCGCTGGCCCCGGTATCAAGGTCGCGCAGGCGGGCGTCCAACGCGTCAAGTTCCGCCCGCATCTCGCGCAACCGGGTTTTTTGCGCGCGGGGGCGGTGGAAGGATTCGGATTCGGCGCGCAGCGCATCAAGCGTGCCTGTCAGGCCGGCAAGACCTGCGCTGGCGGAAAACAGCAGCTGGCCGAAATCGCCCTGACTGGCCAGAATGCTTTCGCCGCCTTCTTTCAAGGTATCGTCGTCCAGGCTGAACATCGCCATGTAGCCGTCGCGGTTGATCCCGCCAAGCGCCGCCCGCAGCACAGTTTCGGGCAGCGGCGCGCCCGTGGCATCAAGCAGCGCGTTTTGCTGTTTCTTGATCCGAGAGACGGTCAGTGACCGACCTTCGAGATCAAGCGTGGCACCGATTTTCATCGTCGGATAGGGATGCAGGAAATCATAGGTGCTGCGCGGCTCGATGCCATAAAGCAGATCAAGCCAGGCCGAAAACAGCGTGGATTTTCCCGCTTCGTTGCGCCCGTAGACGATGTGCAGATCAGGCTCTCCCGGTGCCGGGGCGGGCAGATCGAGGGTTGCATCGGTAAAGCGGCCATACCGCGCAAGATCAAGCCGGGCAATGCGCATCAGCTACCCTCGGGCAGCATGTGCAGGCGGGCCAGCACATCGGCAGCCCCGTCGCGCAAAAGGGCCGCGCGCAGGTTTGCGGCGGTGGCAGGGTCGTCGCCGAAAAGACCGCGCAGATCGCGGGGCAGGGCGCGCGACAACTCATCCGCAATTTCGGCCAGATCGGCATCGGGGGGCGTGGCCTTTGCGATCAGACTTTCAAGATCGGCCAGTGCGCCGGTCTCGGCGGTCGGCGCATCATGGGTCAGCGCGCTGCCTAGTGTCTCGATCCAGACGCTGCCGATCCCGTCTGCTACCTGCCGCGCCTGTTCCATCAGCAGGTCAAGATCACGCCGGACACGCCACGCAAGCGGGCTTGCGCCGGTCAGGCCCAGCCGCAGCACCAGATGATCGCCCGTCAGATCCCGCCTTGCGCCGTGGATCGCGGCCCCCAGTGCCCTGACCAGATCAGGCCAGTCGGCAAGGCCGTCTGCCGCAATCAGGGTCCTCTCGAACCGGGCGATCGCCAGCGGGCGCATTTGGGTTGTGGTAGTGCCGTCGTCGGCCATGGTCACCAGGGTCACCGATTTTTCGCCCGCCTCGCCGATGTCGCGGCCCTGCGGCATACCCGGCATCACCACGGTGGTACGGCCCGGATATTCGGCGCGGACATGCACATGGCCAAGCGCCCAATAGTCAAAGCCGGTCTGTTGCAGGGCGGCCAGCGAACAGGGCGCATAGGGATCATGGCCGGGCGCACCGGCAAGGCTGGTATGCAGCATCCCGATATTGAACGCATCAGGCAGGGGCGCCGGAAACTGCCCCAACAGGCTGTCAGGGGCATGAGGTTTGGCAAAGCTGATGCCGTGGATCGCCACAGCTTGCCCGCCGGTTTCCGAAAATACGGTGTCCGCCTTGGCACCGAAAACCTTGACCGATGGCGGCAGCACAAGCTCTCGCGTCAGCCGCGACAGCGCATCATGATTGCCCCGGATCACATAGGTATTAATCGCCGCCGCGTCGAGTCGCCCAAGCTGGTCTGCCAGAAAGCGTGCCGTCTTCATCGATGTCTGATCGCCGTCATAAAGATCGCCCGCGATCAGCAAGGCATCGACGCGTTCGGCAAGGCAAAGGTCTACAATGCGGACAAACACCGCCCGTGTCGCCGCCCCGATCAGATCAGCCAGCGCAGGATCCCGCAGGGCAAGCGATTTCAACGGGCTGTCAAGGTGCAGATCGGCGGTATGCAGGAAACGGAATGGCACGGCGACCTACAGTTTGGACGGCTGTCCCCACTGTTGCCGACCGGGTGGGGCCTTGTCAAAGCCCGGTCGTGCGATGATTGAAAAGTTCCTCTGGAGGCGGGTACCGGAATCGAACCGGTCTTCTCGGATTTGCAATCCGGTGCATAGCCTGCCTGCCCACCCGCCCTCTGCCGAGGTCGGGATTGCTTTAATGGATGCGTCCGCGCGACGCAAGAGCGGCAAGCCGGGGGCTGTGCGAAAGGGGTGGCGGGCAGGGTGGTCTGGCAGCCTTGGGAGTCGGTCGCGAGGGTCGCACCCGATGACGGCAATGGCCGGTCCTTGTTGTTCCGGCAGGCGGACCGTCGGCGGAGTGTTGCGCAAACAGCGGTCGCACAGCCACCGCAGCGGCATGCGGGATAGCGCGCCGCTTGTCAGTGCGACCTGCGCGCCATGACCCGTGGGCAGGAGACGTGGGATTGGCGCTATTTCCCCCGCACCAGTTTCTCTGCGGCTGCGCTGATACTTGCGGCTGAGGGGAGTGTTGCCGCATAGGCCGGGCCGGTGGCGATGAAGCTGTCTTCGGCGGTGAGGCGCGCAAAGCTGGGGTGGCGTGCTTCGGCCAAACACGCCATCAGCGCCTCGGCCGGGCCGCCCGAGCGGCGGCATTCATCGACGATCAGGACATGGGCGCAGTTTTCGGTGGCCCGGCGCAGCGCGGCCTCGGGCAGCGGGGAAAGCCAGCGCAGATCAATGATCCTCAGGTCGATGCCGGCGGTGCGCAGGGCCGGCTCGGCCTGCCGGGCAAGGTAGTGGCCGTTGCCATAGGTAACGATGGCAAGGTCGGTGCCGGTGCCATGCTGGCCGATCTGACCCAGCGGAATACGAGCGTCGACGGCGGGGTAGGCCGTCATCCAGAGGCCGTCTTTTTCGGTATGGAGATCGCGCAACGGGTAAAGTGCAATGGGTTCAAGGAACACCACCACCCGTTGTTCCTCGCGCGCAAGTCGCACGCACTCCCGTAGCATCGTGGCGGCATCGGCACCTGTCGACGGGCAGGCGAGGATCAGGCCGGGGATGTCGCGCAGCACGGCGATGGAGTTGTCATTGTGGAAATGGCCGCCAAAGCCCTTCTGATAGCCCAGCCCCGCGATGCGGATGACCATCGGGTTGGTAAACTGGCCGTCGGAAAAGAACGGCAGGGTGGCGGCCTCGCCCCGCAGCTGATCTTCGGCATTGTGCAGATAGGCCAGGAACTGAATCTCGGGCAGCGGAACAAATCCGTTCTGCGCCATGCCGATCGCCAACCCGAGGATGGATTGCTCATCCAGAATCGTGTCGATGACGCGGCTGGCACCGAACCGGGCGTGGAGTTTCTGTGTCACGCCATAGACGCCGCCTTTGCGACCCACATCCTCGCCCATCAGAACCGTTTCGGGATGGGTCAGCATAAGGTCGGTCAGCGCCCAGTTGATCAGGCGCGCCATCGGCTGGGGCTCGTTCAGCGCTTCGGTACCGAAAGCTGTCGTGCGGGCCAAGGGCGTGGGGCCGTTCGTGGGGGTGTTGGTGCGGGGTGGCGGGATCAGGCTGGCCATGACCTGCGTTGCGGTTTGCAGGCGGGGGCGGGTGATGACCTCGGCTGCAAGATCGGCCACCTCGGCCGCAGTGTCGGAATAGATCGTCAGGGCGTGTTCGGGCGTCAGCGCGTCTGACTGGTGCAGCAGGCGGACGGTGTGAAGCAGCGGGTCGTTCGCCTCGTCCGCCTCCACCTCGTCACGGGGCAGGTAGGTGGTCGGCACATCTGCCCCGGCATGGCCATAAAGGCGCACGGTGCGCAGGTGCAAAAAGACCGGCTTGCGGCGGATGCGTGCGATGTCGGCAGCCTTGGTGGCCACGCGGAACGTGTCGAACAGATCAAGCCCGTCGGCTTTAAGGTATGTCAGGCCGGGGCGGGCGGAAAAGCTCGCCTCGATCCAGCCGGGCGGCGTTTTCGTGGAAATGCCGATGCCGTTGTCTTCGCAGATGAACAGGATCGGCAGGGGAATGCCCTTGAAGGCCGTCCATTGCGCGGTGTTGAAGGCCCCCTGTGCGGTAGAATGGTTTGCCGAGGCGTCCCCGAACGACGCCACGATGATCGCATCATCTGGCAGCAGGCGGTGTTCGGGCGGGTTGCGGCGCGCGATGCCAATCGAAAAGGCCGCCCCGACGGCCTTGGGCAGGTGGCTTGCGATGGTGGAGGTTTGCGGCGGGACCATTAGCGCGCGCGACCCCAGCACCTTGTGCCGCCCGCCCGAAATCGGGTCTTCGGCGGCGGCGGCGAAGGACAACAGCATGTCGCGGGCGGGGGTCTGGCCCGGCACCTGATGGGAGCGGGCGATCTGGAACGCGGCATCGCGGTAATGCAGGAATGCCATGTCGGTGGGGCGCAGGGCGGCGGCGACGGCGGCCATGCCTTCATGGCCGGAGGAGCCGATGGTGTAAAACCCCTGACCGGCGCGCTGCATCACACGGGCCTGCCGGTCGAGCGCGCGGCTAAGGCACTGGGCGCGGTAGAGGCTGACGGCGAGATCGGCGGTCAGCGGGCCGGACGGTGGCGGGCCAACGGGAAAGTCCCGCGCCGCCAAGCGGCGCAGGAAATTATCGTGGACGATATCGGCACGGTCCATGGCGGCATCACTCGGGCTGGGGACGCAAAATCCTTCAAAGGATTTTGGCAAAAGTTTTCGAAAACTTTTGGCTTCGCCTCAGAAAAACGCCTGCAACCCTGTCTGCGCCCGACCGAGGATCAACGCATGCACATCATGCGTGCCTTCATAGGTGTTGACCGTTTCAAGGTTCACCATGTGGCGCATGATCTGGAAATCTTCGGAAATGCCGTTGCCACCATGCATGTCGCGCGCCATCCGCGCGATATCCAACGCCTTGCCGCAGTTGTTGCGCTTCATCAGGCTGATCATCTCGGGGGCTGCGCGACCGTCATCCATCAACCGCCCGAGGCGCAGCGAGCCTTGCAGGCCAAGCGCGATTTCGGTCATCATGTTGGCAAGTTTCAGCTGGAAAAGCTGCGTCTGGGCCAGCGGACGCCCGAACTGGTGGCGGTCCAACCCGTATTGGCGGGCCGCGTGCCAGCAGAATTCGGCCGCCCCCATGACACCCCAGGAAATGCCATAGCGGGCGCGGTTGAGGCATCCGAACGGGCCTTTCAGCCCCTCGACATTCGGCAGCAGCGCATCCTCGCCGACCTCGACACCCTGCATCACGATTTCGCCGGTGATCGAGGCGCGCAACGACAGCTTGCCGCCGATCTTTGGCGCGGAAAGCCCGGCCATGCCCTTTTCCAGCACGAAGCCCTTGATTTTGCCGCCATGCGCTTCGGACTTTGCCCAGATCACGAACACATCGGCGATGGGCGAGTTGGAAATCCACATCTTTGCGCCGGTCAGCACATAGCCGTTGGCGGTTTTCTTCGCCACGGTCTTCATGCCCGACGGGTCAGACCCCGCATCGGGTTCGGTCAGGCCGAAACAGCCGATCAGCTTGCCTGACGCAAGGCCGGGCAGGTATTTCATCCGCTGCGCCTCGGTGCCGTAAGCGTAGATCGGATACATCACCAGACTGGATTGCACGCTCATCATCGAACGATAGCCGCTGTCCACCCGCTCCACCTCGCGCGCGATCAGGCCGTAGGCGACGTAAGAGGCTCCAAGTCCGCCGTATTGCTCCGGCACGGTGGCCCCCAGCAGTCCCATCTCGCCCATTTCGGCAAAGATGCCGGCGTCGGTCTTTTCTTCGCGGTAGGCGGCGATGATGCGGGGTTGCAGCTTTTCGGCGGCAAAGGCGCGGGCGGCGTCACGCAGCATCCGCTCTTCCTCGGTCAGTTGGTCTTCCAGACGGAACGGATCCTGCCAGTCGAATTGGTCAAGGTCGGGCGCGTCCTTGCGGCTGGTGACGGGTTTCTGCATGGTCATGACATTTCCTTCATGCGGGCGGGCGATGGTCCGACTTTTGCCCTTTATTCCAGAATTCATCCCTGAAATACATCGAAACTATGGTCTGGGTGTATGAGTAAACCGCAATGATCGCACCGCGCCGCTATCTGCCCACGATCGCCTCGCTGCTGGCGCTTGAGGCGCTTGACCGGCTTGGCAGCGCCTCGGCGGCGGCCGAGGAGCTTTCCCTGACCCAAAGCGCCATCAGCCGGCAATTGCAGGTGCTGGAGGGGCAGATGGGCGTGCAACTGCTGCTGCGCGACCGCAAGCAGTTGCGTCTGACTCCCGCCGCGCGCGACTATGTGCGGCAGGTTCGCAGCATGTTGCAGCAACTGGCGCAGGCATCGCTGAAGTTGCGCGCCAATCCGACCGGGGGCAGCCTGAACCTTGCCATTCTGCCCGCCTTCGGGATGCACTGGCTGGCGCCGCGTCTGGCGGATTTCGCGCGCCGCCACCCCGAGGTGACGGTGAACCTGTCCACCCGGTTGCGGCCCTTTGATTTTGAGGCGGAAAGCTTTGATGCGGCGATCCACTATGGCCAAAGGGATTGGCCGGAGGTGGACTATCTGCCGTTGATGACGGAACAGGTGGTGCCGGTCTGCGCCCCCGGACTGCTGGCGGCGATGCCGGCCAGCGCCGCGGCGCTGACGGCGCATCCGCTGCTGTATCTGGAAACGCGGCCCGACGCGTGGGAGCGGTGGATGGTGGCGCAGGGCGTGGTGGCCGCGATGCCGCGCGGCATGATCTTTGACCAGTTCGCCACGATGACGCAGGCGGCGATCCACGGGCTGGGAATAGCGTTACTGCCGACCTATCTGGCCGAGCGCGAGCTGGCCGAGGGGCGGTTGGTTGTGGCCTTCGGAACCACATTGCAGAGCGTTGGCAGTTACTACCTTGTCTGGCCAAAGAACCGGCCCGGTCGTCAGCCGCTGCTGTCGTTCCGGGGCTGGCTGGCGGGGCAGATATCAGCAGTCCCGTTGTCGCAAAGCGGGTGATTCGCAATACGCGGTGAAAGGCGCGGGATAGGCACCGCTTGCCCGGCGATTACACTCAAAGGGCGAGTTTTCGCGAAGGGCTTGCAACCCGAAAGCCTGTTTGAGTGCTTTCACAGCCACTATCTTGGTGGCCAGAACGGCAGCGCATTGACGATGTGCGGGACGGTCACTTATCCAATCTTTGACACGGTGCGATGATCGACACGTGTAGAGGGGGCTTGACGTTTGTCAACCGAACACGCCGATCATCTTGTGTGCTATCCCGCGAAGCGTACTACAAGCTGCGTGTCGCGCCGCATCCGAGGCGATGTAGTCAAGGCGCAGATGGTCAGCCCCATGAACTGCTTTACGGCATTGTGCGCCCGAACTGCAGTGTATCGTTCTGATGGTCACATGACGCGGGCGGTGGTTCTTTGATCAGATTTCTTGCCAGGGTATTTGCGACGACACTCGCGCTTGGGTTGTCGACGCCGGCGGCTCAGGCTGTTGACATCAACAAAAGCTTTTCGCCGACTTTGCGCCTGCCAACCCAATCCAGCCGGGTGAAGGTGGAGTTCATCAACAACCTTGCGTCACCCGCCACCGCGGCCTCGCTCAGCGATGTCATGCCCAATGGTGTCTTCATTGCCGTGCCGCCCGGACTGACCACGACTTGCGGCGGCACGCCGATTGCATCGAATGGCCCCTTGTCCGGCACGTTGTCGATATCCGGGGCGACAATTCCGGCCCGCGTGGGTTCGGTGGCCGGAACCTGCTTTGTCGAGGTGAGTGTTTTTGCCGCGTCCCGTGGTACGTTCATCAACCAGATCCCGCCGAATTCGCTGACCGCGACGCAAGGCGGCTCGCCCATTTCGAATGATCAGCTTGCCGAAGCGACGCTGACAGCGGTTTTGCAGGATGTCACCGGATCGCTGGGCATTGCGGGCGGGCTGACCACAGTGCAGGGCGGCGAGACGGTGATCCGCACGATCACGTTGACCAATCCCAATTCGGTGCCGCTGACCGGTACATCCTTTACCCACAACCTTGCGACGCAAGGCGGCTTCAATCTTTTCGCCACCGGACAGCCAACGGCCAACACCTGCGGCGGCGCTGCGACGACCGCGACCACGGGATCGGGCAATGCAGCGTTCGGACCGTCGTCTATCGTCGCCTTGTCGGGGGGCACAATTCCCGCGAATGGCAGTTGCACGATCTCATTCCCGGTCACGACCGCACGCAATGTGACGCTGCCCTACAACGACACGCAGACCACCCATGCCATCCCGGCAGGTGCTGTGACCACACTGGAAGGTGCGACCAACCTCGCCGCGATAAGTCAGTCGGTTCGCACTGTCAGCGGCATCCGGGTAATCAAGACATTCAACGGCGCATCCACCGGCACACTTGATCTGAACACCGCGACCAGTGCGACCCTGACCCTTCAGGTCGAGACGTTCAACGCCCTGCCGGTGTCGAATTTCAACCTGTCCGACCTGATGCCTGCCGGGTTGCAGGCGACCGCGATCACGCGCAACACCTGCGGCGGCACGACGGGAACAGGTGGCGGCACAAATGTTACCGTCAGCGGAGCCACGTTGTTGGGCATCACCACACCGCCTCTGACCGGCACACAAAGTCGCGCCTGCGCGATTGACGCGCGGATCGTGCCGACGTCGTCGGTGCCGGGCAGCTATGTAAACACCATTCCCGGCGCAACCGCCGATGGTTTCCAGTTCGCATCGTCGACAGCGACGCTGAATGTCACTGCAACGGCACCCCCCCCTAATCCGCTCAGCGTTACCAAGGCGTTTCAGCTTGCGGACATCTATCCGGGTGACAGCCAGACCCTGACCTTCACGTTCCGCAACACGTTTGACCAGAATATCCGCAACATCGCGCTGACCGACAACCTTGTGACGAATGTGACGGCGAACGGCGGGCTGCGGATCGGCGGATCGGGGTTTGTCTCGCAGACCTGCGGCGGGACGGTTTCTGCCGTTCCCGGCACGTCTGCCATCGCGATTTCCGGGGTTAATCTGGCAATCGGTGCGACGTGCAATGTTGTGGTGCGTGTCACGATGGCGGCGAACGCGCCATCCGACAACCGGACCATCGTGAATACCGTTCCGCGCACCCAGATCACGTTTGATCTGATCGGTTTTCCGGGCCAAAATCCGCTGAACGGGGCCAGTGATGATCTGATCGTTCGCACACCGCTGACACTGGCGAAAAGCTATAGCCCGTCGACCGTGGCCGCGGGCGGTGTCACGCGGTTGCGGATGCAGGTCACCCGCCTGACCCGCGCCGCATCCAGCACATCGAGCATCGCATTCACCGATGCGTTTCCTGCCAACCATACCATCGCCAATCCTGCCAATGTCGTGAACGAGTGCGGCGGCACGGTCACCGCAGCGGTCGCGTCGTCTTCCCTGAGCCTGTCCGGGGGTGCCATGGGCGCACCGACCAGTGGCACTTCGATCAACTGTTCCGTCTTCGTCAACGTGGTGGCACCGGGAACGAATGGCTCTGCCGCGAACACGGTGGCTGCCGGCGCCCTGACCGCGATCGACAGCGGTCAGCCCGCCGGGTTGAACGGGCTTGCCACCCAGACCACCAGCAGCGCCACGCTGATCCGTTCTTCATCGCAACTGACGGTGAACAAGGAATTTCTGCCCACAACCGTAAAGGCCGGGCAGGCATCGCGCGTGCGGATTACGCTGTCGAACACCAACACCGGGTCGGCTTCGCTGACAGGGGTGGGCCTGACCGACAGTTTTGCGACCAGCAACCTGCAACTGACAACAAACCCAAACCCGACGTTCACCACCACCAGCGCTGTTCCCAACAGCGGTGGATGTTTCGGCGGCAACTATGCGTTCGTGAACGGTCCCGGCGGGTCCATCACCCTGTCGGGCGGCCAGATCGGTGCCAACACGACGTGCTACTTCGAATTCAACGTGACCTCGCTTTTGGGCGGGAACGTCCAGAATCGCATTCTGGCGGGTGATGTCCGGTCGGATCAGGGAACAACGAACGCGCTGGGCGCGGTTGCCACCCTGACAATCGAGCGGGAACTGAATGTCTCCAAAGGCTTCCGGCCAGAAGTGGTCGAGGCGGGGGCGCAGACGACCCTGGTGATCCAGGTGGTGAACGCAACCGATCTGGCGTTTACCGGATCGTCGACGCAACCGACGCTGATCGACGCGATGCCGGCGGGGATCACGCTGATTGCCGGAACCCAAGCCACCAGCTGTCCGGGCGGCGTCGCCTCGACGAGCGGCAACAGCATCATCCTGAACGGCGGGTCGTTTCCTCCGTCCAGCAGTTGCGAGTTGACGGTTCAGGTGCAGACGATCAATCCGGGCCGCTTTACCAACCGGATCGAAACCGGCGATTTGAAAACCAACGAGGGCGGATCGAACGGCGCGACCGTTTTCGGTGATCTGACGGTGGTTGCACGCCCGACCATCGCCAAGTCGTTCAGCCCGACAAGCATCGTTAATGGCGGCGTATCGACCGTGACATTCACGCTGACCAACCAGAATGCTGCGGTCCTCTTGCCTGCGGGCCTCAGCGGGGCCAGTTTCTCGGACACATTTGCCAACATGGTCATCGCGTCGCCGCCCGCTGTCGGTGGCACCTGCGCCAACCTGAGCTTCTCGGCCAGTGCGGGCGGCACGCTGTTCAGCGCGACCGGCCTGCGGCTGGCCCCTGCCGCAAGCTGCACCGTCACAATCAATGTGACATCCACGATTGTCGGCACGCATCCGAACCAGACCACCGGCGTCACCACGATCCAGACACCGACGGCGGGCCTGCCGTCGAACGTGGCCAATCTGACCGTGGGTGCAGCCGCTCCCGTAACCATCGCCAAGGCCTTTGACGAGACGGTGGTATTCCCGAACACGCCGACGCGCATGGTGCTGACGCTGACCAACCCGAACATCTATCCGGTCACCATCGGATCGCCCGGTTTCACCGATATTTTTCCGACAACGCCCGGTCCGATGCTGGTGGCAGCCGCACCCGGCGCGTTCACGACCTGTGGCGGGTCGGTCGAGGATCTGGCAGGTGGCAGCGTTACCGCAGGGGATACCGGTATCCGGCTGACAGGTGGCACGGTTCCTGCATCCGCGACCTGTTTTGTTGCCGTCAACGTCTCGATGGCCGTGGTCGGCAATTACACCAACACCACCTCGGACCTGACCACCTCGGTCGGAACCTCGCCCGGCAGTTCCGGCTCGATCACTGTCAGCAACACCCTGCCCATTGCTTCGGCGGTCGAGCCGGTGCGGAATGTCTTTGTCACCGGTGCCAACCAGTTCGTGAACTCGGTTCTCGGGGCGGGGGATACGCTGGCGGGTCTGCCTGCGACGGTCGGGGCGACCGGCAATGTGGTTTTGACGATCAACACCATCTCGGCGGGGCTGACGGTTGATCCGGCAACCGGGGTGATCGTCGTCACAGGCGGCACGCCGCCCGGTACGTATACTGTCAACTATACCATCTGTCAGGCCAACAGCCTGCTCAACTGCGCCCCGCCCCGGACCGAGACCGTCGTGGTCACGACCAGCAGCATCCTGGCCACGACAGACTTTTCCGTGGCCAGCCCGTTGAGCGTACCGCAGCGTGATCTGGAACAAACGCCGGGCAACGTCCTTGGTCCGAATGACCTGCTGAACGGGGCGCTGGCCACAGTGGGCGCGGGGGCCTCGGGCAATGTCGACATGACGATCCTGTCGGTGGTGGATGGCGGGGGTGCGGCATCGAGTACCGTCAGTGTCAACGTGAACACCGGTATCATCACTGTCGCAGGCGTGGCGCCCGCAGGCACCTACACTATTACCTACCGGATCTGCGAGGCGAACAACCTGACCAACTGCGCCACGGCAATCGAAGTGGTACGCGTCAGCCTTACCCCGATTGTCGCCGCAGCCGAAGCGCCCCGACCGGTAACGGCGGCGGATGTCGTGCAGCCTGCGGGCAATGTGTTGGGTGCGGGCGACCAGTTGGCCGGGCTTGCGGCCACGGTCGGGCCGGGGGCCACGGGCAACGTCGATCTGTCGGTGGTCAGCGTGACTGATGGCGGCGGTGCGAATGCGGCAGCCAATATCCTTGTGAACACCGATAGCGGGGCGATCACCGTCGCGGCAGGGACACCGAACGGCACGTATTCGGTGACCTACCGTATCTGCGAGGAACTCAGCCGGACCAACTGCGCAACCGCGACGGAAACCGTGATCGTCAGCCGCAACGCCATTCTCGCCGGACCAGAGGCGGCGCGCCCCGTGGCAGCGGCCGATCTGGCCGTGACGGCGGGAACGGTGCTGTCGGCGGCGAATGACACCGTTAATGGAGCGCCGGCCACGGTCGGCGCGGGTGGCAATGTCACCCTTTCCGTCGTGGTCGGGGCGAACAGCGATGTCGAACTGAGCGTCAATCTGGCAACCGGGATCATCACAGTGGCAGCAGGGACGCTGCCCGGCACATACACTGTCGAATATCGCATCTGCGACGTTACGCTGGCCGCAAACTGCGCGACCGCCATCGAAACTGTCGTCGTTGCCGATACCGCTATCGTCGCCGGCCCCGAGGCCGCACGACCGGTCAGCGGGTCAAACGACCCGCGCACGGCGGGGCCGGTGCAAACCGCCCCGAATGATCGCTTGGGTGGCGCTGCGGCCATTCCTGGTCCGGGTGGCAACGTGGTTCTGACAAAGGTGGTCGGACCCAACACGTCCACTCAACTTGACCTGAACCCGGCAACCGGGATCATCACCGTTGCCGGGGGAACCCCGGCAGGCAGCTACACCATCGAATACCGGATTTGTGAGGCGGCCAACCTGCGCAACTGCGCGAGTGCCATCGAGACGGTCGTGATCAGTTTCAGCAGCATCACGGCGGGGCCGGAGGCAGATCGCCCGCTGATCGGATCGGATGTGGCGCAGGGTGCCGGCAATGTGCTGAGCGCTGCGAATGACACGCTGGCGGGTGTGGCCGCCGTGCCGGGTCCGGGCGGCACGGTGATCCTTTCGGTTCAGGCGATCTCGCCGGGGCTGACACTGAACACCGCCACGGGTGCGCTGACGCTGGCCGCCGGGGCGCTACCCGGCACCTACACCGTGACCTATGCAATCTGCGAGGTCGGCAATACCACAAACTGCGCCATCGCCACCGAAAAGGTGGTGGTCACCAACACACCCATCAGCGCTGCCGGCATTATCTTTCCCGCGTTTGACGGCGCTGTCGGCGGCACCACGCCGCCGGTGACGGCGAACGACCTGCTGGGTGGCGTGGCCCCAATCCCCGGCCCCGGCGGCACTGTGGTTCTGATCGTGCTGACGCCCGCGACCGATCCCAATATCGTGCTGAATCCGGCAACCGGCATCATCTCAGTCGGCCCCGGTGCGGCCCCCGGCACCTATCCGATCACCTACCAGATCTGCGAAGTCGGCAATTCCGCCAACTGCGCCACGGCTACCGAAACGATCATTGTCGCCTCGATCCAGGCAGTGGCCGAGGTGTTCCCGACGTTTGCAGCGGATGGTGGCACCACCACCAGCATGCTTGCATCTGACACTTTCTCGGGTGGTTCCGCCACGCTGGCGGACGTGGCGATCACGGTCGATGCGGCCGATGTGGGCGTCACGCTTGAACCTACGACGGGCCTTATCACACTGGCTCCCGGACAGCCCGCAGGCAGCTACAGCGTGACCTACACGATCTGTTCCATCGTCGTGCCGACACTGTGTAGCACCGCGATCGAGACGGTGACGCAAGCCCCTATCGGGCTGATCAAGGCGGAAAAGACCGCCGCCGTGCCGTCGGGCCGCCCGCAGGCGGTCGAGGGTGACGTCATCACCTTCAGCTTTACCGTAAGGAACGGCTCGAACGTGCCGGTGGCCGGTCTGGTGCTGAACGATGTGATGACCACGCGGAATGGCGTACCCGTGGTGTTGGATACCGGACCGGATTTCGTGTCCGCGGATGCCGGATCGCCGCAAGGCGCGCTGCAGATCGGCGAGACGGCGACCTATACCGGCACCATCGCCGTCACCCGGCAGATCGCGGCGGCGGGCGGGCTGGATAATACAGTAACGGCCAACGCGCTGACGGCGGTCGGATTTCCCGGTGGCCAGTTGTCGGTCAGCGCCGACAGTGCCGCATCGGTCGATGCGCTGCCGCCTGCCTTGCCCGGTGCGCTGAGCGTTGAAAAGACCACTCCGCGGGGTGTCGTGCTGCGCGGCGCTATCGTGCCGTACACGATCACCGTTCGAAATGGCGATGCTCTGTCCCCGGCGGATGCCACGATCCTTGATGTGTTGCCGCCGGGCTTTCTGTATATCGAAGGCAGCGCCACTCTGGATGGGGTGCCGGTTGCGGTGACCGTCTCTGGCCGGGTGATCCGCTGGCCGACAGCGACCGTGCCTGCGCTGGGCGAAGTGGTGGCAAACGTCTCGGCCCGCGTCACGACAGGCGCGCAGGCCGGTGAGCATGTGAATGCCGCGCGCGTTCTTGATCCTGCATCCGGTGCAGTGCTGGCTGCCGAGGCAACGGCGACCGTGCGCATCCTGCCGGAACCGGTGTTCGATTGTGGCGATGTGATCGGCAAGGTCTTTGATGATGCCAACCGCGACGGCTACCAGAATCAGGGTGAAACGGGTGTGCCCGCCGTGCGGCTTGCTGGTGTCGATGGCACGATCATCACGACTGATCAATTCGGCCGCTTCCATGTGCCTTGCGCCATGCTGCCTGCCGATCGCGGATCGAACTTTGTGCTGAAGCTGGACACCCGCACGCTGCCGTCCGGGTTCCGTGTTACGACCGAGAACCCGCGCATGGTGCGTCTGACACCGGGCAAGATGACCGAGATCAATTTCGGGGTCGCCATCACCCGCGTCGTGCGCCTTGACCTGAACGCGCGCGCCTTTGTGCCGGGCGATAACGGCACGACACTGTCGCCCGCGCTTGTGGTGGGGATCGCACAGCTTTTGCCGCAGATTGCAGATCAGGCGGTGAACCTTCGCCTGGCCTACCACCTGCCTGCGAGCGCTACGGCGGCCGATGTGAAACAGGCCCGCGCGCTGATGCGGCAGGTCGATCGGCATATCCAGAGCGAATGGCGCAAGGTCGGACAAGTGAAGCTGACGATTGAAACTACCATCGTGCGGGCCGAGCCATGAGCGGTGTCGTGAAGTTTGGCATGACTCCCCTCGCCCGCAGTGCAGCGCGGGCCCAGACCACGGCGCTTGTGGTGCTGCTGACCACGGCTCCGGCCTTTGCGCAAACCGCCTGCGAAGATGCTGCGGTGCTGCAACCCGAGGGCTGTGCGCGCGCCAATGCGGATGTCGTTGTCACCATGCCGGTGGGCGAGAATACCGAACGGGTCGGCACCGGGCCGGGGGCAGGGTTTGCCGATCTTGGCTTTTCGATCTCGATCGACAATGACACCGTGGCAGGCGCACCCGCGCCGCGTGATGACAGTCGCCCGACCGATATCGCCGCCGCCGCCGCGCGGGTCGATCTGCGCTATGACGGGTTGTCGGCACGCCGGTTGCTGAACGTCTCTACCGATGATCTGCGGGCGGCGTTTCAGGCCGGAGAGCCGATCACCTTCCGCACCTCGATGAACTATCCCGCATATGTCACGCGGGCCGAGGTTCTGGTGATCGACCGCACCCGGCGCGGTGCGCCGGTGCTGACCCGCCTGCCGGTCGACCCGAACGGGCAGGTCCGCTGGGCGATGCCGGCCGACGGCCCGCGCGAGTTGTCGTATGTTCTGCGCGTCTATGATGCGGCTGGCCGCTATGACGAAACCCAGGCCCTGCAACTGACCCGCACCGACCGCGCGTTTCCGCCGCATGAAACGACGGGCGGGCCTATTGTGGCCGCGGGCGAGGGTGAAGATCGTACGCGGCTGCGAAATATCCCGGTGCGCGGCGGCACGATCACGGTCTTTGGCGACGCGGTGGGGCAGGGCCAAGCCGTCACCGTCATGGGCGAGGCGGTGCCGGTCGATCCGTCCGGGGCCTTCGTGATCAGCCGGATCCTGCCGCCGGGCGATCATGTGGTGACAGTGGACGCGGGCGGCAATCGTCTGGTGCGCGATGTGAATATCCCGTCGCAGGAATGGTTCTATATCGGAATCGGCGATGTGACCTTCGGGAACCGGTTCACAGATGATCTGGCCGAGGCGGATCCGGATTTCGAACAGTATTACACCGACGGCAGACTGGCCTATTACGTCAAGGGACAGCTTGCGAACGGTGTGACCGTGACCTCGTCACTCGACACCGGCGACGGCCCGATTGACGAGATGTTCAGCCGGCTGGATGAAAAGGACCCCCGCCGTATCCTGGACAGGCTTGACCCCGAAGACCTGTATCCGACCTACGGCGACGACAGTTCCGCTTTTGACGACACGCCAACCTCGGGGCGCTTTTATGTCAAGGTCGAGCGTGACGGATCAAGCCTGACATGGGGCGACTTCAAAGCAGGGGTCACCGGGGCAGACCTGCTGTCCAACACCCGCGCCCTTTATGGGGCCGAGTTGCGCTATGTCACGCCGGGGGTGACCGCCGACGGTGATCCGCGCGCCAATGTTACCCTCTATGCCGCCCAGCCCGAAACGCTGCCGCAGCGCGACATACTGCGCGGTACCGGCGGGTCGGTCTATTTCCTGACGCGACAGGATATCAACGGCGCATCGGAGACGATCACAGTCCAGACCGTCGATCCGGTGACCGGACGGATTGTCGGCAGCCAAATGCTGACGGTGGGTGTCGACTATGACATCGACTATATTCAGGGCGTCATCACGCTGAACCGCCCGCTTAATTCTTCTGCAAACGGATCCCAACTGATCACCAACAGCGGGTCGGCTGGCCAGTACGACATCAACCTTGTCGCGCAGTATGAATACACACCGACAGCAGGCAGTCTTGACGGCGCGTCGGTCGGCGGGCGCATCGAAGTGCGGCCGACCGATGATCTGACGTTCGGCATCACCGCCATGCAGGATGACAGCGGCACCGGCGACCAGACCATGGCCGGGGCTGACGTCCGCCTTGATCTGGGCGAACTCAGCTATATCGAGGGCGAAGTGGCCCAGACCGACGGCCCCGGCTTCGGGCGCTCGATCTCGACCGATGGCGGCATGACGATTGACACCCAAGCCGCGACCGACAATCCACGCGCGCTGGCCTACCGGCTGGAAGGGCAGTTCGACCTGACCGAGATGGGCCTTGGCGTCCCCGGCGACGTGGGTTTTTATTACGAGCGTCAGGATGCCGGCTTTTCAACCCTGACCGAGGATATCACCGCTGATCAGACGCTGATCGGCGGGACCGCCAACATCGCCCTCACAGACCGGCTTGAGCTTGGCATCGCCGCCGAAAACTTCGACAGCGATGATGGCGACGCGCAGGCCACGGGCGAAGTCAGCCTTGCCTATGCAATCAACCCGCTTTGGACCATCGAAGGAGCGGTCGGTTATATCGACCAGACGACGATCGGTCAGCCGGAGGAAACCGGCAAGAACACCAATATCGGGCTGCGCCTGACCTACCAGCGCAGCGAGGACTGGAGCGTTTATACTTTTGGCCAGGTGACGGTCGACAGTTCCGGCGGGCTGGGTGACAATGACCGTGCAGGTGTTGGGTTCGACGCCCAACTCACTTCCAAGGTCGCCGTGGGTGCGGAAGTTTCGGGTGGTGAGCAAGGCGCCGGCGGGGCGCTGGAACTGCGCTATGCACCCACCGCCGACAACGAAATCTATCTGGGCTACTCGCTTGATCCGACGCGGACCGGGGCAGGCTATGATCTGGTCGGCCGGGACGGCGGCACGGTTGTCTGGGGTGCGCGGTATCGGCAGTCCGAACGACTGTCGACCTACTACGAAGACAACTGGGATCTGTTTGGAGACCGCCGCAGCCTGACCCGTGCCTATGGCGTCACTTACACGCCCGATGCAAAATGGACGTTTTCCGGTGGCGTCGAAACCGGCGAAGTCCGCGATGCGATCAACGGCAATTTTGACCGGGATGCCTATTCGTTTGGTGCAGCCTTCAACGACGGCGACGCCCAATTGGCGCGGGCCCGGCTGGAATACAGCACGGCCGATGGCATGAACCCGGAAGACGACCGAGACACATGGGCGTTGGCGGGGGGCTACGAATACAAGGTCAACGATGACTGGCGGTTTCTGGCAAACCTCGACTCGCTTTATTCCGTCAGCGATCAAAGCTCGTTTTACGATGGTGAGTATGTAGAAGCGAGCATCGGCTATGCCTATCGCCCCGTCCTGAATGATCGGTTCAACCTGCTGATGCGCTACACCTATCTGCTTGATCTTCCGGGGGTCGATCAGGTGACTGTTGACGGCTCTACCGAGGGTGATCAGCAGAAAAGCCACGTCATTTCGATCGACGGCAATTATGACCTGTCGCCAAAGCTGACCGTTGGGGCAAAATACGGCTATCGTTCGTCACAAGTGGCCGCCCGCGGGACCGACAGCTTCGATGACAGCACGGCGCATCTGGGCATCCTGCGCTTTGATTGGCATGTGGTTCACAAATGGGATGTGTTGACCGAAGCGCGGATCTTGCGCACCGAAGAGATTGACCTGACCGAACTGGGCGCGCTTGCCGCGATCTACCGGCAGGTCGGCAACAATGCCAAAATCGGGCTCGGTTATGAATGGGGCCGGGTTTCGGATGACATGACCGACTTCGACTACGACGGGCAGGGGGTGTTCCTGAACCTTGTGGCCTCGTTCTAAGGCTAGCGCGCGCGCCCTGTTTGCGGGCGCGCGACAACTCACAGGTTGGGCGTCACCCATGCGCCATTGCGGGCCGAAGAGCGCACACACGCATCTACGAACGCCACACCCGCCACGCCATCCGCAACCGTTGGATAGATCACCTCCGGCCCGGCGGCAACGCCGGCCTGTTTCGCCCGGATCGCCCGTGCGGCCTCGGCATAGATCGTGGCAAAACCTTCCAGATATCCTTCGGGATGGCCCGGCGGCACACGGCTGACCCGCCCGGCTGCTGGCCCGGCCCCGGCCCCGGCCCGCGTGATCAGGCGCTTGGGCTGCCCCAGCGGCGTGTGCCACAGATAGTTCGGGTCCTCCTGCGCCCAATCCAGGCCCGCCTTGGTGCCATACACCCGCAGACGCAGGGCATTCTCGTTGCCTGCAGCCACCTGACTGCACCAAAGCATGCCCCGCGCGCCACCCCTGAACCGCATCATCACATGGCCGTTGTCATCCACCCGCCGCCCCGGCACGAAACTTTGCAAATCGGCGGCAAGGCTGTCCAGCGTCAGGCCGGTGACGAAACCGGCCAGATTGAACGCATGCGTGCCGATATCGCCGGTCGATCCGCCCGCACCGGTCTGCGCGGGGTCGGTGCGCCAGCCGGCCTGCTTCTGACCGGTCTGCTCGATCGGCTCGCTCAGCCAGTCCTGCGCGTATTCCACCTGCACGACGCGGATGTCACCCAACTCACCCGCTGCCACCATCTCGCGCGCCTGCCGGACCATCGGGTAACCGGTGTAGTTGTGGGTCAGAACGAACACCGCACCCGAAGCCTCGGCCGCCTTCGCCAGTTTCTTTGCTTCGGGCAAGGTCGCGGTCAGCGGCTTGTCGCAGATCACATGGATGCCGCGCTTCAGGAATTGCAAAGCTATGGGCGCGTGCATGTGGTTCGGCGTCACGATTGCCACCGCCTCGACCCCGTCGCGCCGCCGCGCCTCGCGCGACGCCATCTCGGCAAAACTCGCATAGGCGCGCGGCACCCCCAGATCAGCGGCCGAGGCCAGCGACTTCTCAGCGGTGGAACTGAAACAGCCCGCCACCAGTTCGAACTGATCGTCGATCCTCGCCGCGATACGGTGGACGCCGCCGATGAACGCATCGCGCCCACCGCCCACCATGCCCAGACGGATCCGCGCCGCGCGGCCTTCTGATCTGCCCTCAATTGCCATGTCTGCTTTCTCCCGTTTTCATCTTTGCAGAAATATCCCGGGGGCGAGGGGACAGCGCCCCCTCTTTTCCGGTCTTCCCCGCCTTCCGGTCAACTCAAGCCCAGCATCCGCCGGTTTGCCGCATCATCCGTCCCTGCATCGGCAAAGTCGTCGAACGCCCGGTCCGTGACGCGGATCATGTGGGCGCGCACGAAGTCCGAGCCTTCACGAGCGCCATCTTCGGCGTTCTTGATGGCACATTCCCATTCCACCACGGCCCATCCGTCAAACCCGTACTGCGCGAGTTTCGAGAAGATGCTGCCGAAATCGACCTGCCCGTCGCCCAGACTGCGAAAGCGCCCGGCCCGGTTCACCCAGGACTGATACCCCCCGTAAACCCCCTGCCGGCCAGTCGGGTTCAATTCGGCATCCTTGACATGGAACATCCGGATGCGCTCATGGTAGATGTCGATGTTGGCAAGATAATCAAGATGTTGCAGGACATAGTGCGAAGGATCGTACAGCATGTTGCAGCGCGCATGCCCGCCGACCCGCTCGAGGAACATCTCGAAGGTGACACCATCATGCAGGTCTTCGCCGGGATGAATCTCGTAGCAGACATCGACGCCGCAGGCCTCGGCATGATCAAGGATCGGTCGCCAGCGTTTGGCCAATTCATCGAACGCCGTCTCTACCAGCCCCGCCGGGCGCTGCGGCCAGGGATACATATAGGGCCAGGCGAGCGCGCCGGAAAAGGTCGCGTGCGCCGTCAGCCCAAGGTTCCGTGACGCTGTGAGTGCCATCTTGACCTGATCGACGGCCCATTCCTGCCGCGCCTTGGGGTTTGCGCGCACGGCGGGGGCCGCGAAGCCATCAAAGGCAGCATCATAGGCGGGATGGACGGCTACAAGCTGGCCCTGCAGATGGGTGGAAAGTTCGGTGACCGAGATGCCGCTTTCCGCCGCAATGCCCTTCACTTCGTCACAGTAATCCTTTGAGGTTGCGGCTTTGGCCAGATCGAACAGGCGTCCGTCCCAACTTGGGATCTGAACACCGACATAGCCGCAATCTGCCGCCCATTCGGTAATGCCGCGCCAGCTGTTGAACGGGGCCGCATCGCCCGCGAACTGCGCCAGAAACAGCGCCGGTCCCTTGATCGTTTTCATTTTATTCCCTTTTCGCAAGACCGGTAACCGGCCAACTGGTCGGACCAGATTGACCGTGTCGGCCCGGTGCTGTCAACTCTGCACAGGGGGCGGTGGGCAAACAACAGCCCGTCACTGGGCCGTCACCAGAGCCGCCAGCAAGTCGCGGCAGGTGACGGCGACTGGTGACAGGCGGCGGTCGCGCAGGCTGATCAGCGAATAGGGGGCCACAAGGATTGGCTCTGCCACCGGCAGGATCACCAGATCGCTGCCCCTTCCGGTCAGCAGTTGCGCCACCTCATGGCTGACCGGCGTCACCACGTCTGGGCTTCGCACCAGCGCCAGCGCCATCAGCAGCGACGCGGTATTGATGACGTTGCGGGGCAGGGCGGCCCCCTGTTCCAGAAAAGCATCTTCCACCGCCTGGCGGATCGGCGCTCCCGGCCCCTGCATGACCCACTCGGCCCCGGCAAGCTCGGACAGCGGCACGTTGGCCCGGCCTGCCGCCGGATGGCCGGCATGGGTCATGATCCGAACCCGCTCGCCCCGCGCGCGCACCAGCGCCAGACCGTCCGGCGGCTTTCGCAGCGGCACCCTTCCCAGCACCATGTCGTGGCGCAGCGACAGCAACCCTGCGATCAGTTCTTCGCTGCCCGCCACTTCGACATGCACTTCGGCCTCGGGGGCCAGCGCCTTCAACTGGCGGATCGCTGGCACGACATAGCCTACTGCGGCCCCGGTGACGGCGCCGATCCGCACAATGCCGCCCCGCCCCAGTCGCAGACGCTCTACTTCATCTGCGGCGTCGTTCAGCTCATCCAGGATGTTGCGCGCGCGCCGGGCCAAACCCTCACCGGCATTGGTCGGGATCATGCCTTTCGCGTTGCGCTCGAACAGCGGCACCCGCATCCGCGCCTCGGCCTCGGCCAGCGTACGGGATGCGGCGGGCTGGGTGATCGACAACGCCTGTGCCGCGATGGACAACTGCCGATGCTCGGCAATCGCCGCGATCAGGCGCAGGTGATTGAGGTTCAGCCGGGTCGCGAAAGTATGGGCCATTCATACCATTGATGCTATATCAGATGTGATATTATGTATTTGAATGGTATGGCATGTAACGCCTAATGTGCAAGCGGATCAGTCTGATCCGGCAATGACACAGCCTCGGGGCGCGCGCGGCACGCGTTGCGGATACCGCAGGCAGGGAGGACCACCATGAAGATAGTCACGTCAGTTTTGGCGTCGCTGGCACTTGGCGCGGCGCTGTCCGCAGCGCCCGCGTTCGCACAGGACAAAGGCACCGTCGGCATTGCAATGCCGACCAAATCCTCGGCCCGCTGGATTTCCGACGGCGAGTCGATGGTAGAGCAGTTCACCGCAGCCGGTTACGCGACCGATCTGCAATATGCCGATGACGATATCCCGAACCAGCTTGCCCAGATCGAGAACATGATTACCAAGGGCGTCGATGTTCTGGTGATCGCTGCCATTGATGGCACCACCCTGTCGAACGCTCTGGAAAATGCGGGCGCAAGCGGCATCAAGGTGATCGCCTATGACCGCCTGATCCGTGACAGCGGCAACGTCGACTATTACGCCACCTTCGACAATTTCAAGGTCGGCGTGCAGCAGGCCTCCAGCCTTGTGACCGGTCTGAAAGAGCGGTTCCCGGACGTGAAGCCTTGGAATGTCGAGCTGTTCGGCGGAAGCCCGGACGACAACAACGCCTTCTTCTTCTACGACGGTGCCATGTCGGTGCTGCAGCCAATGATCGACGATGGCAGTATTGTGATCCCGTCGGGCCAGATGGGCATGGATCAGGTCGGCACGCTGCGCTGGGATGGCGCCGTGGCACAGGCGCGGATGGATAACCTTCTGTCCGCCAACTACACCGACAAGCAACTGCATGCCGCACTTGCGCCTTATGACGGGCTGTCCATCGGCATTCTGTCGTCTCTCAAGGGCGTTGGCTACGGCTCGGGCGATCTGAAGATGCCGATCGTCTCGGGTCAGGATGCTGAACTGCAGTCGATCAAGTCGATCATCGCGGGCGAGCAATATTCGACGGTGTTCAAGGATACCCGCGAACTGGCCCGCGTGACCGTGGGTATGGTCGAGGCGCTTCTTTCGGGCGGCACGCCGGAAATCAACGACACCACCACATACAACAACGGCGTCAAGGTGATCCCGTCCTACCTGCTGGAGCCGGTTTCGGTCGATCTGACGAACTACCAGGTGATCGTAATGGATAGCGGCTATCACAAAGCCGAAGACCTGCAGTAAGCTGCCCTTGCGGCAATTGGGCCTCGCCGCTTAGGCGGCGGGGCTTTTTCCTATGATTTCGGACGGATGCGAGCCATGACCCCCATCCTTGAGATGCGCGGCATCACCAAGACGTTCCCCGGCGTGAAGGCGCTGGACAACGTGAACCTGTCGGTTCTTCCGGGCGAAATTCACGCGCTGGTGGGTGAAAACGGCGCGGGCAAGTCGACGTTGATGAAAGTGCTGTCCGGCGTTTATCCCCACGGCACTTATGACGGCGAGATTCTGTATGAAGGCCAGCCCGCCCGCTTTCGCGGCATCCATGACAGCGAGGCGGCAGGCATCATCATCATCCATCAAGAGCTGGCGCTTGTGCCGCTTTTGTCCATTGCCGAGAATATCTATCTGGGCAACGAGATCACCCGTAACGGCTTTATCGACTGGCCCGAAACCTTTCGGCGGACCGAGGGTCTGCTGGCCAAGGTCGGCCTCAGCGAGGCCCCGCAAACCCGGATCGAAACGCTGGGCGTCGGCAAGCAGCAACTGGTGGAAATCGCCAAAGCCCTGTCCAAGAAAGTGCGCCTGCTGATCCTGGACGAGCCGACCGCGGCCTTGCAGGAAAATGACAGCCAGAAATTGCTGGACCTGCTTTTGGAGTTCAAGGCGCAGGGCATCACCTCGATCCTGATTTCCCACAAGCTGAACGAGATCAGCCGCGTCGCCGACCGGCTGACCGTGCTGCGCGACGGTGGCACCGTGTCCGACATCGAACGCGCCGAGATCACCGAGGCGCGGATCATCCGCGACATGGTGGGGCGCGACATGGCGCACCGCTATCCCGCACGCACCCCGAAGATCGGCCCGACCCTGATGGAGGTGCGCGACTGGACCGTCTGGCACCCGCTGCACCCCGAGCGCAAGGTCATCAGCAACGTCAACCTGACCGTCGCCAAGGGCGAGGTCGTGGGCATCGCGGGCCTGATGGGCGCGGGGCGGACGGAACTGGCGATGAGCCTCTTCGGGCGCAGCTGGGGCGGCAAGATTACCGGGACGGTGACCGTGGGCGGCAAGCCTGCTGACCTCTCATCGGTCCCCGCAGCGGTCAACGCGGGCCTCGCCTATGTCACCGAAGATCGCAAGGCGCTGGGTCTGGTGCTGGATGAGACGATCCTGAAGAACACCACGCTTGCCAATCTGGAAGGCGTATCGACACGCGGCGTGATCGACCAGAACCGCGAGCGGCAGGTGGCCGAGGACTACAAGGCGCAGCTGAACACCCGCACGCCCACCGTGTTCCAGAAGGTTGTGAACCTGTCGGGCGGCAATCAGCAAAAGGTCGTGCTGTCGAAATGGCTGTTCACCGACCCCGATGTGCTGATCCTGGACGAGCCGACACGCGGCATCGACGTGGGGGCCAAGTTCGAGATCTATTCGATCATCAACACACTGGCCGATCAGGGCCGGGGCGTGATCATGATAAGTTCCGAAATGCCCGAGCTTCTGGGTATGTGCGACCGCATTTACGTGATGAACAAAGGCACCTTCGTGGGCGAGTTGACCCAAGCGCAGGCAAGCCAGGAGCGGATCATGGAAATGATCATGGCCGCTGCGAACAGGGAGGGTTAGGGGATGGCCGGTATCGCAGGCAAGGCAACGGCGGCAGGCCCCTCGGTCGGCACCTATTTCAAGAACAACATGCGCCAGTATGGCCTGATGCTGGCGCTGGTCGCGATCATGGTGTTCTTCCAGATCGTCACCGACGGCACCATGATGAAGCCGCTGAACCTGACCAACCTGATCCTGCAAAACTCTTACGTCATCATCATGGCGCTGGGGATGCTGCTGGTGATAGTGGCCGGGCATATTGATCTGTCGGTCGGGGCGGTTGCGGCGTTTGTCGGCGCGTTCTCGGCGGTGATGATCGTCAATTGGGGCGTGCCGGTTTTTGTGGCGCTGCCCGTCAGCCTTGTCATGGGCGGGCTGATCGGTGCCGCGCAGGGATACTGGATTGCTTATTGGCGCATTCCCTCGTTCATCGTGACACTGGCCGGGATGCTGGTGTTCCGGGGCCTGACGCTGTGGCTTCTGGACGGGCGCAACGTGGGGCCGTTTCCGAAAAGTTTCCAGAACCTTTCGACCGGCTTCGTGCCCGACATCTTTCCTTTCATCGGCACCGCATTCGGGCTGGAGCGGTTCAACGGGCTTGCCTTCGTCACCGGCATCCTGATCGCCATTGCCATCGTCTGGACCGGCATCCGCGCGCGGCGCCGCGCCGCAGCCTATGGCATGGTTGACGAGCCATTTGCGTTTTTCGTGGGCAAGACCACGCTGATTGCCGCCGTGATGATCCTGTTCGCCACGATCCTTGCCACCTATCGCGGTTTGCCGAACGTGCTGATCTGGATGGGCGTGCTGATTGTCGTGTTCATCTTCATCACCAATTCCACCACGGTCGGGCGGCGCATCTATGCCATTGGCGGCAATGAAAAGGCCGCGAAGTTGTCGGGCATCAACACCGACTGGCTGGTGTTCCTGACGTTTGTCAACGTGGGCGTTCTTGCCGCCTTTTCCGGCATGATCGTGGCGGCGCGCCTGAACTCGGCCACCCCCAAGGCGGGGGTGGGGTTCGAGCTTGACGTGATCGCCGCCGTCTTTATCGGCGGCGCGTCCATGTCGGGCGGGGCGGGAACCATCGTGGGGGCAGTGGTCGGGGCCTTCATCATGGGGGTGATGAACAACGGCATGTCGCTGATGGGCATCGGCATCGACTATCAGCAGGTCATCAAAGGTCTGGTGCTGCTCGCCGCCGTCATCTTTGACGTTTACAACAAATCGAAATCCTGAGGCATCCCATGCATCTTTCCCAACTGATCGGCGGCGGTGTCGTTGTCCGCAACGGTGCTGACGCGCGCCTTCTGCCCGGCGCGACGTCGATCCTGCACCTCGCTCAAGCGGCCATTGCCACCGGCGAGGGTCTGGCCGGTGTCATCGCCGGGCTGGGGCAGGGCGAGGCGGTCAGCTTGCCCGATCTGCTGGCGGCGGGAAAGCTCGACTGCCCCGTGCGCCATCCCGACCCGGCGCATATGCACGTCACCGGCACCGGTCTGACGCACCTCGGGTCCGCGTCCACCCGCGATGCAATGCACGCGCAGGCGAAAACGGAAACCCTGACCGACAGCATGAAGATGTTCCGCATGGGGCTTGAGGGCGGCAAGCCCGCCGCAGGCCAGATCGGCGTCGCCCCCGAATGGTTCTACAAAGGCACCGGGCAGGCAGCCATCGGCCCCGGCCAGCCGCTTGTTTCCCCCGCTTTCGCACTGGACGGTGGCGAAGAGCCGGAAATTGCAGCCTTCTACCTGATCGGCCCCGATGGCACCCCGCACCGCATCGGCTTTTCGCTCGCCAATGAGTTTTCCGACCATGTGACCGAACGCATCAATTATCTCTACCTTGCCCATTCCAAACTGCGCCCCGCCGCCTTTGGCCCGGAACTGCTGGTCGGTGATCTGCCCCAGGATGTGCAGGGAACCAGCCGCATCCGTCGCAACGGCGCGGTGATGTGGCAAAAACCCTTCGTCTCGGGCGAGGCGAACATGTCGCACAGCCTTGCCAACCTTGAATATCACCACTTCAAATACGGCATCTTCTGCCAGCCCGGCGATGTGCATGTACATATGTTCGGCACCGCCACCCTCAGCTTTGCCGATGGCATCAAGACCCAACCGGGCGACGTGTTCGAGATTGAAAGCCCCGCTTTCGGCTTGCCGCTAACAAACCCCCTCGCCATCGCGCCGGACCACAACCCGCGCGTCGCAGCCCTTTGACAAGGACCAGACCATGACGTTCAAACCCGCCATCTGGCCCCGCAAACTCCGCTCGCAGGAATGGTTCGGCGGCAGCAGCAAGGACGCGATCTATCACCGCAGCTGGATGAAGAATCAGGGCCTGCCCGCCGACCTTTTCGATGGCCGCCCGGTGATCGGCATCTGCAACACATGGTCGCAACTGACCCCCTGCAACGCCCATCTGCGCGATCTGGCCGAACGCGTGGCGCATGGCATCTATGAGGCGGGCGGGTTGCCGATGGAATTTCCGGTGATGTCGCCGTCGGAATCCGCCTTTCGCCCCACCGCTATGATGTTCCGCAACCTCTGTGCGATGGATGTCGAGGAATGTCTGCGCGGCCAGTGCATTGACGGCGTGGTGCTGCTGGCCGGCTGCGACAAGACCACGCCCGCGTTGATCATGGGGGCAGCAAGCGTGGACATTCCCGCGATCCTAGTGTCGGGCGGTCCGATGCTGAACGGCTATTTCCGCGGCGAACGGGTCGGCTCCGGCACGCATCTGTGGAAGTTCTCCGAAGCGGTCAAGGCGGGCGAGATGACGGCTGAGGAATTCGTCGAAGCCGAAGCCTCGATGAGCCGCTCGCCGGGGGCCTGCAACACGATGGGCACGGCCAGCACCATGGCCAGCATGGCCGAGGCGCTGGGCATGGCGCTGTCGGGCAATGCCGCGATCCCGGCGGTCGACAGCCGCCGCCGCGTCATGGCCCACATCACGGGGCGGCGTATCGTGCAGATGGTGAAGGATGACCTGAAACCCTCGGACATCCTGACCCGCGAGGCGTTCGAGAACGCCATGCGCGTCAATGGTGCGATCGGCGGATCGACCAATGCCGTGATCCACCTTCTGGCCATGGCCGGGCGCGTCGGCCTTGATCTGACGCTGGACGACTGGGACAAGCAGGGGCGCGACATTCCCACCATCGTCAACCTGATGCCATCGGGTCAGTACCTGATGGAAGAATTCTTTTATGCCGGCGGTCTTCCCGTCGTCATCAAGGCGCTGGGCGAGGGCGGCAAGCTGCACCGCGATGCCCTGACCGTATCCGGCGATACGATCTGGAACGAGGTCAAGGGCGTCACCAACTGGAACGAGGACGTGATCCGCCCCGTCACCAACCCGCTGACCCCGCAGGGCGGCATCGCCGTGCTGCGCGGCAATCTGGCACCGGGTGGCGCGGTGTTGAAACCCTCTGCCGCCAGCTCGCACCTGATGCAGCATCGGGGCCGTGCTGTGGTGTTCGAGGATATCGACGACTACAAGGCCCGTATCGAGGATGAGACGCTGGATATCGACGAGCATTGCATCATGGTGATGAAGAACTGCGGCCCGCGCGGTTATCCCGGCATGGCCGAAGTGGGCAACATGGGCCTGCCGCCCAAGGTGCTGCGAAAAGGTATCACCGATATGGTCCGCATCTCCGATGCCCGCATGTCCGGCACCGCCTATGGCACCGTCATCCTGCATGTCTCGCCCGAGGCGGCGCGCGGTGGCCCACTGGCCGTGGTCCGCTCGGGCGACATGATCGAAGTGGATGTGGCGGCGCGTCGCCTGCACCTCGACATCACCGATCAGGAACTGGCATCCCGGCTTGCGCAATGGCAAAGCCCCGTCACCCGCCCGTCGGGCGGCTACGCGCAGCTTTATCATGACCGTGTGATGGGTGCGGATACCGGGGCCGACCTTGACTTTCTTGTGGGTCCGCGCGGCAATGCCGTGGCGCGTGAGGCGCATTGACCGGGCGGAGGTGCACAGTCTCCTCCCCCCAGTTTTTCTGTCCAAAAATATCCCACGGGGGTCCGGGGGTGTGAAACCCCCGGCTTCCGCCAACAAAGGCCAATCGCCGAAATGAATCGAGCCGCATGATGCCCACCCCCATAGCCATCGTCGGTGTCGGCAAGATCGCCCGCGATCAGCATCTGCCCGCCATCGCCGCCAACCCGGATTTCACCCTTGCCGCCGCCATATCGCGCAATGGTCGCGTTGAGGGTGTCCCGAATTTTACTGATTTCGAGACGTTTTTGCGCGACGGCCCCGATGCCGCCGTGGCGCTGTGCACCCCCCCAGATGTGCGCCTTGAAATGTCGCTCATGGCCATCGCTGCCGGCCGCGACCTTCTCATTGAAAAGCCCCCCGCCGCGACCATCGGCGAGATCGAAACCATCATCGACGCCGCAGCAAAAGCAAAAGTCGTCCTCTTTGCCACCTGGCATTCCCGCTTTGCCCCCGCCGTTCCACAGGTAAAAGACTGGATTGCGACCCGCGACATTTCCAAAATCGCCATCACCTGGCGAGAGGATGTGCGCCGATGGCACCCCGATCAGGCATGGATCTGGCAACCCGGCGGCTTTGGCGTGTTCGATCCGGGCATCAACGCCCTGTCTATCCTAACGGAGATTCTTCCCGGCACGGTCCATGTCGCTGCTGCCGAACTGGAAGTGCCGTCCAACGCCTTCACCCCCATCGCCGCCCGCTTGACCATGACTGATGGAACCACCCCGATCACCGCCGATTTCGACTGGCGGCAGGAAGGCCCGCAAACCTGGGATATCGACGTGCAGGCGGGTGCCGAGCGTCTCAAGCTGCGGATGGGTGGCGCAAAGCTTGCGATTGGTGGGGTTGAGGTGGACGTTGGCCCAGAAGAGGAATATCCCAACATCTATCGCCGTTTTGCGCATTTGATTGCCAAGCGCGAATCGGATGCCGATATCGCCCCCCTCAGGATCGTCGCGGATGCCTGCCTCAAAGGCCGCCAGACTGTGACCGATCCGTTCCACGACTGAAGGATGCACCAATGCTGACCGGAAAACACCTGATCGCGGGCGACTGGGTTCAGGGCGATACGACGTTCCGCTCATCCCCCGCCCATGGCGAGGCGCACGACTTTTCGGTCGGCAGTCCCGCCCACGTCGACCGTGCCGTGCGTGCCGCCGAAGCGGCCTTCGCGTCCTACGGCCAGACGACCCGCGAGGTGCGCGCCGCCTTCCTTGAGCGCATCGCGGACGAGATCGAGGCGCGGGCGACCGAGATCACCGCCATCGGCACCGAAGAAACCGGCCTGCCTACAGGCCGCCTTGACGGCGAGCGGGGCCGCACCACAGGCCAGTTGCGCCTGTTCGCCACCCATATCCGCAAGGGCGACTACCTTGACCGCCGCCATGACGCGGCGCTGCCCGACCGCAAGCCCCTGCCGCGCCCTGACATGAAGCTGGTGCAGCGCCCGACCGGCCCTGTCGCGGTGTTCGGCGCATCTAACTTTCCGCTCGCCTTCTCGACGGCGGGTGGCGACACCGCCTCGGCCCTTGCCGCAGGTTGCCCGGTCGTCGTCAAAGGCCACTCCGCCCACCCCGGCACGGCCGAAATCGTGGCCCAAGCCATCGAATCCGCGGTCTTGGCCTGCGGCCTGCATCCCGGTGTGTTTTCGCTCATTCAGGGTGGTCGCCGCGCTGTGGGCGAATCCCTCGTTCAGCATCCCCTCATCCGCGCTGTGGGCTTTACCGGATCGCTGATGGGTGGCCGCGCGCTGTATAACCTCTGCACCGCGCGCCCCGACCCGATTCCGTTCTTCGGCGAGTTGGGCAGCGTCAA
>JANNWS010000147.1:0-2125 GCA_031408575.1 Rhodobacterales bacterium
ATCAAAACCGCCTTTCAGGATGAACGCCGGGTCGCCCAAGGCCTCCGCATAGAAGTACACGAACGGCGGGATCGAGGTGGCAAAGGTGATGATGAACAGCAATCCGGTCAGCCGCGCCAGCCGTTGCATCCGGTCATGGAATTCGCGCGGCGGCGCGCCGCCCGCTGCTTGCCGAGGCCCGGAGGCGATGGTAGGAGAAATGGGACTGGCGGTCGAAGCCATCGAGATCATGGTCGTCACCTTGAGCCTCCTGAAAAATGGGTCTGGACGTTCCCTCTGATGATAGCATTTCGACTGCTGCGGAAGGCGCGTTATATGCACTCCATCAGTGCGTCATACGCCGTGCAACCAGCTGGCTAAGAAATCCCGGTCAGCCGCGCTTGGTGCTGCAGACCGACCGCAAACAAGTCCGCAGCCAGCGATGTGCCAGATCGCCATCCATACGGGGATGCCACAACATTGACAGGGTGAAGGCGGGAATCTCGACCGGCAAGGCAAAGCAATACATGCCTCGGCGCAGCCCTTCGGTGTGGCGTTCGGGCACCGTGGCGACAAGCTGGGTGTCGCGCGCCAAGGCAAGTGCCGCCGAGAACCCGTTGACGACCGTGGCAATACGCCGTTCCAGCCCGGCCGTGCGCACGGCCTCGTCGATGTCGCGGCTGTGCAATCCGCGCCGTACCACCATTACATGGCTACAGGCCGCGAAACGTCCGGCGGTGATCTCGCCCTGCGCGAGAACATGATCCGGGCGCACGGCCCCAACCCATCGATCGTCAAACAGGGGCATTGCGCGCATCTCGGGAGCGGTTTGTGCGTCTATCACGCCGGTTTCAAGATCCACCTCACCCTCCCGCAACGGCGCGCTGTCTTTGTCGGGCTTGGTCAGAAACTGCAAGATCACGCCGGGTGCTTGGGCTTCGACCAGCCCCAATAGATGCGGACCGAAGGTTTCAACGAACCCTTCGCTGGTCCGCAGGGTAAATCGCCGCTGCAAGGTGCCAAGATCAAGCTTGTCGGCCGGGCGCAGCAAGGCATTTGCCCCTTCGACCAAGGCGCCCACTTGCGCGCGCAGTTCGATCGCGCGTGGCGTGGGCACCAGTCCGCGTCCTGCCCGCACCAGCAACGGATCGGCCGTAACCTCGCGCAGGCGGGCCAATGTCCGGCTCATCGCAGAAGGGCTGAGCTGCAAGCGACGCGCAGCGCCCGCCACGCTGCCTTCGGCCAAAAGAACATCCAAGGCCAGGAGTAGGTTCAGGTCCGGCATTGGCGGCTCCCATACATGGCGTCCAGCGCACGGATAGAGTGCGATTGGTGCGCGTTCCGCAATACGGCAGAGGGCGTTATCTGACAAGCATCATCAATGAAGGAGTCTCAAATGCCTGCCCGTCTTGCACCAGCCATGTTCGGCTTCATCCTTTCTGGTTTCATGTCATTTGCCGTCTCCGGCATTGCAATGCTGCGCAATGCCGGACTGGTCGATGGCTTCTTTGGGCTTTGGGTCAACGCCTGGCTACCGTCGTGGGCCTTCGCCTTCCCCGTCGTTCTTGTCGTTGCGCCGATCACCCGCCACCTGGTCGGCATGATGGTCAAGGCACCGGGGGCCAGCGCGCGATGACCGACAAGCGCGCTGGCCCAGCGAATAGCCCATACCGGCTAAGGCTTGCAGCACTGTCTTTGGCCATGCTGCTGCCGTCGCTGGGGACCAGCATCGCCAACGTGGCCCTGCCCACCCTTTCAGCCGCGTTTCAAGCGCCCTTGGCGCATGTGCAATGGGTGGTAATTTCCTACCTTCTGGCCGTGACCACCCTGATTGTTGGCGCCGGTCGTCTGGGCGACCTGCTGGGACGACGGCGCATTCTTCTGTTCGGGATCGGCCTGTTTGCCGTGGCATCGGCCTGTGGGGCGCTTGCCCAGAACCTGGGGCTGCTCGTGGCACTTCGCGCCGTGCAGGGCCTTGGGGCCGCGATCATGATGGCACTTACGGTCGCATCGGTCAGTGACATGGTCCCCAAGGACCGCACCGGAAGCGCCATGGGCCTTCTTGGCACCGTTTCGGCGGTAGGAACGGCCCTCGGTCCATCACTGGGCGGGCTGCTGATCAACGCATTTGGCTGGCCTGCGGTCT
>JANNWS010000148.1:0-7703 GCA_031408575.1 Rhodobacterales bacterium
CATCAGATGGTGTCGTCCATCGAGGGGCAACTGGTGGGCGAACCGGGGTTTGGCGATCTGATGCGGGCGCTCTTTCCCTGCGGATCAGTGACGGGCGCGCCGAAAATTCGCGCGATGGAGATCATCCGCGAGGTAGAGCCATCCCCACGCGGGGTGTATTGCGGCGCGGTCGGCTGGATGGCCCCCGACGGGCGCGCGGATTTCTCGGTGGCGATCCGCACGTTGTCGCTGTTTCCGGAGGGCCGGGTTGTGATGAATGTGGGCGGCGGGGTGGTGATAGACTCCACTGCCCAAGGGGAATGGGAGGAGGCGCTGTGGAAAGCGCGCTTCGTGAAGGCGGCCGTGAACCCGCGCTGAAGCTGATCGAGACGCTGGGCTGGGATGGCGCGCGCCTTGTGCGGGGCGAGCGGCATCTGGCGCGGCTGGCGCGGTCGGCGGCGGTGTTGGGCTGGGGCTGTGACGTGGCGGCGGCGCAGGCGGCGCTTCTTCATGGGCGCACGGGTCTTGAAGGGCGCGCGGGGCCGGCGCGGTTGCGCCTCACGCTGGACGGGGCGGGACGGGTCGAGGTAACGGTTGCGCCGCTGGTGCTGGTTGCGGGGCCGTGGCGGATCGGACTGGCCGGGGCGCGGCTGGATGCGAGCGATCCGTGGCTGACGGTGAAATCGACGCGGCGCGCTGCGTATGACGCGGCCCGGGTGGGGCTGGCGGCGGGCCTTGACGAAGTGGTGTTCCTGAACGCAGCCGGCGAAGTCTGCGACGGCACCATCACGACGGTGTTCTTCGATGCAGGCGAGGGGATGCTGACCCCGCCCCTGTCGTGCGGGCTGTTACCAGGCGTGCTGCGCGCCGAGATGCTGGAAACCGGGGCTGTGCGCGAGGCGGTGCTGCGGGCAGGCGATCTGCCGCATGTCCGTCTGTGGGTCGGCAATTCGCTGCGCGGGCTCATCCCGGCGGTTTGGGCGGGGGGCGAGCCGCAGGCTTGACATCCCGCGTGGGTCGCGGTGTATCGGCGCCTAGCCGAATGACGGGCCAAGGGGATACCGATGCACGCCTACCGCAGCCATACCTGCGCCGATCTGACTGCCGCTCATGTGGGGCAAACCGTGCGCCTTTCGGGCTGGGTCCACCGGGTGCGCGACCACGGCGGCGTGCTTTTTCTGGACCTGCGCGACCATTACGGCATCACGCAGGTGATCGCTGACAGCGACAGCGCAGCCTTTGCCGATGTAGGCCGGGTGCGGGCCGAATGGGTGGTGCAGATCGACGGGCGGGTTAAGGCGCGGGACGCGGCTTTGGTGAACCCCAAGATCGCTACGGGGGCGGTCGAGGTCTATGCCACGGGCCTGACGGTCCTGGGTGAGGCGGAAGACCTGCCGATGCCAGTGTTCGGCGATGTGGACTACCCCGAGGAAACCCGGCTGACCTACCGGTTTTTGGATCTGCGCCGCGAAAAGCTGCACGCCAACATGATGCTGCGGTCCAACGTGGTGCGGTCGATCCGTAACCGGATGTGGGATCAGGGCTTCAACGAGTTTCAGACGCCGATCATCACCGCGTCGTCGCCCGAGGGGGCGCGCGATTTTCTGGTGCCGTCGCGCCTGCATCCGGGCAAGTTCTATGCCCTGCCGCAGGCGCCGCAGCAGTTCAAGCAGCTGATCATGGTGGCGGGGTTTGACCGCTATTTCCAGATTGCGCCCTGTTTCCGCGATGAGGACCCGCGGGCGGACCGCTCGCCGACCGACTTCTACCAGCTTGATGTCGAGATGAGCTTTGTCGAGCAGGAGGATGTGTTCGGCGTGGTGCAGCCGGTCATTCAGGGGCTGTTCGAGGAGTTCGCGCCGACGAAAGATGTGGGGGCGGAATGGCCGCGCATCGCATATCGCGACTCGCTGCTGTGGTACGGGTCGGACAAGCCGGACCTGCGCAACCCGATCAAGATGCAGATCGTGTCAGAGCATTTTGCCGGGTCGGGGTTCGCGATCTTCGCGAAACTGCTGGAGAATGAGGGGACGCAGGTGCGGGCCATTCCGGCACCGGGCGGCGGGTCGCGCAAGTTCTGCGACCGGATGAATGCCTTTGCCCAGAAGGAAGGGCTGCCGGGGATGGGGTATATATTCTGGCGAGAAGAACAGGACCTCGCTGCTGTCGATAAACTAATGGCTACGATGAAGCCGCTCGCGGAACTCTTGGACCAGATCGACATCGAGGGTGACCAACCGCCGCTTGTGAAAAAGCTGGCCGATGCATGGGAGGCCTTGAACGCTGAAGCAGCTCACCTCATTGACGAAAGCAATGCGGCGGTTGACGCCAAACGGGTAGTTCTTGACCAGATTGAAACCGCGATTAGCGAGGGCAACATCCCTCGCTTGCAGACGTTGCTGCCTCTGCTCAGAAGCAAAATGGAAGCCGCTGGCCCCTTAGCTAAGAACATTGGTCTCGAGCTTACCGAAGCTATTCGTAAGCAACTTGGCCTTGGCCTTGGCGACGCCGCCTTCTTTCTTGGTGGCAAGCCGGAGACCTTCGAGGCGGTGGCGGGTCGCGCGCGCAATGAGATCGGCCGCGAACTCGGGCTGACGGAAAAGGACACATTCCGCTTCGCCTGGATCGTGGATTTCCCGATGTACGAGAAGACCGACGACGGCAAGATCGACTTCAGTCACAACCCCTTCTCGATGCCGCAGGGCGGGCTTGAGGCGCTGATGGGCGATCCGCTGGATGTCCATGCGTATCAGTATGATCTGGCCTGCAACGGCTATGAACTCATCTCGGGCGGTATCCGCAACCACAAGCCGGAAATCATGTTCAAGGCGTTCGAGCTGGCCGGCTACCCGGCGTCCGAGGTGGAAAAGCGCTTTGGCGGCATGGTCAAGGCGTTCCGCTATGGCGCACCGCCCCACGGCGGCTGCGCGGCGGGGATCGACCGGATCGTGATGCTGCTGGCCGATGAGGCGAACATCCGCGAGGTCATCATGTTCCCGATGAACCAGCGCGCCGAAGACCTGCTGATGGGTGCGCCGTCGGAACCGCTGAACGAGCAGTTGCGCGAGTTGCGGCTGCGGGTGATCCCGAAAGAGGCGTGACACCGCCGTTCCTGCGCCCGTGGGTTTGCGTTGCCCCGCCCGTCGCCTGCGCGCATAAAGATGCGCGGGCCATGGGGAATTGACGATGATCGACACGCCGGAATTCGGCTTTGCAGTGCCGGGCTTTGTGCCGCCACCCCACCCGGCCGGGCTGACGCTGGAAGGGCGGCATGTGCGGCTGGAGCCGCTGGAGGCCGACCGTCACGCGGCCGATCTGCACCGCGCTTTTGCGGCGGATGATCGGATCTGGGATTATCTGCCCTACGGTCCGTTTGGATCAACCGCCGCCTATCACCGCTGGGTGAAAGAGGGCGAGGGCAGCACCGACCCCGTCTTCTTTGCGCTGCGCGATCTGGACAGCGGGCATTGCGGCGGAGTGGCCAGCTTTCTGCGGATCACCCCTGCTGTGGGGTCGATCGAGACGGGGCATATCTGTCTTGCCCCGGAACTGCAGCGGGGCCGCATCTCGACCGAGATGATGTATCTGATGATGCGCTGGGCCTTCGAGGCGGGCTATCGGCGCTATGAATGGAAATGCGATGCGCTAAACCTGCCGTCGCGCCGGGCGGCGCAGCGGCTGGGCTTTTCCTATGAGGGCGTGTTTCGACAGGCGGCCATCGTGAAGGCTCGCAACCGCGACACGGCGTGGTTCGCCTGCATCGACGCCGAATGGCCGGCGTTGAAGGAATGTTTCGAGACTTGGCTTGCGCCCGCCAATTTTGATGCGGCCGGGCGGCAGCGGGAACGGTTATCGGACCTGACGCGACTGGTGCGGGCGGGGTCCGACCCGGTGCTTGGTGGTTGATCCGGGGTCAGTGGCCGCCTGACAGGACCAGCGTTTGCACGGGCAGCAACAAGGCCTGCATGCGCAGAAGCAGCGCGTGGACAAGGCCAACCGTGTCGATCACATGCAAGCCGGTGCGTTGCAGCGTAGTCAGCGTTTCGTCGGAATGCAGCCGGTCATGGTTGCTGGTGTAGACATTGACCATGCAACTGCTGCCGGGTGGAAGGGCGTCGATCTCGCCCTCGAAGAGTGGTTCCAGAATGACGGTGAGCGAACCGGGAGCCGTCGCCTGGTTGGCCACATCAATCAGTCGGTCGGAGGATTGTATCTGGCCTGTGGCGATCACGGTCTGCACATCGGTCACCACCAGCGAAATGATCTGGAACGGCATTGATATGCAAGCCGCTTCCCCGATCATTCCGGGGTGAAGGACGGGCGATTCGATCTGGTTGAAGCCGGCCAGAATGGCCCCGCGTCCTGCGCCCATCGGGATCAAAAGGCCTGCGGGCCGCATGAAGGGGTTGACGATGTCGCCGGGCCGAAGGCTGAACTGTTCAACCCGGCCATCGACGCTGGCAAAAACCACCATCTTTGACAACGCGACCTCGGCCTGCGCAAGGGCGGCCTCGGCACTTGCACGTTGGGCGGGCAGTTGCTTGGCGATCTTGACCTCAACGGCAGTGAGGTTTGCCAGCGCCGTATCCAGCGCGCCCTGCCGCCCGTTCACGATATTCTGCGCCTTTTCGATCTCGCGCACGGCTACGGCATCGGCATTTCGGTTGCGGATTTCGATCCGGGTTTCAAGCTCGTCCAGCGCCTGCTGATAGCCGCTGCGGGCTTCCTGGATGCGCCCCTGTGCGACAGCAAGATCGGTCTGCGCGATGGCAAGGGCGGCGTCCACCTCGGCCACGGCACTTTGCGCGGTCAGCAGGGCGGCAGTTTCAGCGGAACTGTCCAGGGTGAACAGCTTGTCGCCAGCCTTCACCTCTTGCCCCAGCCCGACATGAACCTCGACCACCCGGCCAGAGGCTTCGGGCAGCAGCGGAATGGAACGGAAATAGGACGCCGCCGAAGCCGAGGAGGGATGGTAAAAGAACACCAGCGTGATCAGCGACACGGTGAGAAGGACGCAGGCGGTGAGGCCCCAGCGCAATTCGAACCAGATCGAGAACAGCGTGATCTCGCGCCCCAGCCGCTTGCCTTGGCCGTAACGGCGAAACAAAAAGTCCGGCAGGATCGTGACGAGGGAACAGACAAGAAGTTCCAGCATTCCTAAACCCTCGTTTCCGGCAGGTCGGGCAGGGCGGGTGCCGCAGGTGGTTCGGGCAGTGCGCGGAGAGGTTCGGGGGCCAAGTCGGGCGGCTCAGGTCGGGCCATACGCCGGAGCGACCGCGCCATCGAGCCCAGCGGGGTGACGAAATCGGGCAGTTCAATCATGGCGACCAGCAGGGCAAGGATCCAGAACGCGTTGTTGTGGGTGAACAGCGCGATCAGTGTCAGCGCCCCCACGATATGCAACTGGTTGTTGTTGGCCTTGTGCGCGATCTGGTCGGGCAACGCATGAAGGCGCAGATACAGCGTGCCGATGGCAAAGATCGTGAACAGCAGGGTAGCCGCCGCCACGTTCAGCAGCACGTCGGTCTGGCCCAGAGCGCTGACAAACCACGGCAGATGATCCGTCGCGGCAGGGTTGAGGGCTGAAGCTGTGTCGGTCACATTCACATCCGTACTTGCCGGGTGCCAAGCGCCCGGTCAACTATCCACCCGATTTGCGGCCGGACTTCAACCGAATTAACAAGCGCGGATCGGATGCGGACGAAACGCACGCCGCGCCTTTTACCAGAGCTGGTGGACATGGGGGGCGATGCGGGTGGTGTAGATTTCCCGCAGCGCCTGCATGGTTTGGGGGGTGAGGGGGGCCAGTGCATCGGCGCCTGCATTGGCCGTGGCCTGATCCGGGCGGCGGCCACCGGGGATGACGACGGAAACCGCGTCTTCCATCAGAATCCAGCGCAGCGCCATCTGTGCCATCGTAGCCCCTTGCGGCACCAGCGGGCGGATCGCCTCGACCGCGTCAAGCGCTATGTCGTAAGGCACACCGGAAAACGTCTCGCCCTTGTCAAAGGCCGCGCCGTCGCGGTTGAAGGCGCGGTGATCATCGGCGGCGAACTGGCTGGTTGCGGTCATCTTGCCGGTCAGCATGCCCGAGGCGAGGGGGACGCGCACGATGATCGCCACACTGCGCTTTTTCGCCTGTTCGAAGAACAGGGCCGAGGGGCGCTGGCGGAAGATGTTGTAGATGATCTGGATCGACGCGACGTTTGGGTATTCGATCGCCTTCAGCGCCTCTTCCACCGTCGAGACCGAAACGCCGTAGCTGGCAATCTTGCCCTTGGTCACAAGGCTGTCGAGGCCGTCGAACACCTCGGGGCGGTAAAACACTTCGGTCGGCGGACAATGAAGCTGCACCAGATCCAGCGTATCCATGCCAAGGTTCATGCGGCTGCGGTCGATGAACGCCTCAAGATTGGCAAGGGTGTAGCCGTCGGCCGTGTGCGGGCTTAGGCGGCGACCCGCCTTGGTGGCGACAAAGGGGGCAGGGCCGCCCCGTTCGGCCAGAACGTCGCGGATCAGGCGCTCCGAGCGGCCATCGCCGTAGACATCGGCGGTGTCCAGAAAGGTGACGCCGGAGTCGAGCGTAGCGTGGAGGGTCGCTTTCGCCTCGGCCTCGGTCACGTCGCCCCACGAGCCGCCGATGGCCCAGGCGCCAAAGCCGATGGCAGTTGTCGTGCGGCCGGTGCGGCCGAAGGGACGGGTCGACATGGTCATATGGGCCTCCACAGTTCAGAAAACTTGTTTAACCCGGTGCGGGCGGCAGGGGAATGGCCAACTCAGCTTGCGGTCTGCAGTTACGCGCAAACGCAGGATCGGCGGTGGCCAGCCGCGCGCTGACAAGGGCGGCAAGGCGCGGCAAGCCGGTCGCGGCGTCGGCCGCGTGGCGTGCCGCCTGCGCGAGGCCTTCGTCCCGCGCGCTTTGCGCGACGCTGCCAAGAAAGCCCGCAACATATCGGCGCGCGGGCGTGTCGGTTGCCGCGCGCAGCAGCAGGGCCGCATGGGCGAGATCGTCATGCAGCGCCAGCGTATCGGGGCGCAGGGGGGGCGCATCGGGTATCAAGGATGGCAAGGCGGATTGACCCGGCAGGTGGCGCAAGATCGCGGCCTGAAAGTTTGCGAGGTTGTCCAACGGCTTGTCGAGAAAGCCCGCAGCGCCCGCGGCAATCGCGGCACCGCGCCCGGCCGGATCGCCGCTGGTCCCCAGCACCACCGGCCCGCGGCACCCGTCGCGGCAAAGCCCGCGGATCAGATCGGTGCCGTCACCGTCGGCAAGGCCCAGATCGACGATCACCACGTCGGGCCGGTAGACCGCAAGGTGGCGCGCCGCCGCTTCGAGTGTTTCCGCCCGGCGCAGGCGCGCGCCCGAACGCTGGCACAAAAGCCGCAGCGCCTCGGACGCGAAACGGCTGTCTTCGACGGCAAGCAGAGTCAGGCCCTGTAACGGCAAGGCAGGGCGGGATTGCATACCCGCGTCGGGCAGCGACAGGGGGCGGTGATCAGGGGCGGGCATGGCGGACCTTTCGCAAGAGAGCGTGAGTCGCAGGGAACCAGTTCAGGACTAAGATCAGGTAAACTGCCACCTGCACCCCCCTGCGACGCAGCGCCCCTTGCCCAAGCCGCGCGTCCTGCCCATAACCGGAAAGAATCACTGGGGGAGTGCTGCGATGATCGGCCGTCTGAACCATGTCGCCATCGCCGTGCCGGACCTTGACGCCGCCGTGGCG
>JANNWS010000149.1:0-5993 GCA_031408575.1 Rhodobacterales bacterium
ATGCTGGTCTTGGCATCGCCGAAAAGCCGATCGGCATAGGGATTGTTGTCCTCGACGGCGTAAAGGACTTCCGCTTCGGCACCGGGGATCACTTCGAGATCGCCGATCCACGGTGTCTGGCCGGTCATCATCGCCAGCGTGGCATCCAGCGCGTCAAGCTGGTCCTGATGCAATTCATCGATGCGACGCTTCTTGTCGGCCTCAAGTTCGCGCGCGCCGGTCAGATAGGACATCTGCGCGATTTCCAGCCCGTGCTGGATGATCGATTTAGGGTCGACAATCGGCACGCCCTGCGCCGTCGCAGGCCAAGGCAGGACCGCCACGCCCAAGGCCAATGCCCCGATCAGGCCAAGAGGGTTATTCGCAGGGAATGACATCAAGACCCGACGTGTTGCCGCGAGAGACAAGCACCGCATCCGGGCTTGCGCCCTTGGTGGAAGTGGTCACACTGGTTCCAGCGGTGGCCCAGCAATTGGTCTTGGCAATCGGCACGCCGGTGCAGCCCGCGAGGGGCAAGAACCCGAGTCCGATAATCAAGGTTATGTAATATATTGATTTCATTTGACAATCATTCCTTCCAGAATTTGGGGCGCGCGGCATAGTCGGCACCAAAGGCGTTGAGCCCAGCCTGACCACCGCCGAGGGCCGTCAAAAGTGGCCCCAGGGCCTTGAGATCGACATTCAGCACGGTTGAACTGCGCGGCGTCCGCGACAGCACCATCCGCTGACCCGGGATTGGGCTCAGGACGAAGTCCAACTCGCCATCGGTCAGCCGGAAACTGTCATAGTCAGCACTTGCCGCTTCGCCGTTTGGAAACAGCAGCTGGTTTGGCAGCGCTTCCAGGATCGAGCGGGCTTTGGACCCCCGGATCTGGCTTGGGAACTGCGTCATCATCACCACGACGACGTTCTTCTTCCTCGCCGTCACCAGCCATTCGGCGAGCTTCTTGGCGAAGTATTCGTCGTCGAGCACTTTCCAGGCCTCGTCGATCAGGATCAGCGTCGGGCGCTTTTCCTCGATCAGCATCTCAATGCGACGGAAAAGATAGCCGAGGATCGCGGTGCGCTCGGTGCCGAGGTCGAGGATTTCAGTCAGATCGACGGCCGTCACATCATGGCTGGTAAAATCCACCACCGGTTCGTCGGCCTCGCCAAAGACCCAGCCATAGCGGCCTTCCGGACCCCATTCGCTGATGCGCTGTGCCAGATCGAGGCCGTCGCCGACATCTCCAAACAGTTCCTGAAACGCGCGGAAGTTCCGCAAGCCTTCCCGGGCTTTGCCGTTCTGAGAAATGGCAGATTTCAGGGCCTCCGATTGCAGCGGTGTCATCGGCCCGCTGCGCTGTTCGAGAAGGGCTACCAGCCAATCCAGAAACCACGCCTCGCCGCGTTCCCCGGATTCGGTGGCAAGCGGGTTCAGCCCTGTTGGACGTCCAGCCCGGATTTCCGCGTAGCGGCCGCCAAGGGCGCGGACAGCCATTTTGAGACCGGCTTCCTTGTCGAAGATGATGGTCCGACCCCCTGCCCTTTGGGCTTGGGCCGCGAGGAAGGCGACGGTGGTGGTTTTGCCGCCGCCAGATTTGCCCAAAACAAGGGTATGACCGTTTGTCGGTTCGGCTTTTGGGTTGCCAGGTTCATGAAAACTGAACCGATGCAGCGAGCCTTGCAAGGTTTGGAACAGCGTGAGCGGCGTTTGCCATGGCAAGCGCGCTGCCTCCATGCCTGTATCGGCGGCATGCAGCGCCGCCATGTCAGCAAAGTTCAAGGACGAGACCGTCATGTCGCGCGCCCGATAGTCCATATTGCCGGGGTGCATGGCGAAGAACGCTGCTTCAAGCGCTGTAACCTCGCGGACAACGTCCTGCCGAGAAAGTAGTTGTTGCAACAAGGCAGTGTCGGACGATAGAGAGAGCTACCATCAGTGCCCGCAATTCCGGTTCTGCGACCTTGCGCGACGCACGGGCGGCAGAAAACCATTTGCGTCGACGCTTCCGACGTTCTGGAAACTTCGCGCGCACGTGCGCTACACGCAGCGCAAAAACCGAAACGGTGCAGGGCTGAACCACACCCGGACGCAGTACTTTATTGTAGGTGAAGAACCCCAAAGGTTCGTCGCATAAAAGACCCTGAACTCCGGCCTCTTCCCATGCCTCAGCCTCGGCGGACCCGGCGGCGGTTAGTTTGGAATGCGGCCAACCTTTCGGAATGACCCAGCGTCCCGTGTCGCGGCTTGTGATCAACAACAGCTCGACTTGACCACGGTGCAATCGCCAGCACAAAGCACCCGATTGGTTGGAAAGGTCGCTTACGGCCATTCCGATAGCGGGGGTGGTGGGGTAAGGCGTCAAAACTTCATCATTCCTCAGATCGCAAAAATGTTTGAAAACTGGCCAAGCCAATCGCTATCTTGTTGACGTTATTATCGCAGGCTGCGTTTGGAATGCCCACTGCAGGTTCGGACATTTCGCGTGCTGACACGTAGGCTTTGATGATGTGACCGCCCCCCCCCGATCGCATGATGTGCCAAGGTAGGTCAGGGGGAGGACGCCAAAGGATGCGGGATTCTTCGATTGCGAGCCCTTTGCACAGCAACCGAGCGGCCTTTCAGTCGCGCGGCGGCAGGCGCGACAGCACGTCATCCCATTTGGTGTCGCGTTGTCCCCAATTGGGTTCTGCTTCGATATCGGTGCAGGTTGGTACGATTTTCTGGCGATCGGGGCTCGACCGAGACGCGGGGCGCCCGGATGGCGATCTCTATTCCAGGGTAAGTGCCGTGGCGACGACGCCAGAACGCGGATCGTTGCTCGGGGAAGCGGGTTATGCGTTCGTGGACAGACATATTTTGGAACATGTCGCCAAGGCTCGAGCGCGCGAGGCAGGACAGGATATTGGCGATCTCGCAATTCCAGTAAGGCTATCGGCATGGCTCATGGTTTGGGCACAGGTCCCCGGGACGACTTATGGCGGCATAAGTGGCATCATTCGCGCGTGGAGAAGGTCGGGATCGGCGCTTCCATACATGGAGCGATCTCGCGTCACGGGCTCGCTGGCCTCTTGAATGCCCGTGGCCTCCGACGGGCCCGCCAGGCCGGCATCTGCGAGTTGCTCGGGATCGGGCAGGTCGCGCAAGGACTCCATCCCGAAGACGGCAAGGAAGGCATCCGTGGTGACGAATGTATAGGGCGCGCCGCGCCGCGGTTCGCGCGGGCCGGTCCCGATCAGGTCGCGCTCGGCCAGCCGCCCGATCAGGTCACGGCTGATCTCCTTCCCGAAAATATCCTTCAACCCTTGGCGGCTGATCGGTTGGTGAAAAGCAATAGCCGCCAGCACGGCCAGGTCGAACTCCGACAGGTTCAACGCCTGAGCCCCCACATCCGCCGCGGCGCGGACCGCCGGGGCATAGGCGGGCTTTGTCCGCAGCATCCAGCCCGCGCCGACCTGCGCCACTTCATAGGGGCGGCCCTCCAGATCAATCACCAGATCTTCGATCAGGAGATCGACCGAGGCCCCCTGCCCCACCACCCGCGCCAGATCTCCGCGCGCGACAGGGCCGGCACTGGCAAACAGCACCGCCTCGATCCGGCGCAGCCATTCGCGCCAGCGCAGATCGGCTGGCAGGTCGATCAGTTCCCGGTCAAGGTCTGGCTCCCCGCGCCGCGTCATGGTCAGACCCCATAGAGACGAAACGTGTCCCGCCCGGTCAGCTCGCGGACAGCACCCAGGCTGACCAGCCGGTCGCACAGCCGCCGCGCGGCCCGGTCCGACATGAAGTCAAGGGCCGAGGGTGCCAGCGCATCGTGCGACAGGACCAGATCGACCGCGCGCGCGGCCCCCTTGGCGCGCAGCTTCGGCACCACCGCGCGCAACCGGACCGCCGCCCGGGAAAGTTCCCCCGCCAGAGGCAGGGCCTGTCGCACTCCGACACCGACCGCCCGGTGGCAGGCCAGCCGTAACTCATTCCCGCGCAGGCGCAGATCACGCGCCTTCAGGGCCAGCGACAAAAGCGGCAGAACATGGTCCTGCCCCAGTGACTTCGCCAGCACCGCATCCGCGAGGATCAAGGCCACCGTCTCGCCACGCGGGTTGCCTTCCAGCACGGCCTCGATGAGCTGCGCTGCGCGGTCAACCGGGGTTGGTCCGGTGGCATCCAGGCAAAGGGCAATCCGCTCTGGCGCGACACCCTCCAGCGCGCGGCCCAGATTCGAGACCGAAATCGGCCGCGCAACCGCCCTCGACCATTGTCGAAAGACTCGGCCCGCCGGGCCGGGATCATCGCCTTCCTTCGTCAGGTGCACCGCATCACGCAATGCTCCGGCCCCTTCGCGCCGACCGGCAATTCCTGCGCAAACCTCCGCTGCCACCAGCGCCAGCCGGTCACGCCACAGGGCTTGGGGCAGATCTGCGGCATTTGTCACAAAGGTCAGATGCGCCAGTGCGGCCCCGGACCGGAACGCCGCGGCCTCCAAGGTGTCGGCAGTCCCGGACATGATCCAGCCCGGGAGAATGGGAGGCATCGGCAGGGCCGCAGTGGCTTGAATGCTCGGTTTTCGCATGGCCGAAGCCTAGTCCGCGACGGCGCTTTTTGCCACAGAAAGTTGCAAATAGCGCCGCATCCTTTGCAGCGCCGTTGTGTCCAATAAGTTTGCATTATCGGACACAAAGAGAGTAGGCTCAAAAGCATGACCGAAACGCACCAGAAATCACCCATCGACCCGCCAAAGCACTCAGATCCGAACGAACGGGACGAGAGCGTTGCGCCTGAGGACGGTGCCCTCACCCTGCCCTCTCGCATCGCTGGCTCCGGCACGCTGGACCGACTGGTGGAAACCGCGCGCGACTATGCTCGCGCTGCTGCCTCTGAAAACACCCTCAAGGCCTATGCCAAGGACTGTGCGCAGTTCGCCCGCTGGTGCCGGATGCGCGGTGCGGACCCCCTACCCCCGTCGCCCCAGCTGATCGGGCTTTACATCGCCGATCTGGCAGCGCCGGGCGGTAAGGCCCCTGCCCTATCGGTTGCGTCGATCGAACGTCGTCTCTCCGGCCTCGCCTGGAGTTTTGCGCAGCGGGGCCATCGCATGGACCGCAAAGACCGCCACATCGCCACCATCCTCGCGGGTATCCGTCGCAAACACGCCCGGCCCCCTGTCCAGAAAGAAGCAATCCTGCCCGAAGACCTGCGCGACATGCTGGCCACCCTGCCCCATGATCTGCGCGGCCTGCGCGACCGCGCCATTCTTCTCATCGGTTTTGCCGGCGGCCTGCGCCGCTCCGAGATCGTCAGCCTCGATCACGGCAAGGACGACACTCCCGACAGTGGTGGCTGGGTCGAGGTGCAGGAAGGCGGCGCGCTGATCACCCTGCGCGGCAAGACCGGCTGGCGCGAAGTGGAAATCGGGCGCGGCTCCGCCGACCAGACGTGCCCGGTCCATGCCCTCACCCAATGGCTGCACTACGCCAGGATCGACTTCGGCCCCCTCTTCGTGGCGGTCAGCCGCAACGGGCTGAAGGCTACGAGCGAACGCCTGTCCGACAAGCACGTCGCGCGACTGATCAAGCAGGCTGTTGAGGACGCGGGCTTGCGGCCCGAACTTTCCAAGACAGAGCGACTGGCCCTTTACTCTGGTCATTCCCTGCGCGCGGGGCTGGCAAGCAGCGCCGAAGTGGACGAGCGCTATGTCCAGAAGCAGCTTGGCCATGCCAGCGCAGAGATGACCCGCAGATACCAGCGGCGGCGTGACAGGTTCAGGGTGAACTTGACCAAGGCCGCAGGGCTGTAGTAGCAGAACGTCCCTTCACTTACCCCGGAAAATCCGTATAATCCGGATATGCAACAGGATTCGGAAGGCCCCAGTATGAAAACCATGTCTGCCACCGCAGCCAGCAAAGAGTTCGGCCGGTTCATCGATGCCGCACAACGAGAGCCTGTCCTGCTGACCAAGAAGGATCGGCCTGTCGCTGTCACCGTTTCAGTTGCTGACTGGGAAGAACTCCTG
>JANNWS010000150.1:0-10193 GCA_031408575.1 Rhodobacterales bacterium
GTCTTTTTGCCGTCATGCTGACGGATACGTTTGCCAATGTCACAAGTTTCGCGCCCCATACGCCGCCAGCGCCCGGTCACGCCCGGCCGAAAGGGCAATCATCGGCGCAGGATAGGGCATGGTCGGGTCCAGCGCCCAATGACGCGGTACGGCGCGGAAATAGGCCAGCGCCTCCGGTCCCGGTGCCGGGGTCAGTTCGGCGATGAACCGGTGGCGATATGCGGCTGTCGGGTCGAACTTTTCGGCCTGGGTTTCCGGGTTGAAGATGCGGAAATAGGGCGCGGCATCCGGCCCTGATCCGGCAGCCCATTGCCAACCCATCGCATTCGCCGCCGGATCCCAATCCGTCAGGCAGTCGGCGAACCACGCCAGCCCCACTTTCCAATCGGTCATCAGGTGCTTGGTCAGATAGGATGCCACGATCATACGCCCACGATTGTGCATCGTTCCGGTCAGATACATCTCGCGCATCGCAGCATCGACAAATGGCACTCCGGTCATTCCGCGCCGCCAGCGTTCGGCCTCGGCGCTATCGCTTTGCCATGGGAACGCGTCCCATTCCGGCCGCCAGTTGGCGCTCGCGATATGGGGTGTGTGGTGCAGCAGGTGATAGGCAAATTCACGCCAGACCAGTTCCTTCAGGAACGTCTCGGCCCCCGCCCGCCCTTCGTGAAACGCCCGCATCCCGGCATGCCACACGGTGCGTGGCCCGATCTCGCCATAGGTCAGATTTTCTGACAGCCGCGACGTACCCTCGACAGCCGGCAGGTTGCGCGCCGCCGCATAGGCATTGACCGGGCCGTCAAGGAAAACGTCCAGCCGCCCCCGCGCCGCTGCCTCGCCCACCGCCTGATACGGTGTGACGATTGCAGCCCCGCGGTCCATCGCCGATCCCATATGCCAGTTGGCCAACACGTCTGACGGCGGCCAGAGGGTCGGCGCGGGCAGCGCAAGCGGTGCCGGGTGCGCGATCGCAACGTCGCGGTCCTTCACCGTCCGCCAGAACGGCGAGTAGACACGGTAGAACCCGCCCTGCCCCGTCGCCACCGTCCAAGGCTCGAACAAAAGGTGGCCCGTGTGGCTGAGCGCCTCAAGCCCGCGCGCCTTCAGCGCTGCCTTGACCACGCCATCGCGCGCCTTGGACGCCGGGTCATAAAGCCGCGACCAATGCACACCCGCAGCCCCGGTTTCGGCGATCAACCCCTCCAGCACGGCCAGCGCCGGCCCCCGCCGCAGAATCAAGCGGCTGCCCAAACCTTCCAGCGCACGGGCAAACGTCTCTACCGCCAGCCCCAACCGCCACTTCGCCGCAGCCCCCAGCGCCTCGGTTTCCGGATCAAGAATGAAAACCGGCAGCACATAGCGGCCCGAGCGGATCGCCTCGGTCAGCATCGGGTGATCGGCCAAACGCAGGTCGCGGCGAAACCACAGGATCAGGGGGTCAGTCATCGTCACCGGATTGCACGTTTTTCCATATGGTCAGGTAGATAGCGCCCAAAAGCAACACCGCAAGAGCCATTCATCTTTGCAAAAAGATCCTCGGGGGTGCTTTGGCCAAAGGCCAAGGCGCAGCGGGGGGCAGACAGCCCTCCATCGCACCGGCAGGATCAAAGCACTGCGTCAAGCGCCGCGATCAGCCGCGTCACCTCCGCGGCACTGGTGTAATGCACAAGGCTCATCCGCAGCACGCCCTTGGCCATATCCACGCCCATCGCCTCCAGCGGGCGCACGGCGTAAAAATCGCCCGCCCAGCAGTTGATCCCATGGGCGGCCAGCGCGACCGATACGGGCTGGGCCGCATCCTGCAAGGCCACAGCCACCGTGGGCGCGCGATCGGCGGCACCGCGCGGCCCGATCAGGCGCAGATCGTTGCGCCCCGCCAGATAGTCCATCAGCGGTGCCACCACCGCCACTTCCTGCGCCCGCATCAGGTCATGCACGGCGCGGTTGCGTGCGGCAGGGTCGGCGTCCGGCGCGAAGTGATGGGCGTGTAGCGCATCAATGTAGTCGGCCATTCCGGCGCAGGCGGCGATCTGCGCGTGATCCGGGCCTGCCGGGGTGAACCGCTTGTACAGCGTATCCGCATTGAAGCCGTGACACTGGGCGGGCAGTTCTTCGCCAAACGCGCGACGGATCACCATGATCCCCTGATGCGGCCCAAAGGTCTTGTAGGCCGAAAAGAGGTACACATCCGGCCCCAGGGCAGGCACATCGGGAAAGCCGTGCGGCGCATAGCTGACCCCGTCAACCACCGTGCGCGCGCCAGCAGCACGGGCCAGCCCGCAGATCTCGGCGACCGGATTGATCTCGGCCACCACGTTGGAGCAATGCGGAAAACAAACCAGCCGCACCCGGCCATCTTCCAGCAGCCGCACAAGGTCGGCCGGGTCAAGATGCCCGGTTTCAGGGTCGATGCACCATTCCCGAACTTCGATCCCGTCATCGGCCAGACGCCGCCAGACGCCCGAATTCGCCTCATGGTCCTGATTGGTGACGACAACCGCCCCACCTTCGCGGCGCAGCCAGGTCCGTGCAGCCTGGGCCAGTACATAGGTATTCGCACTGGTCGACGGGCCGAACGACACCTCATCGTCCGCCACGCCCATCATCGCGGCCAGCCGGCTGCGCGCCTCGTCCATCTCGGCCCCACCCGCACGGGCGGCGGCAAAGGGCGCATAGGGCTGCACCTTGCGCTCGGTATAAAAGCGATGCAGCCGGTCGATCACGTGCTGACACGGGTAAGAGCCGCCGGCATTCTCGAAAAACGCTTGTCCCTTGCTTGGGCCGGACGCGAAGGCAGGAAACTGGCTGCGCACGAAATCAAGGTCAAGCGGCATGGACGCATCTCATGTTTGGGAAAAGGAGTCTGGAAAGCTTGACTAGGGGTTGACGAGGCCCTTGGCAAGTCGGGCGACTCACCGGCATCCGTACCCGGTTTGCCGCAGAAACCGGCAGCACGGCCTGCCAACGCTGAATGACCCAACGTCACGCTGATTTGTAACCGCCGCGTAACAAAAATTGCTTGAGACTTCGGCCTTGCATCACTACGTCGCAGTCAAGCATTCACGAAAGTGAATGCAAAGCACAGGTCTTCAGATGAGGATGCCGATGGCCCGTTATTCAACCTTGCTCGCCAGTGTAGCCGCCGTTTCGCTGGTTCTGCCGTTCGCTTTTGCCGCCCATGCCGAAGACCCCGAGTTGATTGTTTTCGACTGGGCCAGCTTCCAGAACCCCGATCTGGTCAAGGATTATGTCGCCAAGCACGGCCAAGGCCCGACCTACGCGCTGTTCGGCGACGATGATGAGGCGTTTCAGAAGCTGTCGTCGGGATTCAAGGCCGATGTCACACATCCCTGCTCGCAGATGGTGTCAAAGTACCGCGACGCCGGGCTGATCGAGCCTTGGGATGTCAGCCGCATTGCAGAATTCGCCAACATCAGTCCGGCCGTGCTGGAGTCGCCGATCTTCAAGGATGACGGCGGCATCTGGTTTATCCCGACCGACTTTGCCTACACCGCAATCGCCTGGAACGAAGACAAGGTGACGGCCGAAGACGTGGCGTCATTGCAGGTCTTCAAGGACCCGAAGTTCGCTGGTCGCATCTCGCTGCCCGACAATACCGATGACGTATGGGCGCTTGCCTTGCTTGCCACCGGCGTCAGCGACTGGACACAGGTTACGGAAGAGCAGTTCGCCGCTGCCGCTGCCTGGCTGCGCGAAGTGCATCCCAATGTCCGCGCCTATTGGACCGATCCATCGGAACTGGCCCAGTTGATGGCGGGCGGCGAGGTGCTGATCTCGTGGTCTTGGAATGACGTCATTCCGTTGCTGCGCGCCGAGGGGTTCAACGTCGGCTTTCAGCGTCAGGCCACAGAAGGTGCGTCAAGCTTTTTTTGCGGTTACGTCAACATGAAGGACGCCGCAGGAAGCGAAGACAAGGCGTATGATTACATCAACGCTTGGCTGTCGCACGACACGGCCAAGGTGCTGCTGGAAACCGTGGGCTACGCCCATTCCAACGACGCCGCGATGGCAACCATCCCGGCCGAAGATCTCGTCAAGTGGGAAGTAAATCCGGTCGAGACGACGCTTTTGGCGCAGGTGCCGATCGCCTCTGCCATGCGCGACCGGATGCTGGAAGAGTTCGAGCTGATCAAGGCCGGCTTCTGACCCGGCTTTCCCCAACCATGAACCAATAACACAAAGCGCCCGGACCTCGTTCCGGGCGCTTTGCTTTTTGGCTGTTCATCTTGGCAGAAATGTTCTCGGAAGTGGCCGTAGACCGTTGGGGGCAGGCAGCCCCCTTCCCTGCTTGCACCACGCCCGGTCGCCCCCTATATTGAGGAGGTCCGGGGTAACCCGGACTATGGCGATAAACGCACCCGTAATACGCGGATCGGACCCGGGGGCGGTACCCGGCGACTCCACCAAACATCCCTGCATTGGGGGCGGAGGGGGTCGAAACAGGATCGACGAACGTTTAAAGGGGCCAGCTTTTGCTCGGTGAGGTACCACCGTTATCGGTCCAAATGTACAGTTGCCAATGACAACCGTGCTCCGATGGCTCTGGCTGCGTAAGCAGTTCGAGAAATCGAAAATTAAGCCCTTGCGCCTAGCAGCGTAAGGCGGGGTTCGCAGGTACCTGGCAACAGAAACCTGCACCTTTTACCTTCTCATCACAGGTCGATCATGCAACGCTTCCACGATGATGGTGCGTACGGTATTCCTTTGGGCCTGCCTCTCTGCTCCGGCCTGGGCCTGTGAGACGGCCCTTGTACTGGCAATGGACATTTCCGGCTCTATCGACGGTGCGGAATTCACGCTGCAGGTGCAGGGCCTTGCCGATGCGCTTGACGACCCGGAAGTATCGGATGCGCTGGTCAAGGGACAGGTCGCCTTGGCCGTTGTGCAATGGTCGGGGGTCGGCCAGCAGGCATTGGTCATTACGTGGCAGCGCATGCTGTCACCCGGCGAAGTTGCGCGCCTTGGCACCGAGGTTCGCGGCCTGACCCGCGCTTTTGCCGCATCCGATACTGCGGTGGGCGAGGCTATTGCCTTTTCCACCGCCCAATTCGCTGCCGTCCCGGATTGTAGGCGCCGCGTCATCGATCTGTCGGGCGACGGCCCGGAAAACGCAGGTTTTGTTATCGACATGTTCTCGGACGGGTCACAGACGACGGGCAACACCGTCAGCCGCGCCCGCCAGTTCGCCCAGAAACAGGGGATCGAGATCAATGCCATCGCCATTGAAGACATGGGCAACTCTTCCCCGATCAGTTCCTTCTACAAGCGTTGGGCCATCACCAAGGGCGGCTTTGTGATGACCGCGCGTGGTCTGCGCGACTACTCCCGCGCGATAAGAGAGAAACTGCTGCGCGAGGTCACCAAACCGATCAGTTGACGGCGCGCCCCGCTTGACCGCCCCCCGACCCTTGGCCTACCAGTCGCTTATGGGGTTTGCGGTCACCCCGTGAGGCGCAAGCTTGAGCATCGCATCCAGTGTCACATCACAAGGGATGCCCCCGATGCCAAACCTGAATGCCATCACCCCGGCGCAACTGTTCCGTCTGATCGGCAGCGCCGATGCCCCCGCCCTGATCGACGTCCGCACAGCCGAGGATGCCGACGCCGACCCCTTCCTTATCCCGACCGCCCGACGCCAGCCGCATGAGGCGGTCGAGGCCCTCGCCCCCGCGCTCACTGGCCGCCACGCCATCCTGATCTGCGCCCGTGGCCGCAAGCTGTCCGAAGGGGCTGCGGCCCTGCTGCGCCTGCGCGGGATCCGTGCCGAGGTGCTTGAAGGTGGCTCCGAAGCCTGGGCGAGCGCCGCACTGCCCCGCATTCCCGTCCACACCTTCACCCCCGGCGCGCTCTGGGTCACGCGCCACCGCCCCAAGGTGGACCGGATCGCCTGCCCCTGGCTGATCCGCCGCTTTGTCGACCCCACCGCGCGGTTCCTGTTCGTGCCGCCGTCCGAGGTTGCGGGCGTGGCCGAGCGCTTCAACGCCGCACCTTTTGACGTCGAAGGCGTACATTGGACCCATCGCGGCGATCTTTGCACCTTCGATGCGATGGTGGCCGATTTCGGTCTGTCCACGCCCGCAATGGAACGCCTTGCCACCGTGGTGCGTGCCGCCGATACCGACCGGCACGACCTTGCCCCGCAGGCGGCGGGGCTGCTGGCGCTCTCGGTCGGCCTCTCGCGCCTCTACCGCGATGATCTGGCGCAGCTTGACGCCGGAATGGCGATGTATGACGCGCTTTACCGCTGGGCGCGCGACGGGTTTGATGAAGGCCATGACTGGCGTGCAGGGCGCGCGTAAATGGCCCCGTCCCTTGCCGAACTTACCCGCGTCTTTGCCCGTATCGGCGTTCTGTCCTTCGGCGGTCCCGCCGCACAGATAGCCCTGATGCACCGCGAACTGGTGGAACAGCGCAACTGGATGACCGAAGAGGAATACCTGCGTGCGCTGTCGTTCTGCATGCTGTTGCCGGGACCGGAGGCGATGCAGCTTGCCACCTATGCCGGATGGAAGCTGCATGGCACTAAGGGCGGGCTGATTGCGGGCCTTTTGTTTGTCGGGCCGGGGGCGGTGGTGATTATGGCCATCGCCATCGCCTATGCATTGTTTGGTGCCGGTGCGGTGGCCCAATCGCTGCTGCTGGGGGTAAAGGCGGCGGTGGTAGCCATCGTCATTCACGCCCTGCAACGGGTGGCGAAAAAGGCGCTCAAGGGCCAGACCGACTATCTGATTGCGGGCCTCGCCTTTCTCGGGCTGTTCGCCTTTGGTCTTCCGTTCCCGCTGATCGTGGCGGCAGCGGCCCTCTGGGGCTGGCTGCGCGGGCGCGGCAAACCGGTCACCGGCCTGCCGTCGCGCGCCCCGCCCCTTGGCCCAACGTTGCGAACAATCGCCCTGTGGTTGGCAATCTGGCTGCTGCCGCTCGCCGCACTTGCGCTGATCGAGGGCGGGATTCTTACCCGCATTGGCGTCTACTTCTCGCAACTGGCGGTCTTCACCTTTGGCGGGGCTTATGCGGTGCTCGGCTGGATGACGCAAACCGTGGTGGCCGATTTTGGCTGGCTTACTCCGGGGCAGATGATGGATGCGCTGGGGCTTGCAGAAACCACACCGGGGCCGCTGATCCTTGTGACCCAATTCGTTGGATTTCTGGCCGCCTTCCAGCAGGGCGGGCTGGCCTTGGGAATCGCGGGCGGTCTGGTAACATTGTGGATGACCTTCGCCCCCTGTTTTCTGTGGATCTTTGCCGGTGCGCCCTGGCTTGACCACCTGACGCGCCGCCCCGCGCTGCAAGGCGCGCTGGCGGGCATCACCGCCGCTGTGGTGGGGGTCATTGCCAACCTGTCACTGTGGTTTGCGGCCCATGTGATCTTTACCGACGTGCCGGTTGTCACCCTTGGCCCGATTTCAATGATCGCGCCGGTCTGGTCCAGCGTGCAACCTGTTGCAGTTCTTCTTGGGTTGGGCGCGGGGTTTCTGATCCTGTCGCGGCACTGGCCTTTGCCGCTTGTACTGGGCCTCTCGGCGTTCGCCTCGTGGGCGATTTCACTGGCTTAGGTCCCTCACAAACACGATCCCGCCCCTTCCTTTCGCACTCGAATCCCCTATGCTACGAGATAGCGGATGTTCAAGGATCACGGCATGGCGCGTTCAATCGACTATGGAAATCTGATGCACCGGGCCATGCGGGGCCTGATCCAGACTGTGTTGACCGATGTCTCCGAGAACGGTCTGCCGGGGGCGCATCATTTTTTCATCACCTTTGACACCACCCATCCCGATGTTGCCATCGCCGATTGGTTGCGCGCGCGCTATCCGGCGGAAATGACGGTGGTGATCCAGCACTGGTTCGAAAACCTTGTCGTGACCGATGAAGGCTTCTCGATCACGCTCAACTTCGGCAACCAACCGGAACCGCTGATCATTCCCTTTGACGCCGTGCGGACCTTTGTTGATCCATCGGTCGAATTCGGCCTGCGGTTCGAGACACATTCCGACGATGACGACGAAGATGACGGCGACGAGGATGGCGAAGGCGAAGATGCCCCCCCCCAGCATGCCGCCGAGGTGGTAAGCCTCGACAAGTTCCGCAAATAGACGGGCCGCGGCAGATCTTTCAATTTGCGCGGCTCTGCCAGGGACAATATCGGTTTGATCGCTGCTGTCGGAGGCTATCCGAATTGATTTCACCCCTGCCCCGCCTTATGAGGTTCGGAACCTCAGGATAAGGCTTGCCAGATGACCGCGACCCGCACCGAGACCGACAGCTTCGGCCCGCTTCAGGTTCCCGCAGAAAAGTATTGGGGCGCACAGACCCAGCGGTCGATCCTCAACTTTCCGATCGGTTGGGAACGTCAGCCCGTCGCCATCATCCGCGCGCTCGCAATCATCAAACGCGCCTGCGCCGCCGTGAATGTCACACAGGGAGATCTGGACCCCGCGTTGGGTAAAGCCATCGAGGCCGCCGCACAGGAGGTGATCGACGGCAAGTTCGACGACAACTTCCCCCTCGTGGTCTGGCAGACCGGTTCCGGCACCCAGTCCAACATGAATGCAAATGAGGTGATCTCGAACCGCGCGATCGAGATGCTGGGCGGTGTCATGGGATCGAAGAAGCCGGTCCACCCGAACGATCATGTGAACATGAGCCAATCCTCGAACGACACTTTCCCGACCGCGATGCATGTCGCCATCGGCATGGTCGCGCGGGATGTTCTGCTGCCGGGCCTGCACAAACTGCACGACGCACTTGCCGCCAAGTCGGTCGAGTTCAAGGACATCATCAAGATCGGCCGCACCCATACCCAAGATGCCACCCCCCTGACGCTGGGTCAGGAATTCAGTGGGTATGCCCATCAGGTCAGCCAGGGCATCCTGCGGATCCACAAGGTGCTGCCCGAGATCTACGAACTGGCCCAGGGTGGCACAGCCGTGGGGACCGGAATGAACACCCGTGTCGGCTGGGATCGCCGCGTTGCGGCCAAGATCGCCGAAATTTCGGGGCTGCCGGTCGTCCCGGCCCCCAACAAGTTCGAGGCGCTGGCCGCCCATGACGCGATGGTCATGTTTTCCGGCGCCCTGAAAACCGTGGCCGTGTCTTTGTTCAAGATCGCCAACGACATGCGCCTGCTTGGCTCTGGCCCGCGATCCGGCCTTGGAGAGCTGCTTCTGCCCGAGAATGAGCCGGGAAGCTCAATCATGCCCGGCAAGGTCAACCCGACCCAGGCCGAAGCGCTGACGATGGTCTGCGTACAGGTCATGGGCAATGATGCCGCCGTGGGTTTCGCCGGGTCGCAGGGCCATTTCGAGCTGAACGTCTACAACCCGATGATGAGCTACAACGTCCTGCAATCCATGCAACTGCTGGGCGATGCTGCGGGCAGCTTTACCGACAACATGGTGGTCGGCACCCTGGCCAACACCGCGCGCATCGAAAAGCTGATGTCCGAAAGCCTGATGCTGGTCACAGCACTTGCCCCGACCATCGGCTATGACAACGCAACCAAAGTCGCCAAGACCGCGCACAGAAACGGCACCACCCTGCGCGAAGAGGCCATCGCACTAGGATTCGTCGATGGTGAAACCTTCGACCGCGTCGTGCGCCCCGAAGACATGATCGGACCGAAAGACTGATCTCCAAAAGCAAAGAGCCGCAACATTTCTGCTGCGGCTCTTGCGATGACTTCAGAGATCAGACCTGCTTGCGACGACGACGCAGTGCTGCAAGGCCGCCAAGGCCGGCGAGCAGGAGTGGTGCCGAGGCAGGCAGCGGCACCAGCGCGATATCAACCTTTATGTCGCCCGAATTGTCGGCAAAGTTCGTGTCCCACATGAACAGCCTCAAGGCGCCCGACGCATTGGCAATCTCGTTCAGCAACGAGGAGCCGACCCGGAAGAACAGACCCTCGCCGATTTTGCCGACCAGAGTGCCGTGGTTGAACGTCTGACCGAAGAATGTGTAGAGGCGCGTCGACGGCGCACCATCGGCAGTGCCAAGGTGGCGCGCGACGTTGGTGCCAATGCTCCACGCATCAAGCGGATCGGCGGTGATCGAGAATTTGTGACCCGCAACCAGCGTCACACCAGTGTCGAGCCCGCGCGACAGTTGACTGCCAGCCAGCGAGTTCAATTTGGAGTCCACGACAACCGAAACGGTCGCGGCAGTGGCCATCC
>JANNWS010000151.1:0-30301 GCA_031408575.1 Rhodobacterales bacterium
TGCTGCAGCACAACGAAAAGCCAAAGCCCTTCACCTGGACCAAAACCGCTGAGGACATCCTCACCCGAGAACGACGCGCGCTGGACAAACTCGATGAAATCCGTGGGCCAAGGTAGCAACCGTCAGACTCAGAACACTAGTATCTTTATCAAAACGAAACTCGTTGCATATCTGGCATAGGCATTTCCTTTGGGTACTGTTTCGTTGTCTGTTCGCGATATCCGCCAATGCCGTTAATGTGCCGGATACTCCTCCAGTGGGTACTGCCCGCTGTCAAGGCCTGCGTCCTGCCGCTTGCGTTGCCGGTGGGCGTGGCAGAAACCGTTGCATCTCTGTCCGGCTGCCCCCCCTGCAAGCCTCACTCCGCCGCCGTTTTCTGAAGCCATTGCCAGGTTTCCCGCACCCCTTCCACAAGCGTCGCGCGCTCGCTCCAGCCAAACGTCGTGCGCGCCCGCGTGACGTCCAGAACCGACCGTGGCACGTCCAGTGCGCGGGCGGGTTTATAGACCGGCTGGATGTCGTTTCCCGTCACCTCGGAAATGATCTGCACGATGTCTTTCAGCGAAACGCCAACCCCGCTGCCTGCATTGTAGGGGCCGACCGCATCCGAGGCGACGGCAAGGCTGCACAACTCGGCAAGGTCCGCCACATGAACATAGTCGCGCACCACGCTGCCATCGCCCCAGATCTCGATCGGCTCGCCCGCAAGAATGCGCCGCAGGAATGTCGAGATCACGCCCTGCACCCCCAGATGGCCCTGACGCAAGCCATAGGGGTTCGAGGCACGGATCACGACCGGCGAGATGCCGCGCGTCCGGCGATACATCTCCATGTAATGTTCAATCGCGACCTTCACGATTCCATAGGAATTGATGGGGCGCAGTGGATGGGTTTCCGGAATCGGAACCACATCGGGAACGCCGTACACCGTACCGCCCGATGACAGGAACAGGATGCGCGAAATGCCCAGGCTGATCATGCTGTCCAAGAGGCTGATCGTGCCGACCAGATTGTCCTGCACATCGGTTTTCGGGTCGAGGTCGGCCGTGCCGGGAAAGGTGGTACTCACCAGATGCAGAACGGCATCGACCCCCGCCATCGCGTCGATCAGCGCCATGCGATCGGCAAAGTTGCCAAATCGGTAGTCCACCACGCGCAGCGGCGGCCTGAACCGTTCCGGCTGGCGGTCAAACACCCGCACCGCGTGGCCGTGGATAAGCAGTCGATCCACCACATGGGATCCGATGAAGCCGCACCCTCCGATAACCAGTACCTTCATAGCAGCGGCGTCCCCCTCGCGTGCGACTGCGGATCCTGAAAAGACAAAAGCGACAAACCGCACCGCAACGCAAGTGACTCTGTTGCAACAGAGCCTTGGCCTACGCTCACTCGTCAGCGTGTCGGTTCGCCTATAGGGCTCATCGGGACGAAGCGACGGCATCTTTGGCCCCGCCAAATTTCAGATCAGAGGCATTTCCTGAAGTCGACCTGCGGCGTGAAAAATGATGTCCTATGTTACGCTCCCGAGTACGTTGTACTTGGATAAACGGAACTCCTGTGGCCAAACACAGAACATAGGGTGGCGAAACGTGGCTCGTGTGACGAAACATCAATAGGTTGGCGGGGGGCCGTGTTCTTGCCAAGGTTAGGGTCGAGAGTTCGAATCTCTTCGCCCGCTCCAATGGGAACAGTGTCGTCAAGACCGCAGACAAGGCCGCCTTCGGGCGGCCTTTGTGTTGATGCCATTTTCTTTCATCTCTGAAGTCGGCAGATCGTGGTCTCACGTTTCACATCGTAGCAGTGTGATGAAGAGGTGGGCTTGTTCTGCAATGTCACCGGCGGTGGGTTGTTCTGTGTGGGGCGCACATCCGCGACGCGATACTATCAGGTAAAGCCCGTTTGGCGCGGAAATTTGACCCTCAGGCGAAGATCACGTCCGTTTGACAGTCCTGACCCGCTTCACCACCTTTGGGATACCCGTCACAGAGATCGCGCATCGGGGCTGTCCCCGGCAAGAAGAAGCCCGCTGGTCAGACAGTTCATGAAATAAAATCAATGCTCTCTCCGGGAATGTGGCTTTTCTGGCCGCCCGCCCGGCACCAACGCGCCTGCAAGAAAGTCAACTGGCGGTCAGTGTCAGACCGGGCAAGGCGCGGCCGATCGGGTCGTACAGAATCACCCGGAACTGCGTGGCCAGCGGCGTCAGTCCGCCAGCCACGGGGTCCGGCACCACCAGAGGTGCGTCAACGATATTTCCTGACGCCATTACCGACCAGGGGTCGCCGGGGGGGGCGCGCAGCACCTCGAATCGCCAGTGGCCCAATGGCGTCGGTTGCAGACCCATCGGGTGCGATATTGCCAGTGTCAGGCCCTGATAGCCGCCCGCCACCGGCGTTCCGCCAAAGCCGTCGAACACCGGCTGGACAGGGGCGTGCAAAGGCACTGTGGCAAGCCCGACCGGATCCGAGATGCGGCTCCACAGCCCTGGCACCGCCGAGCCGGATTCAGCCGCGCCCTGCACCTCGGCGAACCATTGATAGCGCGAAAACGCGCTGAGCCGTGCGGCAGGCGCGATTCCGGCGGTGCCGATATCGCGGAACATGGCGGTTTGGCGCCCGGTCTGCGGATCGGGTGCCGACAGCGGCACGGTGGTGATCAGCGGTGCGTTCAACGGATTGGTTGACCCGCCACGGGTACGATGGATCCGGGCCATCACCGCCTGGGTTATGCCCGGTCGCAGCGACACTGTGATCTCGGCCACCAGCGCTGGCTCGCCGGCCTGAGGTTCGACCAGCCGGACCGCCGTGACCGGTCGCGGCGGAGGATCGGAATTCGGCACGCCGTAGAATACCATGTCAAGGCCCGCAAGAGTTGGCCGCGCGCCGCTGGCCGGGGCCTCGGCGGCTATCTTGTAGGCATTCAGCACCCGGCTTGACCCGGACACCGCATGGCGGAACCGCCGCATCGTTGGCCCTGTGGCAACCACGGCATCGGCCAGACGTTCGAACAGATGGTCGGGAAAGTCGGCCTGTATCGCCCGCAACTGACCGGCCCTTGCGGCGCGATCACTTTGCGCGGCGATGCTGTCGGCAAGCGTCCCGCGTCCTTGCGCAGTCAACCATGCCAGCAGCCGCACCTCGTCGGTATAATAGACCGCATGGATCGGCGGATTGACGGCGGGCACCGGCCAACTGCGTTCAATCCATGCCAGCCCGGTCGAATCTGCCCGCGAGGAATACAGCAACACATCGGCTATCGGCATCTGCGACGGCGGGCGGGGATCGGTCATCGCCAACCGAAGTGGTTCGGATACGGCCGACTGCTGCCCGGCGGTGTCCATCCAGACCGCGGTGATCACAATGCGACGCTGTTCGGTCGGTTGCAGGATCGGGCCGGTCAGGGTCAGTGGCACGGCACGGCGCGGCGTTTGGCCGGGGGGCGGGGTGTCGATGTCGATGGCAGTGGCAACCGCAGCGTCGATATCTGGCATTGCCACCTCGACTGCCGGTGAGGCGCTGTTGTGGTGGCGAAAGCGTAGCCGCACATGCGACAGCGGATGTGACCCCGGCGCCAGGCTTGCGGCCTCGGGCAGAAGGATCCGCAGGGCAAAGGTGCCGCCCGTTGTCGCCGCAGCCGTCAGCGCCGGTTGGCGGTAGCTGCCCTGCACCACCGGACGCGGCGGTTTCGGACGCGGACCGGGGGCCGCATCGGCGGAGGCAAAGGCCGACCAGCGGCCAAAGCGGTCCTGCTGGGCGATATGATAGCGGGCGTTGTCGGGTCCGGCCGCACGGTCGGCGATGAAACCCTGCCGTCCGTTCTGCCCCAAAAGCGGTGCCCCGTCATTGCTGGCCGACAGCCCCAGCGTCAGCGGAATGTGCCAGGGCCCGCCTCCGACCAAGCGGTTCAAGGCGGCAAATCTGGTGGTCGGTTGTTCACGTTCGGTCGCCAGCGTCGCACCGATCAGCACGCCGTTCAGCGGGCATTCAACCTCGCGCAGCGCCGCTGGCGGCGCCGCAGGCAGCCACGACACATGCTCGGGTGGCAGCATCTGTGGCGGGTCGGGCGGCTCGGGGACGGCGCGACGGTCCACGGCGGCGACCGCAGCCATCATCATGTAGTCGCTGGTCGGCAAAAGTTGGCCGGTCAACTGGCGGCCCTCGGCAGTCAGCACCTCATTGGCCAACTTGACGACCATGCGGAAAACAGTCGTCGCATTCATCTGGCGGTCGCTGGCCGGAATGGTCGCCAATGGCAGACCGGTCATCGCCCGAAGCGGTGCGCCTATGGCCATCGGATGATGGAAAAAACCGATCACACGATAAAAGCTCAGACCCTTGTCCAGATCGGGCGCGGCATCCAGCCCCTTGTATCCCAACCAGGCCGCCACGCCGGGGTCGAGCGTGCCTTGCAACACCCGGCCCAGATGGTTGATGGTGATATGGCTGTCATCGCCCGGTGCCGTGGCAAGCGGATTGCCGGCCGCATCGGTGACAGCAAGGGTTTCGGCAGCCAGCAGCGGCAGATCGGGGCCGTCAATCAATGCATCCAGATCGCGGTCAAGCGGATCGGCCAAACTGTGAACTCGGTCGCTTTCCTCGCCCGAGGTGAAGGCTGGCGCTGCGGGTGGCGCGGTCGCGCCTGTGGTTTCCTGCAACGGGCGCTTCCGGGGGGCTTGCGCCCGCATCGCGCCCTCGGACCGACCGCGCGCATCGGTTACCGACAGATAGCGCATCCCGGCATCGTGCGGCAGGTTCAGGATGTCGATGGTCTGCCAGGCAAGATCCGCGATATCCTGTGCTGCGATCCATGCCATGTCGGTGATGACGCCGCGTCCGGTGATCACCACCTCGACGATGGCGGGGGCGCCGAGCGTATAGGGGGCAGACCTGCGCTCGCCCACCAAAGCCGGACCCTGAGCGGCCGACGGCCCAAAGGCGCGCATCCGCAGATCGCCCGAGCCCGCCTCGCCGTCACGTGGTCCGCTCCGCCGTTCGGCGAGCAGTTTGCGCAGCACCCGCGGGTCGATCCGTCCGGTGGTCGGCACGGGTTGCGCCCCCCGGACCGGCACCCGGATCGGCGGCGGCTGGCGCGAGAACGGCACCAGGACTTCACTAAGCATCCCGACCCAAATGCAGGTCAGACCCGCCCCTTGCACGATGGTCGCGCGAATCTCATCGCCTTTCTGCACCGTGATCGGCAGCGTCAGGACTTGGTTCTGCGCGTCGCGAAACACGATGTCGCGGCGCGGGCCGAAATTGTCGGGCAGCCGGTCGCCCAGCCGGGCGCGTTGCAGGATGAACGGTGCCACCGGCAGCCCGAACAGCGGGTTGTGGGCCACGCGCAAGTGGTTTCCCGGCTGGATGTGCGACTCGGACGCCGTGCCCGGCAAGGCGGCAAGGTTCAGAAGCCGGGGCGCTACGATGGTCACCATGATCAGAAACCCTCCGTATCCAGCATGACGGGCCGGGCGTTGATGATCCGCCGCCCGGTCAGCGTGCCACCCGGCGCCACTTTCAGACGCAGGCTGAGTTCGGCCTCGTTGACTGGCGTTGCCGGGCTTGCCGCGACAAACAGTACCCGTGTCCAGTTCAGCGTCGCCCGCACCGGCAGGAATATGGTGCCGCCGATCGCCATCTGTTCGGGTTCGCAGCGCAGCGCATCAACCGCCTGATTGCCCTGCACCACCGCTGTCACCCGGCGCATCGGTTCTGGGGCATCGACCAGCAGGCCTGCGACACCAAAGACGCCGCCGCCCAGATGCCGCCAGAGGCCGATCACCCGGCCCTGTTCGCCCGGCAGCGGCAGGGTGTCTGCACCGATCCCGGCCAGCGCCGCCGCCATGTCAAGATCCGACACCGACAACGCCCCGGCGGGCAAGACCATCGTATCTGCCAGAATGATCTCTTGCGGCACAAATGGCGCAACGCCGGTTGTGGCAAAACCCAGCCCCGCCAGCATCTCGGCCGGGTTGGCATAGCGCGAGGTCTTGAAGCGCGTGGCATGGACGATCACCGGATCGGCCTGCGCCGGGTTGGCGATCCCCTTCTTCGGAGCGATCAGATTGAAGTCGTACATCGCGTTCTTGTCCAGCCGGAACCTGGCCCCCAGCGACGCACCCCCCGCCACCGGCCCGTCGGGCAGGCAGGGGGCCGCAGCCACGGCATCATTGATGCGCTGTTCGGCCAGATACTGCACCGAGCGGGGGCCTTTCAGCCACATAACCTCGATCAGGTCGGGGAACACGACAGTGTTCATCGTGGCCGCATCTGGCTGTGGAGGCGGATCAGTGCGGCGCAGCCACAGGTCCAGCTTGCGGCCATAGCGGTCGGTCAGGGCCTCGACATGGCCGCTGTTGAAATGCACCCAAAGCGGGTCATCGGTAAACACCACGTCGCGGCCATCGGCGGGCTCGGTCCGCGACAGATAGCGGGCGATGTCGCGCGCATCGAACTTGTATTCGTTCAAACCGTCCTGGGTCCGGCCGCTTGCCATATCTTCCGCCGCCACGAGGAAGTGGAAGCTTTGCGTGCCACCCGCCTGCCAGTTGCCAGCCGGGGGCGGTGTGTCCGGCTGGTCGGTGCCTTCGTCATTCGAAGTCCAGGATTGCCACTTCCAGTCCAATTCGATGCGATAGTGCTCGCCGGGGTCCAGCAGGATTTCGCGGGCCGTGACGGCAAGATCGCCGGTGGCGGCCGCAGTCACCTCGGCGGTCAGCCCGGCCTGTGCCGCCTGATCCTCGGCGCGCGCCAGATCGGCCCGGCTGTCGATGCCGCACAGCGACAACAGCGTGACACGGTTGCCTGCCGGCGTGGCAATCTCGAAACCGGACGCTGCCGGCACGGTTGGCGGCTGGTCAAAGCCGACGATCCGGCAGGTGCCGCCGTTGCCGTCGGCAATGGTGGTCAGCACTTGCGGCGTCCAGCGCTGCGGCTGACCGCCGAGACGGCTGATCACCACCGGCAGGCGATGGCCGCGCCCCTGCTGGTCGGCCTCGCCATGCGGCGTGGTGCAGATGCGGGTCAGGAAGGATTTGCTACCGGCGCGAATCTCGATCCTGGTCATGCCATTGCCCGCCAGTGTCACGCGGTTCAGCGCATCGACCTGGCCGCCGCCTGTGGCAACCGCGACCTTGCGACCTGTGGCGTCGTACGCCGTCGCTTCGATCCGTTCGCCCCCCAAGGTGGCGACATAGAGCACAACCGACGCGAGCGGCGCATCCGGCGCAAGGATCAGCCCACCGTCGGGGATCAGCAATTCGGGTCGGCCATCGGCAAGGGGTTGCACCGGATCACTGTCGGTCAGCACATCTTGCAGCGTTATCAACTGGCCCGCCGTGGCGCTGGTGAATGTCATGGCTGACAGATGCAGCTTTTCCGTCTCGTCCCGGTGAGCGTTGTGGAAATCAAAGCAGGTCTCGTTGCCGGCACTGCCATGGCAGACGCGGAAAATCACCGCCTCGTTGCTACCGCCCGAAACAACCACTCGGGCGATATCGGCCGCCGCAAGGTGCAGGTCGACCGGCGTCCGCGCATCGTCCTGCGCCTGTGCCACCAGATGGCCGGCGGTGTCGAACGCCAGCGCTGTCACCGGCGTGCCACCGCTGAACACGCCGATGCTGACCGAAGACCAGTGTTGTGCCGGTTGCAATTCGACGCCCTTTTCGGGGAAGGAAAGCTCGGGTTTGCCATCCTGACCGGGCTGCACCGGCGTAGTCTGCGTATTGATCCAATCCGTCAGGCGCAGGCCGAAGCCGGGATCCAGCGTGGTGAAGGTCACGCCATCATGCACAAATGTGCCGGATTGCACGGTGTCGGGCTTGACCCCGGCGAAATCGAAACACTCCTGCCCCTGATCAGCGCCCGGTGTGCAGATGCGATAGAGATGCAGAGCCTTGGCCCGGCTGGCGATGGTAATCTCGGCAATGTCGGCCTGGGCTTCCAATCGCAACACCAAGTTGCCTTTTTCGCCTCCCGGCGCGGTCAGGTCATAAGACGCGCCGGCGCTGTCGGACCATTTCACTTCGATCGGGCGGGCCTCGGTACGGAACAGATGCAATTCGATGATCCGGGCAGGCCTGCGCGGAAGGATCGTCAGGCCGGGGGTAGCGATGCGGATGTCGGGGTGGTTGTCGGACCCGAGAGCAGAGCCGCCCTGCGCCAGATCCACCTCGTCGGTCACGGCAAAGGCGGCAGCCGGATCAAGGGCTTGCAGCGTATAGTCCGGCACGTCGAGGGTCGCGAAAGTCTTGCCGATCGACAGGCCGTCAAAGCCCTGGCACTGGCGCGGCCCGGTTTCGGGGCGGCGTGAGGTGCCGTCGCAGACCATCAGCAAAAGACGCCCGTTGCGGATCGTGCGGTCAAGGTCGGCCATCCAGGGCAACGCCGAGGTGCGGACCTGACCGGCTGTCGCCATCTGCGCCTCGGGCAGGCGGTAGCCTTTGGTCAGCAGGCCGGTCGGGCCGGAAACCGGTTGCGGCAAGTCGATGACCGCGCCGGGTTTCACCATGCCGCCCAACCCCGCGACCATCGCGGCCAGCGCCGTACTTTCGATCAGGCTGGCACCGGCCCGCAGCGCCGGGCGGCCGGTCAGGGTGAAACCGCTGGGGTAGGGGCCGGGCGGCGGGGTTTCGTGCAGCAGGCGGATGCGGTCCGGCCCGGCACCGCGCGCATCGCGGCCATAAAGGCAGGCGCGCGCCGATTGCGGGATCGGCTGGCACAGATCGCCAACCGTCTGTGCCGGATCGCCGGGCGCCGAGGCGCCGCCATCGGCCATTGGCAAGGCCCAGCCCCAGGGCTGCCAATCCAGCAATTTCAGGCTTTGCACTTCGGCACCGGAAGGCAGGACAGGTCCGGCGCTGCCAGATTGGCGCGCCGGCGATCTGCCCCAGGCGCTCTGCAAGGGCTTGCTGCCAGAGACCAGCGTGCCGTCCGCCACACGGATCAGCCGCACCGCATCCAGCTTGTAGGCATATTTCAGACGGTTCGAGCCGAACCATTCGGCGCCCGATGGCTGGAACGCCGGATTGAACTGCTGACCATCCGGGATCGCATCCTTGATGTAGTGGCGGAAATTGATCACCGGTGCGGTGTCTGCCCAGACGGTGTTGTTGTCGCGCACATTGGCACCGGTGTTCTGCAGCACCCCGTTGACGGCGGTCATCTCGAAGATCGGCCGCGCCGCTAGCGCGCCGCCACCCTCCAGCGCCTCGCCCATGATGCGGTTGCCGCGATCGGTCAGCATCACCGACACCACCGGGGCGTCGGGCGGTGGTGGCGTTGGCGCGGTTGCCGTGCCGATGCGGAAACCGACGCAGCCCTCGATCGAGAAGAAGAACAGATCGACCTTGCCGCAGAATTCGCCATCCAGCGACACATTGCCGTTCTGGTAGGTCAGGATGATCTCGCCCCGTGCCGAGATCGAGATGACGACCAGGTCAAGTTCGCCCTTTACGAAGATGCCGGCCTTGATCATGACCGGATCGGTGCCGAACCCCGCCAGCAGCAGCGCCGAAGCCGACAGCCGAATCGGCCCGGCTTTCCAGTCCAGCGCCGCCCCTGCGCCAAAGCCCACCGAGAAACCGTCGAACGAAAAATCGGGCCGCCCGCCCAGGCTGGGCAATCCGTCCTGCTCGATCATCAGATAGCCGAAGGCCTGCAGGTTGATGGTCGAGGGCAGCAGGCTTAGCGTCACCGGTTCGCCAGTGCGGCCCATCTGGCCGTCCGAACCGACGCGCACATAGATGCCGTGACCGGAATAAGGGAAATACGCCGAAAACGGCGCCTTGAGTTCAAGGATTCCGGGTATCGCGTAGCGCGCCGAAACCGCCAGCGACACCGCGGTGTCGTCGATCACGATCAACCCGATGATCGCTGCATTCTGGTCGCCGCCGGTTTCCTTGGCGGTTTTGTCTGGTACTGACAGCAGGTTGACCTCGACGCCGAAGATCACCTCGGGGTCGGGGAAGGCCACCACGATCATGCCCTGCGCCGACATCGAGAACGACCCATCAGGCAGCGTGCCGACCACCGCACCGATCCCCAGCGCATGCTGGTCCTTCAGGGGCTTGTACTTGTCCTCGGGGTTCTTTCCCCACCAGTCGATCTCGCGCTTGACGATATCGGTCGTGTCGATGATGTCGCGGGTGCCGTTGATGACGGTCTGGCCGATGAAGCCATGCAGCGCTGCCCCCGAAGGCCCCAACGGGATGCCAACCGGAAACTGCACCTTGGCGAACAGATTGACGAAGGTGTAGGGCGTCGGGGTGGTAAAGCTGGCCATCGCGAAAGCAGCCGAGGCTTTCAGTTGCAGCGGGATGATTTCCAGATCAATCCCTGCCTTGATCACCCCGCCGGGGTCTTCGATCCGCAGCCGCCCCTCGCCCTTGACGGTGGCCGGGATGTCGACTTTTGCCACCAGCCCGCGCAACGAGAAATCCGGGATCGGGCTGGCACCGGTAAAGGTGACGCGGATCACCGCCTCGCTGATCTCGACGACGCCGATGGTCAACGCAAAGGCAAAGCGGGTTTCAACCCACAGCGATCCGGTGCCCAGAGCGGTTTCCACCGCCCGCAACAGCTTGCCCAGCACGCCGTCGATCTTCCACTTTCCGGGGTCTTCGATTTCCATCGCATCGGTGGGGTAGTGCAAACCGACCTTGTCCCAGAAATCGGTCTTGGTGGAATCGAAGGCGATACCGACATCCTTGTAGCGGAATTTCACCGGATGATCAGCCTCGGTCGACAGGCCCAACTTGCCGGTATTTACATGCAGCACCGTTGTGTAGTCGCTGGTCAGGCGCACCTTGTAGCCTTCGCCCGGCGCGGCGAGATCGCTGAATTCCGCAGTGGCCTCGAATTTCTTCACGACGGCTTTCGATCCGGCACCGACCAGCGGCCCGCCGCCCAGATCGACTTGGGCAAAGGCGGTTCCGGCGGCGAGGGCGGCCAGTCGTCCGGCCTTTTCGATGGTGTCGGTCTGTGAATTCACCCCTGACAGCAGCACCGGACCCAAAGCCATCGCGGTCACGAGATTGGCCTGTTCGAACTTGACCAGCCCGTCCGGGTCACCGTCGGACTTCAGGCCCAGCATGCTGCGGGTAAAGCCGGTGGCGTCCTCATGGGTCCAACTGCCATAGAAGGTCAGAACTTCGGTGCCCATGTCTACTGGCTGGCCGGACAGCGACGGCAGCGGGTCGTCTTGCGGCGACCAGGCAAATTCAAACTCGGCCTTCGATGGAATCAGGTCATTCCAGCCTTCGCCGGTGGGTTTGTCCCAGCCGACCAACAGCTTGACGCGGTAATCCATTGCGGGCGTCGAAGTGACCGCCGGTTGCGGATCGGCCGACACGCCCGGCATCAGCATCCGTCGCAGATCGGCCGCGCGGGCCGGGTCCAACGGTTGGCTGACCGCCGTTGTGGCCGGCACGCCGCCCACCGCATAGACATCGACGCGCCGGAACGTCGCGCGCACCGCTTCGCTGCCATGGTCGGTCTTCTGCTGGGTGGGCCACCCGGTGCGGTCGGTCAACGGGTCGCCTGTGACATCATCGGTGGCGAGGATCAGCCGCTGCGCGGTGCGCTGCTCTGTATCCAGCGGACTTGTGGCAACGGCGGCGGGCTGGCCGTCCTGTTCTCCCCAGCGGGTGATGCGGCTGGTGGCGATGGCGGTCAGACTGCTGCCCGGCGGAACGGTGGTCAGAAACCGCAACGCGGTGTCGCGGCGGCTATGGGCCAGCGTGGCGTTCAATGCGTCGGTTCCCAGATCGTCGCAGCGCCCGATGATCAGGAATTCGGCACCCGGATAGTTGGCAGCCCATGCCAGAAGCTGCTTGTGCAGGTCGCCCTCGCTACCGCCGGACCCTACCGCAGCCGGTCGGTTGCCGCCCCAGCGCAAGGCGCGGCCGGTCGCGAATTCATACAGGATCTGCACATGCCGGTCGTGGGTGACCACCGGTGGCGCACCGCCCGCCGCAATGGTGACAATGGCCAGCGCACCGTCCGGCACATCGACCTTTTCGGCGGCGGCAGGGGCAAGTTGCGCCCGCTCGGGCACCGGGCGATAGCCGCCCTGGGCATGAAAATCAGTCAGATCAAAGGTACCCAGAACCGCCGCAGGAGACAGGGGAACGGTCGGTGCCGCACCTGTAACGATACCATCTTCACCGCCGACCAGCAGAGCCTTGCCTTCAGTCACCTCAACCCGCAGCCGGGTCTGGCGCTTGCGGCCTGCGCCATCGGCCTCTTTCAGGATCAGGAATTTGTTGCCCGCGATCTCGGTTGCGGTCAGGGTGATGCCGATGCCCGTCTGCTCGGCGCCATCGGCACCCAGCTTCCAAGTGAAGGTTCCGGCAGTTGGCGCGGTGGAACGGGCGCGAAACGCCAGCGCCGCGATGTCGGCCTTGGGGCCTGCGACATGGATCGCGTTGACCACCGAAGTGCCGGCGCTGATCACGTCGATCTGCGGCACCTCGCCCGAGGCGACGAAGCGAAAGCTGATCTCGGGGTGGCGCACCACCGGACGCCCGATGACGTTTTCCTCGGGGGTGACCTTCAGGATCTGGCCATGCCCTACCAGCCCCGCCGAAGTGTCGCCTGTGGTTTCGTGGCCATCCGGCCAGCGCCAGGTTGCCCGCCAGTCAGTCACGGCCCCGCCTTCCGGCGGGGCGGAGGCTGCGAAGCCGACTGCGACCTGTACCTTGTCGTCTTGCCCGGCGGTGAGGGCCACCAGCCGGGAAGTGTCGCTGCCGGTTGCGCCGACCGGCGTCTGACCGTTCTGAGTGAAGACGAAGGTCGAAGGGTCCAGCGGCGCTCTGCCCCATTGCAACTCGAACTCTCCCTGTACCCCGCGCGGCGAGCCCAGCAGCAGATTGCGTACCCCGCCCGAGAACCCGCCGCGCCCCAGCGCGTTGGGCGGCGCGTAAAACGTTGCCTCGGAAATGGCGAAGCCGACCCATTCGGCGGGCTGGCCGAGGTTTTCGATGAACTGCGGCGAAAAGCTGTCCGAGGCATCAAACAGCAATTCGGTCAGTGTCATGCCGAATTGCGAAGTGCCAAAATAGAAATGCGGCGGGTTGCAGCGCAGACTGACCACCGCGCCGGTGGTTGCCAGCGGATCGGCGGCTGAGCGGTTCTCGACGAACAGCAGCACGACCGGATCGGCGTCGGATGCCTTGGCAAAGCGCACCGTGGCATCGCCCGAGATGACCACTGCAGTGTCGGTCTGCCTGCGGATCAGCCGTCGCGGAGTGGTGCCGGATTCCTTCACAAAATCAGCGCCGTGCAGATCGGGAAGTTTCAGGCTGAGACCGTCAAGCACCAGATCCAGATGCCACCTGCCCGCAGGCGCATCGAAGATGGCCAGACGAAACGGGATACCTGCGGTAACACCGGGAAGCTCCAACTGGCCAAAGCCCAGTTCGATCGGATCTGTGCGCAGCGATTTCAGCGTGCCGCTGTGCTGGATGCCGCCGGTAAACGGGGTCGACGTGATGCCTTCCGTCGTGAATCGTTCAGCAATTTCGCGAAAACTCAGCGGAAGCTGATCGCCGAAAAGTTGATCAAGGAGTGTTCCGTCCGGAAATGGCATCTGAAATACCCCTGAAATAATGAGTACGTCAAAAAACAACTATAACAGGATAACATCCGAATTCGATTCTCGCTATGGTTTAGTGGCGTGGGGAAAAACCTGCCGTTTTCGGCGTGTTCCCGGAAGCCTGAACGACCCATCAGCAAGCGCTTCGGATGGAAATGTCATTGGTGCAGCCCCGGTGAGCAGGTCTTTTAGGAAATCCTTCGCCATAATTCCCCATAAAAATATGGCATTTACCGCTAGGCGCCCGAGCCGATGGCGAGCCGTGCAAGCAGCCTTGAAATGCGTGGCGCAGGGGCTGGGACTTGTGATCGGGGCAGGTTAAAGGTCGGCAGCGGAAACGGCGGCAACATTCCTCTGACGCAGTCGTGGGGGCAAGTACCATCCCGATCGTGCCTGACCGGCGCAAGAAATTTTGGAGAATAGTATGGAATACCGTCGCCTTGGAAAATCCGGCCTTAAGGTCAGTGAGTTCTCTTTCGGGTCCTGGGTGACATTCGCCAAGCAGGTGGATGTCGCGCCCGCAAAAGAGATCATGAAGGCCGCCTATGATGCCGGGGTCAATTTTTTCGACAACGCCGAAGGTTATGAGCAGGGTGGCTCCGAGCGGGTCATGGGGCAGGCGATCGAGGAACTGGGCTGGAGCCGCGACAGTTTCATCGTTTCCTCCAAAGTATTCTGGGGCGGCGGAAAACCGACGCAGCGCGGATTATCGGCCAAGCATGTCGCAGATGCCTGCCATGCGGCGATGAAACGGCTACGGGTGGATTATCTGGATCTGTTTTTTTGCCACCGCCCCGATATTGAGACGCCGATCGAGGAAACCGTCCGGGCCATGCACAACCTGATCGTGCAAGGCAAGGTCATCTACTGGGGCACCTCTGAGTGGAATGCACAGCAGATCACCGAAGCTCATGCGGTGGCCGCGCGCTGCGGCCTGACGCCCCCGGTGATGGAACAGCCGCAATACAACATCTTCGAAAGGGCGAAAGTCGAAGACGACTACCTCGCGCTTTACGACACTTACGGGCTGGGCACGACGATCTGGTCACCGCTGGCAAGCGGCCTGCTGACCGGAAAGTACAATGACGGCGTACCAGACGATGCGCGTGCCGCATTGCCCGGATATGAGTGGCTGCGCGACAGGCTTGAATCTGATGAAGGGCGCGACCGGATCGCCAAGGTAAAACGGCTTGCCGTGGTTGCCAAGCAGGCAGGGTTGCCGATCCATCACATGGCGCTTTTGTGGTGTCTGAAGAACCCCCGTGTCTCGACCGTAATCCTTGGCGCATCGCGGCTTTCGCAGTTGACCGACAATCTTGCCGCGTTGAAGGTCAGGGACCGGATGACCGCCGATGTGTTGGCGGCAATCGAAGAGATCGCGGCGAACCTTCCGGCTGAGCCTGAAAGATACTAAGGTGCTGTGGCACGGGTGCCGTCATCTGTGGATGGCCCCGTTCGAGCCTGGATTGAACTGGCCTGCCGCCGTATTCTGGCGGGGGCAGGTCTTGTTCCCGGCCCGTTTGCGCCGCGCACAGGGCCGCTGGTGTGGATCAAGTCCGCAAGTCTGGTCCCGGTCAGACAGGCGAGCCGTAAAGCCCTGACAGCACTCCGGGCCTCGCAAGACGAAAATCTGTTCGTTGACCACTTGCTGTCCGGACCTTGGCGTTTCCGGCAGAATGCGCTGATTTTCTTGGTTTTCATCCGGCAGCGCGGCACGCTGGCAGCCGAAAGTCCTGACGGTGAGCCAACCGGATCAGTTCAATCTGACCATGCCCTGACAGAGCCTGCTTGCGGTATTGCCGTGGCTCGGCCAGACTGACCCACCGGGTAGAAGGCCGCCCCTGCGCTGTGGCCTTCTTTCCCGTGCCATGCATAACCGGACGATGTCCGAAACCGGGAAGCCTGTAGCTCTATGTGTCCTGCCCGACTGTCTGCCAACCAAGGCCGCGGCTTCATCATTCCCATCGGCGGAGGAGAGGATCGCAGCAAGGAACGTCAGATCCATCGCCGCTTTGTCGAGCTTTCGGGCGGCGCCGGCGCCGATATCGTCGTCATACCGACAGCGTCCGAACTGGAGACCACGGGCCAGGACTATAACCGCATCTTTCGCGACCTCGGTGCGGCAGAAGTGGATTTCCTGCCGATCACCAAGCGCGCCGACTGCGACAACCCTCGCTATCTTGACATGCTGGACAAGGCCTCGGGCATTTTCTTGACCGGTGGCAACCAGTTGCGCCTATCGACCATTCTGGGCGGCACCGGAATTGCCCAGAAGATCCGCAAGCGCAATGCGGGCGGTGTGACCGTGGCAGGAACGTCGGCCGGAGCCTCGATCATGTCCGAGCACATGATCGCGGGCGGCGAGAGCAACTCGATACCGGCAGAGGGCGTGGTCAGTCTGGCTCCGGGTCTGGGTCTTACCAATGCCGTCATCATCGACCAGCATTTTACCCAGCGCAACCGGCTGGGCCGATTGCTGGCGGCGGCGTCCTACAACCCGTTCCTGATCGGGCTTGGCATCGACGAGGATACGGCTGCCTTCATCGGACCGGACGGCGTGTTCCAGGTGGTCGGATCGGGGACAGTGACCGTTGTCGATGCTTCAGGTCTGACGCATTCGTCGATGTGGGATGCCAGTCGCGGGCAGCCGCTTTCGCTGCTGGGGCTAAAGGTCGATGTGATGAGTGAGGGCTGTCGCTATGATCTGGTGGGCCGTCAGGCCTATCCGCCCGACGCGGGTGCGGGCTTTTGCTCGCTGCCGAACCGGGCCGAAGAAACGGACTTGAAACACTGACGAAACAACGAGGGAGTGACGGGCATGAAGATTGTCTCCACCAATGTCTTCGTGGGGCCGAATGTCTGGGCGGGATTCCCGGTGATCCGGCATGTGGTCGATCTGGGTGTGCTGGAGGATTGGCCCTCGGCCAGGATCGGAGACCCCTGGATCGAGACCCTTGTCGAGGCACTTCCGGGCCTGTGTGATCATGGTTGCTCGTACCGGGAGGCGGGCGGACTGGTCCGCCGGCTGCGCGAGGGCGAAGGCACTTGGCTGGGCCATGTGGCCGAGCATGTTGCGCTGGAGATTCAGGGTGTTGCCGGCTCGGAGGTGACGTTCGGACGCACCCGCGGCACCGGGGTGCATGGTCAGTACAACCTCGTCTACGAATACAAGCAGCGCGATGTCGGCCTTGATGCCGGCCGGCTGGCGATCAAGCTTTTGATGCACCTTTTGCCTGCCCCCCTGAAAACGCAGGTGGAGTATGAATTCGATGCCGAGTTCGATTTTCCGGCGGAACTGAAAAATTTCGTACTTTCGGCACAGCGCAAGGAGTTCGGCCCTTCGACCGGTTCGCTGGTAAAGGCTGCAGAAGAGCGGGACATTCCGTGGATCCGGCTGAACAACGCGTCGTTGGTGCAGTTCGGCCATGGCAAGTACCAGCAGCGCATTCAGGCGACCATCACAAGCCAGACCAAGCATATCGCGGTGGAGATTTCCTGTGACAAGGAAGACACCCACAACATGCTGAACGACCTTGGCCTGCCGGTTCCCCAGCAGCGCGTGGTCTACTCACCGGGCGAGGCGGTGCGCGCGGCAAAGCGCATCGGCCTTCCGGTGGTGGTCAAGCCGCTGGATGGTAATCATGGGCGCGGTGTGTCGATAAACCTGACGCAGGACGACCAGATCGAGACCGCATTCGCCGAAGCGCGGGCGCAATCGAAAAGTCGGGCGATCCTTGTGGAAAGCTTTGTTACCGGAATGGATCACCGGATGCTTGTGGTGAATGGGGAACTGGTGGCTGTCGCCAAACGTGTGCCCGGCCATGTCATCGGTGACGGCAAAAGCACGATCGCCGAACTGGTCGAGATGGTGAACGCAGACCCCCGGCGCGGCATCGGGCACGAAAAGGTGCTGACCAACCTTGACCTCGACGCCCAGGCCGAACGGTTGCTGCAAGAGGCCGGGCATACGGCCGTGACGATATTGCCGGCCCAAGAGACCTTCTTTCTGCGCTCGACGGCCAATCTGTCCACCGGCGGCACCGCCATTGACATGACCGATGTCTGCCACCCCGATAACAAGGACATGGCCGAGCGCACGATCAAGGCGGTGGGTCTTGACGTCGGCGGCGTGGACTTCCTGACGGCCGACATCACCAGAAGCTACAAGGAAATCGGCGGCGCAATCGTCGAGGTGAATGCGGCCCCCGGCTTTCGCATGCATGTGGCCCCCTCGGAAGGCAAGTCGCGCGACGTGTCCGGCGCGGTGATCGACATGCTGTTCCCCAAGGGAACGCAATCGCGCATCCCGATCGGCGCGATCACCGGCACCAACGGCAAGACCACGACCAGCCGGATGCTGGCGCATATCATGAAATCCTCGGGCAAGATCGTTGGCATGACCTCGACCGACGGCGTCTATGTCGACGGCAAGCTGACCGTGAAGGGCGACATGACCGGTCCGGCTTCGGCGCAGATGGTCCTGCGCGATCCCTCGGTGGATTTCGCGGTGATGGAGACGGCGCGGGGTGGCCTTGTGCGCTCTGGCCTCGGCTATCAGCGTTGTGACGTTTCCGCTTGCTTGAACGTCGCCGCCGATCATCTGGGCATGGGCGGGATCAACACGCTGGAAGAACTGGCCGTGGTCAAGCGGGTGGTCGTGGAAACGGCAACCGATACGGTCGTGCTGAACGCAGATGACATGCACTGCCTGCGGATGGCCGATTTCTGCCACGCCACCCACATCTGTTATGTGACACTAAGTGCGGACCACCCGCTGGTGAAAGAGCACATCCGTTCGGGGGGGCGCGCGGTTGTGCTGGAAAAGGGCATGAATGGCGACATGATCACCATTTATTCCAAAGGCCTGCACTTGCCCGTTCTGTGGTCGCACCTGATTCCGGCCACGCTGGAAGGCAAGGCGATGTACAACGTGCAGAACGCGATGTTCGCCGCCGCCATGGCCTTTGCCTTCGGGCTTGACCTCGACAACATCCGCCACGGTCTGCGCACGTTCGATACCAGCTTTTTCCAGGCACCCGGGCGCACGAACGTTTATGACGAGCATCCCTTCAAGGTGATCCTCGACTACGGGCACAACCCGGCCGCCATCGCGGCAATGGCCGATCTGGTCGACCGGCTGGACGTTAAGGGGCGAAGGTTGGTGGTCACGGCGATGCCCGGCGACCGGCGCGACGAAGACATTGCGGCGGCAGCGGGCGAACTGGCCGGACATTTCGACCACTACTACATCAAGCCCGATGACGACCGTCGCGGGCGCGGCCCGATGGAGGTGCCGGAATTGCTGCGGGCCGGACTTTTGCAGCACGGCGTGACCGAGGCGCAGATGTCCATGATGCCCGATGAAGAGACCGCTATCGAGACGGCACTTGCGGCGGCGGCGAGCGGCGATCTTCTGGTGGTCTTTGCCGATGAACTGGCGCGGTCCTGGAAGCAGATCATCTACTACAAGAAGTCCGAGCGCGAAGCGGTTTCGGCGCAAGGTCCGGTCAGGGCCGAAAGACCGAAAGTGGGCTTTGAGGAACTGCTGGCCGGGGGTGACCAGCTGATCCGGGACGAGCGGGGCGTCCGTCTTGCCCGCAACGTGACCGAAGAGGCGGACTGACCGGAGATGACCCGGTCCGAATGGCTGAGGGATGCGCTGCCGCTTGCCATGCCGGAGGATCCGGCGCTGGTGCTGGACAGTTGCCGCAGACTGCTTGGCCCCAACCTGTATTGCGCCGATCCGGGGGCGGTCGGCGATGCGCTGTGTCCGGGCCGGGACCCGGACGAGGTGCTGCTGTGCTGGACCCGGCACCTGCGCGGGCTGCTCGGGGGCCTTGGCTGGCAGGGGGTTTTGCCGGTCGGGCGGCGCTTCGACAAAGGTGCCAGCCTGTTCATCGCCGCTCCGGCGGACCGGCTGTATTCGGCTGCCTATGCGATTGAGGCGGCATGGTATCTGTGCGCTTGCCAGTTGCTCGGGATCGCCCCGAGGCCGCTGCAGCCGCTGCTGGCCGATCTGAAATCCATCCTCGCGCACGAAGCCAATCCGGCCCTACTGTCGGTCTTGTCCGAAGCCGGACGGCGCGGGATCGACCGGCTGCTTGACGACGACGCGGTGACCTTCGGCCACGGCGCGGGTGCGGTCACCTGGCAGACCGAGGTGCTGCCCCCGGTGCCGGACTGGCAGGGGGTGCATGACAACCCGCTGGCGCTGGTCACCGGCACCAACGGCAAGACCACCACCACGCGCCTGATTGCGGCGATGGCGCGCGAGGCAGGCCTGGTCTCGGGCCTGTCCTCGACCGATTTCGTCAGGGTCGGCGACCAGATTCTTGACCGTGGTGACTATTCTGGCCCGGCGGGGGCGCGACTTCTGTTGCGCGATCCGAGGCTGGAAATGGGTGTGCTGGAGGTGGCGCGCGGCGGCATCTTGCGCCGTGGCCTGCCGGTTTCCCATGCACAGGTGGCCGTGGTCACCAATGTCGCGGCCGACCACCTTGGGCATTACGGCATCAACACGGTCGAGGAACTGGCGCTAGTCAAGCTGTCGGTCCACCGGGCGCTGCGAACGGGCGGCGTTCTGGTGCTGAATGGCGATGACCCGCTTGTCATTGCCGCCGCGCCTGCGGCGGTAGCTGTCTGGTGGTTTTCACTTTCCCCCGATGCGGCGCCGATCCTTGCAGCACGCGCGGCGCAAACGCCCTGCGGGTGGCTCGAGGGCGGGATGCTGATGCTTTTTGACAGTACCGGCATCACCACCCTGATCGCCGCGCAGGATGTGCCGATCTGTCTGGGTGGAGCGGCCCGCTACAACATCGAGAACGCTCTGGCCGCGTCGCTGGCGGCGCGCGCGCTGGGTCTGTCGGTTGCTGCAATCCGCAGCGCGCTTGCAGCGTTCCGCCCGGACGCCCAAGACAATCCGGGTCGCGCCAACGAGTTTCATGTCAACGGTGCGCGCGTCTTTGTCGACTTCGCCCACAACCCGCATTCCATTGCCGCCGTCACCTCGGCCCTTGCCATGCTTCCTTCCCGGCGCCGCTTCATCCTTCTCAGCCACGCCGGTGATCGGTCGGATCAGGAAATCCGCGATCTGGTTGCAGGTGCCTTTGCATTCCTGCCTGACGTGGTGGTCGTCGCCGAAAACCCGAAATACCTGCGGGGCAGGGGGGCTGGCGAAATCCCGGCGCTGATGCGGACACGCTGCCGCGAACTCGGGATGCCACCCGAAGCGATCCTCGACGCGGCAAGCCCCGGAGACGGTGCCGACCGCGTCCTCGATGCCTTGCAACCCTGCGACCTGGCCCTCTTGCTGGTCCATGACGACCACGCGCGGATCTTTGCGCGGCTGGCAGAGATCGGCGCCGCCCCACGATCTTGACGGCACATCGTGGACTCGGCTCCGGACAATCGGGACGCTGTGTCGGAGTGACATTGGACCTGCACCGGTTCTGTTACGGTGATTTGCTCACCCTTGGTGTTCAGATCGACCCGTATGGGATCGAGCACACCGCGTGCGGGCGGGGGGGCTTCGCGAAACTTGTCCAGCGGAGCGTTTTTTACGTTCGACTGCCAGATGGGTATTTAAGCCGAAAAGAAACAAAGTTCAGGAAAAGTTGAATGATCTCGGCTGTAGTGCTGCTTTACGCGCCGACCTGGCGGGCGCGGCGCATGACCCACAGCACCGCGACGATCGACAAGGCCGAACTGACCAGCATCAGCAGGATCAACGGCATCGGACCAGAGCCGGGGGCAAGCACCGCCCCCGCCAATGCCGCCAGTGCTGCACCGCCGCCGATGGTGAACGCGCCGCCCAGACCGGCCGCAGACCCTGCCAGCGACGGGCGCACGGACAGCATTCCCGCATTGGCATTGGGCAGCAGGATGCCGTTGCCAAGGCCCACGGTGATGACAAGGCCGAAGAACGCGGCCGGGGTCACGATGCCGACGGCAGTCAGCAACACCAGAATACAAAGCCCCGCCGTGGTGCAAATCGCCCCGGCCATGATCATGCGGTTGACGCCAAAGCGCACGGAATAGCGCCCGGAGAGGTAGTTCCCGGCCATGTATCCCAGCGCCGGCGCGCCGAAATAGAACCCCAGCGTAGCCGGATCGAGGTGGAACACGTCCGTTCCGATAAAAGGCGCGCCACCCAGATAGGCAAAGAACGCGCCCGAAGCAAAGGCGGCAGCCAGACAATAACCCCAGAACCGCTGAGACCGCAGCAACTGCGGGTACTGGCGCATCTGATCGCCGAAACTGGACGCGCGCCGCATGTTGGTTTCGCCCTGATCCGCCCAGATCAGCGCCAGCAAACCGATCCCGCCGATGCCCAGCAGCACGAAAGTCGATTGCCAGCCGAAGACCCCGTCCATCGCGCCACCGATGACCGGCCCGATCATCGGCACGATCGACATCCCCATCGTCACATAGCCGATCATCGACGCCGCCTGATCCTGCGGAACCATGTCGCGCACGATGGCGCGCGAGATGACAAACCCTGCGGCACTGCTGGCCTGCAACAGGCGGCAGGTCAGGAACAGCCCGAAAGTCGGTGCAAGGATGGCCCCAAATGTGGCCAGTGTGAAGATCGCGGTTGCCGCCAGCATCACGGGACGACGCCCGAAGCGGTCGGAAATCGGGCCGACAAAGACCTGCAACACCGCCGTGGTCGCAAGATAAAGTGACACGGACAGTTGCATGACCGGGTAAGGCACCTCGAAGTGCAGCGCCATCGAGGGCAGCGACGGCAGAAAGATGTTAAGCGACAACGCCGCAAGCCCCGCCATCAGGATCAGCGTTGCGATATGGGGCGGCGTCAGGCGGTCAAGGAAACGGGCTGGTCGCATCTGGGTCATCGTGCTGCGCTATCCTTGGGGTTGGGGCTTGTAAACTGCGCAAATGCGGGACACGCCCCGTGGTGATGAGCATTTGTGCAGGATGCAGAACGCCTCGTGAGGATTGCGCCGGTCCCGACAGACCGGCGTCACATCAACGAATTGCTGAGGCGGTCGATACAGAACACGGCAAGGATGACCGGCGCAATGTCCGCGCGAAGCGTCATGTGGTCGGCGGATGGGAATTGCGACAACGGGCGTCGTTGGTTGGTGCCATCGTCAGGTTCAGATTGCGGCATGCACCGGTTGATCAAGACCCGTCTTGCAACCGGTGCCAGCGCCAATCCCGGAGGGTCGTTTGCATTGGCCGGAACTTTACAAAACTGTCCGAATTTCCGCTTTCTGCCGCCCGGCACGGTCGCTAATGTAATCAAAGATCAACAGAGGTGGGCAGCGTGACGGATATCCTGCAGGAACTTGAATCGCGCCGCGCGGTGGCCCGGCAGGGCGGCGGCGCGCAACGTGTGGCGGCCCAGCATGCCAAGGGCAAGCTGACAGCGCGCGAACGTGTGGACCTGCTGCTGGATGAAGGTTCGTTCGAAGAGTTCGACATGTTCGTCACCCATCGCTGCACTGATTTCGGGATGCAGGATACGCAGCATCCGGGCGATGGTGTGATCACCGGCTGGGGCACGGTCAATGGCCGCATGGTCTATGTCTTTGCCCAGGATTTCACCGTGCTGGGCGGATCGGTGTCGGAAACCCATGCCGCGAAGATATGCAAGATCATGGACATGGCGGTGCAGAACGGCGCGCCGGTGATTGGCATCAACGACAGTGGCGGGGCGCGGATTCAGGAAGGGGTCGGCTCGCTGGCTGCTTACGGCGAGGTGTTCCAGCGCAATGTGCTGGCGTCGGGCGTGGTGCCGCAGATTTCGCTGATCATGGGGCCATGCGCCGGGGGGGCCGTCTATTCGCCCGCGATGACTGATTTCATCTTCATGGTGAAAGACTCGTCCTACATGTTCGTGACCGGGCCAGATGTGGTCAGGACCGTCACGAACGAGGTTGTGACCGCTGAGGAGTTGGGTGGTGCGTCCACCCATACCCGCAAATCGAGTGTGGCGGATGGCGCGTTCGAGAATGACGTCGAGGCACTGGCCGAAACCCGCCGCCTGATCGACTTCCTGCCACTGAACAACCGCGAAAAGGCTCCGGTGCGCCCGTTCTTCGACGATCCAGCCCGTATCGAGCCCAGCCTTGATACGCTGGTGCCGGATAATCCGAACCAGCCCTATGACATGAAGGAACTGATCCTGAAAGTGGCGGATGAGGCAGATTTCTTCGAGATCCAGCGCGATTTCGCGGCCAATATCATCACCGGTTTCATCCGCATCGAAGGCCAGTCGGTCGGCGTGGTGGCGAACCAGCCGATCGTGCTGGCGGGCTGTCTTGATATCGACGCCAGCCGCAAGGCGGCGCGGTTCGTGCGGTTCTGCGATGCGTTCGAGATTCCGATCCTGACCTTCGTCGATGTGCCGGGGTTCCTGCCCGGCACGGCGCAAGAATATGGCGGTGTCATCAAGCATGGCGCGAAACTGCTGTTCGCCTATGCCGAGGCGACCGTGCCGAAGGTCACCGTGCTGACCCGCAAGACGTATGGCGGGGCCTATGTGGTGATGTCATCCAAGCATCTGCGCGGCGATTTCAACTATGCCTGGCCCACCGCCGAAGTGGCGGTGATGGGGGCCAAGGGTGCGGTCGAGATCCTGTATCGCAGCGAGTTGGGCGATGCCGAAAAGATCGCACAGCGCACCAAGGATTATCAGGACCGCTTCGCCAACCCCTTTGTCGCCGCCGAGCGCGGTTTCATCGACGAGGTGATCATGCCCCATTCCACCCGCCGGCGCGTCGCCCGTGCCTTTGCGGCACTTCGGACGAAGAAGCTAAGTAATCCTTGGAAGAAGCACGATAACATCCCGCTGTGAGGTGTGCCTCGAAATCCCGATAAGGAGTGTTCTGTGCCAGAATTCTACATGATTGCAGACGGCCCGCGCCCGGTGGCCCCGTTCAGCCATGCGGTTGAATCAGATGGCTGGGTGATCCTGACCGGCCAGATGCCCACCGATCCCGCCGCCCCCGATGCCCCTTTGCCCGAGGGGGTCGAGGCACAGACGCGGCGCGTGATGGATAATCTGGCGGTGGTTCTGGCGGGGGTGGGGCTGGATTGGTCGCATGTGCTGCAATGCCGCTGCTTCCTGACCGAGTTTACCCGCGACTTTGCCGCGTTCAACGCGGTCTACCAAAGCTACTTTCCCGAGAATCGCCGCCCGGCGCGCACAACGGTGGGCGTCACGGCGCTTGCCGTCGGCGCGCTGGTCGAGGTGGATTGTGTTGCACGCAGGCCGGTTGACGGGACGGCTGCATGATCGATGTTTTGCACCTTGTCCAAGCCGAGGGTGCAGTGGCACTTCTGGGCGATCCGGCCGCGATCACGCTGCCATCCGGCCAAGTGGCGACTTTGCAGGATGTGGTCTGGAATGCACCGGGGCCGGCCGGGTTGACGCTGCGTTTTCGGTTTATTGCGCCCGCCATCGCGGAAGAGGGCGGGACGGTGGATTTCCTGACCGCATCGCAGGACATGGCCTGGCTCTGTCAGACTTATGCCTTGCCCCGTGTGCCGGTGACAGGGCCGCAACCGCAGCAGATCATCATCTCGCTGGCTGATCGGGTGCTGGCCTTTGGCCAGCCCGCCCCCGAGGCCACGCAGTTTTTCGAAGCCTACAGCCTGAAAGACGGTCTGTGCATATTGGAAGCCTTCTGATGTATTCCCGGAAGTTAGTCTTTTTGCCGGTCAGTGCGGCGGTGCATGATGTTACAGAGTCACAGCGCCCGAACTTCCCCCGGTTGCAATGGGCAAACCTGCCGCGATGCGCTATGGTGATTTGCGGATCGTCCCAAACGGCCGCAACCTCGCATCGGGGGCCGTCGGGTGACACATTGCCCGCCGCGACCCCCCAAGAATATTGGAGTAGAGGATGTCCACGAGCACACGTACCCTTCTTGCCCTTTGCCTGGTTGCCTTTGCGGCAGCCTGTGCGCCGAAGCCTGAAGAAGTTATCATGGTTGAAGAGCCGGTCACGACCGAGCCGACTTTTACCGGCAAGTTCAACTGATCTGAGCGGGCGGGGTAAGCCGGCCTGTCCGGTGCGCCCCGTCCCTTGCACGCCTGCGAAAAAAGGGGGTGCAACTTGCTGAAACATCGCGGTTTTCCGGGCCGCCTTCCGAGTACCGATTTCCAGTTCGTAATCCGCCGCGCCAACCAGAAGGAAGGCCCGGCGAAACTGATCAAGCGCGAGCGCTTCCGCGATCGCAAGCGGACCGACCAACTGGCTGATCAGGGCTTCATGGCAGCGCTTTGGGCGCATTTCGGCGAAGAGCCGTTCGAGCGGGGCAATCTGGATGCCGGCCGGCTTTCGTGGCTGTTCGGGCGTGAGGTGATCCCCGCCGAAGACCCGTTCGATCCCGAAAGCTATGATGCGCTGCTGCGGATTGATGTGAAGCGGGCCGAGGCCGCGTTCCCCATGGTTTTTGCGGCTGGCGCGCTGCCTCCGCCCGACGACGACTGGGACGGGGAAGACTAGGCATGTTTCCGCGCAACCCATCGGTCTTGCGGCACAATTCAGCGCATCAGGCCGTTCGCGCAAACTATGGCTTTGCGCCGGATCGCACCCCATCCCATCATCAGGACGTGGCGCGGGGCAGTCTTGTTCTGTCCCCCGCGCCTGACCATCGTTATCGTTACCCTTCCCCTTCCCCTTCCCCCTTGCCCGGCCCCGACAGGGTCGGGCATTTCTTTGCCGCATCGGCGCCGGGTAGCATTTTCCGCTTTGACTGGCCCGCAGGCTCTGTCAATACTTCTGCCAGTTTTTACGTCTCAAAAGGCAGAGCAACATGCAAATCCTCAAGATCGGTGCCATTCTGGCGATCACGACAATCGTGGCTGGCTGCGAAGGCCAGTCGCAAACCGAACGCGCCCTTACCGGCGCGCTTGGTGCGGGCCTTATCGCCAGTGCGACCGACAATAATGTCGGCACTGCTGCCGCACTTGGTGCACTTGGCGGTATCGCCAGTTGTGGCATCGCTGGCGCACCCGCCTGCCGCTGATCGCGCGGGAATGGCCGGTCGGCTTTTGCTGACTGCCGAAAATGATCTGTCAAACGCCGCCGGTCCTGCGACCGGCGGCGTTTCAATTTATGCAGCCGGATCAAAGCACCGGCGCGGGGGACCATGTTCAACAAGATCCTGATCGCCAACCGGGGCGAGATTGCCTGCCGTGTCATCAAGACGGCCCGACGGATGGGGATTGCCACGGTCGCTGTCTATTCCGACGCGGACCGGGGGGCGCTGCATGTGAAGATGGCGGATGAGGCGGTTCATATCGGGCCTGCCCCTGCGGCACAAAGCTATATCGTGATCGACCGGATCATGGATGCGGTCCGGACATCGGGCGCGCAGGCGGTGCATCCGGGCTATGGCTTTTTGTCCGAAAACCGCGCCTTCGCTGCGGCACTTGAGGCTGAGGGCGTGGTTTTCATCGGCCCGCCCAGTGCCGCGATCGAGGCGATGGGCGACAAGATCACTTCAAAGAAGATCGCGCAGGCAGCGGGGGTCAGCACCGTTCCGGGTCATATGGGGATCATCGCCGATGCGACCGAGGCAGCGCGCATCGCCGCCGAGGTGGGCTATCCGGTGATGATCAAGGCCAGTGCGGGCGGCGGCGGCAAGGGCATGCGCATAGCCTGGAATGACGCCGAGGCGCGCGAAGGCTTTGCCTCATCGCAAAGCGAGGCGGCGGCAAGTTTCGGCGATGACCGCATTTTCATCGAGAAATTCGTGACCCAGCCGCGCCATATCGAAATTCAGGTGCTGGCCGACCAGCATGGCAACACCGTTTATCTGCATGAACGCGAATGTTCGATCCAGCGCCGCAACCAGAAGGTCATCGAAGAGGCCCCGTCGCCCTTTCTGACCCCTGAAACCCGCCGCGCGATGGGCGAACAGGCCTGCGCGTTGGCCCGTGCCGTGGGTTATACCAGTGCCGGGACAGTCGAATTCATCGTGGACGGCTCGCAGAACTTCTACTTTCTGGAAATGAATACGCGGTTGCAGGTGGAACATCCTGTCACCGAACTGATCACCGGGATCGACCTGGTCGAACAGATGATCCGCGTGGCGAACGGCGAAGCGCTGCCGTTTTCCCAGACCGACATGAAAATCAACGGCTGGGCGATGGAAAGCCGCCTTTACGCCGAAGACCCCTATCGCAACTTCCTGCCGTCGATCGGTCGTCTGACCCGCTACCGCCCCCCGGTCGAAGGGGCGACCCCCACGGGCGGCATCGTGCGCAACGATACCGGCGTATTCGAGGGCGGCGAGATCAGCATGTTTTACGACCCGATGATCGCCAAGCTGTGCACCTGGGCGCCGACCCGCGCTGGCGCTATCAACGAGATGCGGCTGGCCCTTGATACGTTCGAGGTTGAAGGGATCGGCCACAACCTGCCCTTTGTCGGGGCTGTGATGGACCATCCGCGTTTCATCTCGGGCGACATAACCACCGCCTTTATTGCCGAAGAATATCCGGATGGGTTTCAGGGGGCGGTTCTTCCCGGCCCGACCATCCGCCGTGCCGCCGCCGCCGCCGCCGCGATGAACCGCGTGGCCGAAATCAGGCGCACCCGTATTTCCGGCACGATGGACAATCACACCCGCACCGTCGGCGATGATTGGGTGGTGACACTTCAGGGCGAAAGCCACGCCGTTACCATCCGGGCCGACCGTGATGGATCGACCGTGCATTTTCCGGATGGTTCCGCCCACCGCGTCACCTCAGACTGGACCCCCGGACAGCCGCTGGCCCGCCTGACGGTCGATGGCGAAACCCTTGTGATGAAAGTTGGCAAGATCCCCTCGGGCTTTCGCCTTCGTCTGCGCGGGGCCGACCTGAAGTGCCACGTCCGCACCCCGCGTCAGGCTGAACTGGCGGAGTTGATGCTGGAAAAGCTGCCACCGGACACGTCGCGCTATCTGCTTTGCCCGATGCCGGGGCTGATCGTGCGCATCACGGTTGCCGAGGGCGACGAGGTGCAGGAGGGGCAGGCCCTTGCCACTGTCGAGGCGATGAAGATGGAGAATATCCTGCGCGCCGAACGTGCGGGTGTGGTCAAGACGATCAGCGCCGTGGCCGGGGCAAGCCTGAAGGTGGATGACGTGATCCTGGAGTTCGAGTGACCCCCTACCGCCCCGAGGGCCGCTGCTCCAGCATCTCTTGCCGCCGCAGCGGAAAGCGGTCGATGGTCTGGGTAAGCTCACGTACGCCCCGTGGTGCCGGGTTGCGCCGCTTTACTTCGCCGTCCTTGTCCATAAGCACAAGCGAGAACCCGCGCGGTCGCAGCCGCTGGCGCACCGCCGTGCGCGCGTCCGGATCGGTGTCGGTGATGATCACTACGTCCCGCTCTTGCAACGGCCCAAGGTCGGCGTTGATCTGTTGCATCTGGCGCTGGAAGGCAGGATCATCTGGCGTATCTGCGAAAACGACGATGGGCCGCTTCAGCCATAGAAACTCGCCCAGTGTGGTCTCGGACGCCGGGATAGGGCCAAATGGCACGGTTGCGTCCTGCGCTGCGGCGGCCAGTGGCAGAAAGACAGACAGAACAAGGATGTGAAGCGGTTTCATGCGATCTCCCTCTGGTCCGATATAGGACGCAGCGGCCGGAAACCAAAGCGGATTACTCCGGGATTTCAGCCCCCGGCGACACAAAGGGAAGAACCGGATGACTGACCCCTTGCAGGACTGGCGCAAACTGGCTTTGGCCGAGATGAGAGGCAAGGATCCCGACAGCCTGATCTGGCACACGCTGGAAGGGATCGCGGTCAAGCCGGTCTATACTCAGGCCGATCTGGCGGGCCTTTCGCATATGGGCAGCCTGCCGGGCCTTGCCCCCTTCACGCGCGGCGCGCGGGCCACGATGTATGCGGGCCGCCCCTGGACGATCCGCCAGTATGCGGGGTTTTCGACTGCCGAGGAAAGCAACGCCTTCTATCGCACGGCTCTTGCCGCTGGCCAGCAGGGTGTATCGGTGGCCTTCGATCTGGCCACCCATCGCGGTTATGACAGCGATCATCCGCGCGTTCTGGGGGATGTCGGCAAGGCCGGGGTCGCCATTGACTCGGTCGAAGACATGAAGGTGCTGTTCGATGGCATTCCGCTGGAAAAGATCAGCGTTTCCATGACCATGAACGGCGCGGTCATTCCCGTCCTTGCCAGCTTCATTGTCGCGGGCGAAGAGCAGGGCGTTCCCCGTACGGCCCTGTCCGGCACGATCCAGAACGACATCCTGAAAGAATTCATGGTGCGGAATACCTATATCTATCCGCCCGAACCCTCGATGCGGATCGTGGCCGACATCATCGTATACACCGCGCGCGAGATGCCCAGGTTCAACTCCATCTCGATCTCCGGCTATCATATGCAGGAGGCGGGCGCGAACCTTGTCCAGGAACTTGCCTTCACGCTCGCCGATGGCCGCGAATACGTCAAAACCGCCCTCGCGCGCCGCATGAATGTGGATGATTTTGCCCCGCGCCTGTCTTTCTTCTTCGCCATCGGTATGAACTTCTTCATGGAGGCCGCGAAACTTCGCGCGGCCCGGCTGCTGTGGCACCGCATCATGACCGAATTCGGCGCGCAGAATCCGGCCAGCCTGATGCTGCGGACCCATTGCCAGACCTCGGGCGTGTCTCGTCAGGAACAGGACCCCTACAACCACGTCGTGCGCACGGCCTATGAGGCCCTGACGGCGGTGCTCGGTGGC
>JANNWS010000152.1:0-3423 GCA_031408575.1 Rhodobacterales bacterium
AAGCGGCCCGAGGGTTGGCGGTCAAGAAACATCTGCCGTGCAGCGTCGATGCTGCCGGTGGTTTTTGCAAGCTCGACAATGCGGGCTTGCAGTGAAGGGCTGTCGACCGTTCCGGGGCAGACCGCGTTGCAGCGGATTTTCAGTGCGAGGTAATCGGCGGCGCAGGCCTTGGTCAGGCCGATCACCCCTGCCTTGGCCGCCCCGTAAGCCGCACGGTTGGCAAAGCCCTTCGTCGAGCCTGCGACCGAGGCAATGGTCGTGATGCTGCCGCCCCGAGCTTTCATCTTCGGGATCACCGCGCGTAAGATCAGATAGGCACTGTCCAGCGTGATCGTCATGCTGCGCCGCCAATCTTCCGGCGTGCAAGTCTCGACACTGCCATGATGGACATAACCTACGGCATGGACCAAAGCATCAACATGGTCAAAGGGCGCGACCCATGCGCCAATGGCGGCTTCGTCCGTCGCGTCGATCCGGGTGACGGAGGCCGCATTCAGCGTGGCAAGAAGTTCGCCGTTCAGATCCGAGGCATGCACTTCGGCGCCCTCGGCGATCAGTCGTTCGGCAATGGCGCGGCCGATGCCCTGCCCGGCTGCGGTCACAAGGGCAACACGGCCGTTCAGGCGCTGCGTCAGGTCCATGTCTTGATGGTCAGTGATTGTCACGCGGTATCCCCTTTGTTTGTGCGAGGCGCTGATATTTGAGGGCGGGTTTCAGGACCATCCCATCGGCAAGCTGATCGACCATGGCGCGCTGGATCTCTTGCCAGGGGGTCTGATCGGCAGCATAGGCAAAGCCACCGCTCGCGACGAGAGCCGCGCGCCGCGCCGCAAGGACCGCCACAGGTTGCAGGATGTCGGCGGTGCCTTTGCCAAGATCGACGCGAATCCGATCACCGGTTTCGACCAGCGCAAGACCTCCCATCGCCGCCGCCTCGGGCGAGGCATTCAGGATCGACGGCGAACCGGAGGTGCCCGATTGCCGGCCGTCGCCGATGCAGGGCAGCGTGGTGATGCCCTGTTTGATCAGGGCGGCGGGGGGCTGCATGTTCACCACCTCGGCGCTGCCCGGATACCCGATGGGACCAACACCGCGTATCACAAGGATACAATGCGCGTCGATGTTCAGCGCCGCATCGTCGATGCGGTGGTGATAGTCCTCGGGGCCTTCGAACACGATGGCACGGCCTTCGAACGCCTCGGGGTCGGTGGGGTTCGACAGATAGCGATCCCGGAATTCCGGCGAGATCACGCTGGTTTTCATGATCGCGCTATCGAACAGGTTGCCCTTGAGGTTCAGGAAACCCGCCGCCGCTTTCAGCGGGTTTGCGAAGGGGCGGATCACCTCGGGGTTTTCGACGGCGGCCCCCGCATAGGCTTCGGCCACCGTGATGCCAGTGACGGTGATCGCCTGCGGATGGGGAATCGCGCCCGCCGTCATCAGTTCGGCGATAACGCCTGGCACCCCGCCTGCGCGGTGAAAATCCTCGCCCAGAAAGCGGCCTGCGGGTTGCAGATCGACCAGCAGCGGGATGTGCAGGCCAAGGGTTTGCCAGTCGTCATTGGTTAGCGTCAGACCAAGGTGACGCGCAATCGCGTTCAGGTGGATCGGCGCATTGGTAGAGCCGCCGATAGCCGAATTGACGACGATTGCATTCTCGAACGCCGCACGCGTCATGATGTCCGAGGGTTTCAGGTCTTCGTGGACCATGCCGACAATGCGGCGGCCGGTGATATAGGCCATCTGGCCGCGCTCGCGGTAGGGGGCGGGGATCGCGGCCGCGCCGGGAAGCTGCATTCCCAACGCCTCGGCCAGCGAATTCATCGTCGTCGCGGTGCCCATCGTGTTGCAATAGCCGACAGACGGGGCCGAGTCAGAGGCCATTTCCATGAATCCCTCATAGTCGATTTCGCCTGCGGCAAGCTGCTGGCGACCAGCCCAGACGATGGTGCCGGAACCGGCGCGCTGTCCCTTGTGCCAGCCGTTCAGCATGGGGCCGACGGACAGTGCTATGGCGGGAATATTGACAGTCGCGGCAGCCATCAGAAGCGCGGGCGTGGTCTTGTCGCAGCCGATGGTCAACACGACGCCATCCAGCGGATAGCCATAAAGCGTTTCCACCAGGCCCAGATAGGCAAGGTTGCGGTCAAGGGCCGCCGTGGGGCGCTTGCCGGTTTCCTGAATCGGATGAACGGGGAATTCCATGCAGATGCCACCCGCCGCCACGATGCCATCCCGCACCCGCTTGGCCAGTTCGATGTGATGGCGGTTGCAGGGCGACAGGTCCGATCCGGTCTGGGCAATACCGATGATCGGCTTGCCGGATTGCAGTTCTTCGCGGGTCAGGCCGTAGTTCAGATAGCGCTCGACATAAAGAGCGGTCATGCCGGGGTTATCGGGATTGTCAAACCAGTTTTGAGAGCGAAGCCTGGGGCGCGGCGTGGTGCTGTCGTTCATTGTGCAGGGCCTTTCGGTGGCCGTCCTTGTCTGTGAACGGCAGCATGCGTGACAAAGCTATACTGCATCTTGCGCGGGCAGACACCGGTTTTGGGCGTGTTTCCCGCAGATCGAAAGGCGGCTGCGGTTGGCGCCCGCTTTCGGGGTCTGAGACGAAGTCACCCGGCCCGCTGGGTGCCGATCTTGTGCCGGGCTTTACTGATCGGCTGTGCGTCGGGTCACTGCAGGCCGCACGCCGGGTTGACCTCGTGCCCGTTCTGGTGCAATCTTTAGTTGTTGCATTGCGCCGCAGCAGAGGTGGTTCTCGGCTTGTTGGTTTCGATGAAGCGGGCTTTGTTCCCGACTTTACCCTTTTGATGATCTGAACGTCTATCAGGGCAAACTACCGGCAAAATGTGCCGCTAAATGGCAGGAAATATCGGTTGATCAACGGCTCTGCCGCACGAAATTGACCGCATCATCGGGCAGGTCGGCGCGTTGAACAATCCGCTGCGCCGCGAGTCGGCGAGATGCCGGCGTAAGTCTTCGCCTTTTTACACGGCCCTGACGCAGGTGTTGCGAGGGGGGTAACCCGGACGATAGCTGAAACGCGCCGACTTTCGATCCGGTGCGTGATTTCCGGGAACAAACGAGTTGCCGCTGCGTTCACAATTCGTGGGCAAGAAATTGCTCTGGGCACTGCCATGACCCGAAAGGAACAGCACATGAACTGGGACCAGATCGAAACCAAATGGGCCGCGATGACGCGCCGCGTTCAGGCTGACTGGTGCCGCCGCGAGGATACTGTCGAAGCGCCCGCCGCCCAGCGCAAGGCCGCGACCAACACGCCAGCGCTGCGCGCAAACCGGGCTGTCGTCCCACAGCCCGCAGACTCTGGCGCGCCGACGGCTGAGTGAACGCCCGATCTGATACCGGCGGGGAATATCCGTTCTGGCGCGTCTGGCCCGTCGGCGATCTCTGGCAGGA
>JANNWS010000153.1:0-2875 GCA_031408575.1 Rhodobacterales bacterium
GGACTGGACAGCCTCTGAGGACCGTGGATTTCGAGGACCTGCGCCTGTTGTTCGAGCCAGAGGTGGCCAGCCGAGAGCAGACCCTCGATTGGCGGATTGCGGCAAGCGATGCGACGTTGGCGGTGCTGCTCGCGGCACCAGTGCGGCAAGTGACGCTGAACTTGCTGTTGAACGCCAGTGAAGCGGCCGGGATCGGCGGTCGTGTCGGGCTTTCCGTGGCCAACGGCGCAGATGTCCTGTCGATTTCGGTCGAAGACAGCGGCCCCGGCCTTGGCCCGGACCACCTTGCACGTCTGTTGTCCTCGGGGCCTTTGCCACCGGGTGGTGGCGTCGGTCTGCGGTTGGCGCATGACATCGTCGTCGGGTTGAACGGCCAGATCAGCCACACTCGCATCGACGGGGCAACGGTCATCCGCGTCGATCTGCCCACAGCGGCACCGTCATGATTGACGGGCGCACCATCGTGCTCGTCGAGGATGACGAGATCATGGGGGCGTCGCTGCTGCAGCGGTTGACTCTGGAAGGGGCCGAGGTGCAGTGGCACCGCCAGATCGCCCGAGCCCTGCCCGCCATCCGCACCCCGCGACGGACCATCGACGCCGTGATCTGCGACATCCGTTTGCCCGACGGCACCGGGGAGGAGCTTTACGACACGCTGACCCGCTTTGGCACGCCGCCGCCGTTTCTGTTCATCACCGGTCAGGGGGGCATTGATCAGGCCGTGCGGCTGATCCGGTCGGGTGCCGCCGATTACATCACCAAGCCGTTCGACATCAGCCGCTTCCTCGAACGACTTGCCATCGTCATGCGGCCAAGGGGTCATATGGAGATGCCGCCCGAAACAGGTGTTTCCGCTGCCGCCCGCAGGGTGGACCGGCAGACGAGGGAGGCTGCCGATCGCGATGGGCATGTGCTGGTCCGAGGCGGCCATGGGCTTGGCAAGGCGCGCCTTGCCCGCCGTGTCCATGACCAGTCAGACCGGCGCGCAGCCCCTTTCGTCATGCGTGATGCATTGCGCCAACCCGTGGATGATGCCGCGACCAGCGCGGCGGTTGACGAGACATGTGATGGCACGTTGCTGATCATCGGCATTGGGCGGCTGATGCCAGCGGCGCAGGATGTTCTGGTGCAGACGCTGCGCGCGCCCGCTTTTCGCCTGATCGCAACGGCTGGCATGGGCATCGAGGAAAAGATTGCAGCAGGCGGATTTCGTGGCGATCTGTTTCATCTGCTGCAAAGCCATGAAATCGTCATCCCGCCACTGGCCGACCGGCCCGAGGATGCGGTGTGGCTCGCGACCCGGCTGTTCCCCGGCTTCAATGCCCGGCGCGGCGCGCCGCTGGAGGGACTGGCCGCCACGACGGAGGACGCCATCCGCGCTCATGATTGGCCGGGAAACGGACGCGAGTTGCGCGCCCGACTGATGCGTGCCGTCGAACAGGCCGAAGGGGCAAAGGTATTGCCGTCCGACTTGTTTCCCGAACGGGCGGGGCAGGACGTGATCCGCCCACTTGCCACCGTCCGGGATGCCGCCGAGCGGGCGCAGATCGTCGCGGCTCTGGAACGGACGCATGGGCAGGTGTCCGAGGCTGCTCGTCTGTTGCAGGTGTCGCGCACGACCCTTTGGGAAAAGATGCAGAAACTGGGTCTTTAGACACCCCTGCCTGTTCGGAAATCCGAACGCCGAAAATTCAGGCGTGGAATGAACGGCTTGCCGCAACGCGGCACGGTCATCCAGACCATATCCATCCTCCCGCCCGCGTCATTAAACTGACGCAAAACCAAGAACAAGGGAGGATTCTAGCCATGAAATGCAACAAGCTGGTTGATGTCGGCAGACGTCAATTCATGCGAGGCGGTGCGATCAGCGCCGTCGGTGCGGCCGCAGCCACCCTGATCGCACCTGCCCCCGCGCAGGCGCAATCTCTCGCGATGGTCAGCTATCCCGCCAACCGTCTGGCCAACCTCGCAGACCTGCAACCCAACGTGCCGATGGACATCGCCTATCCAGATGCCGACAGCCCCGGAGTGCTGATCAAGCTGGGAAGCAAGGTCGAGGGTGGTGCAGGCCCAGATGGCGACGTGGTCGCCTATTCGGTGATGTGCCCGCATAAGGGTTGGCTCTTGTCCTACAACGCGGACGACAAGACGCTGAACTGCCCCGGCCATTTCAGCCGCTTCGATTGCGAGGCGGGCGGTCAACAAACCTGGGGCCATGCGACGCAGAACCTGCCGCAGTTCACGCTGCGGGTCGACGACAAGGGTGACATCTTCGCCGAGGGCGTGGACGAACTGATCTACGGTCGCCTGTCGAACGTGCTGGCATAGGGGAGAGAGAACAATGGCTTACAAACGTCAGATCGACCGCTTGCCGATCATTCCCGCAGGGGCCAAGGAACACAACGTCACCTGCCACTATTGCATCGTCGGCTGCGGCTACAAGGCCTATACATGGCCGATGAATACGCAAGGGACGGCCATGTCCAACTGGTCGGGCGAAGACCTCAGCGGGCAGCAAGGGCAGGAAACAGCCAACTGGTATGCCCCTTCAATGTACAACGTGGTCAAGCAGAATGGCCAGAATGTTCATCTAGTGATCAAGCCCGATGTCGATTGCGTGGTGAACTCCGGCCTCGGCTCGGTGCGCGGCGCGCGCATGGCGGAAAACCGGCGCAGCGATGTGACCGGTACCCAGATGCAGCGGCTGACCGATCCGCTGGTCTGGCGCTATGGGACCTGGCAGCCGACGACATGGGACGATGCGCTGGATCTGGTGGCCCGAGTCACCGCGAAAGTTATCGACAAGGACAACGAGGATGACCTGTTCGTGTCGATGTTCGACCATGGCGGCTCTGCGGGCGGCTATGAGAACACC
>JANNWS010000154.1:0-28758 GCA_031408575.1 Rhodobacterales bacterium
CTCTGCCCCCGCCATCTCGGCCTGCCCGTCCAGCGATGCCAGCCCCAGCCGCACCGCCCCGGCTTCGGTCTTGTGGGCAAAGCCCATGCCTTTCAGCGCGTAGGGCGGCGTCAACCCCGCCACCCTGTCGCGTACCTCGGCCAATGTCGCCCCGTACACGCCCCGCGGCACAGCCACCCCCGCCTTGGCCAGAACAGCCTTGGCGGCATGTTCCCGCAGCAACCGCCGAACCCCTTCCGGCACGACGGGCAAGGGCCGCCAACCCGCCCGCCCTGCCCCGGTCTGCGCGGCCCGCACCGCCCCCAGCGCAGGCTCCAGCCCCATCAGCGGCACGACACCTTCGGCAATCATCGCACAGGCCCGCGCCTCCTCGAAGTTCTCCGGCAACGACGCCACCGGAAACGCCGGCCGCAAGGTCACCGCCTGTGCTGCAACAATCGCCCCAAGCGACGGCTCAAAGGACGAGGCATCACAGCGGTCGCCCCGTGGCGGGTCAATGATGAACAGCCCCGCATCATAGCCCGCCAGCATAGTGGCAAAGACATCTCGCGTGCGCGGCCCGTCGCCCCAGATAAACGTATGATAATCCAGCGGATTGGCGATGGTGACGATCGGTCCCAATATCTCGCCCAACCGCTGCCGCTGCGCGTCGGACGGGGGTGCAAAACTGATGCCCAAGGGTGCCGCAAGATCCGCCACCAGCCCCGCCTCGCCGCCCGAACACGACAGCGAACACAGCCGCGCTCCGATCTGCGGACCATGCACATGAAAGATCTTCAGCGTCTCGATCAGTTCCGGCAGAGTCGCCACTTCTGCCACCCCCGCCTGCCGCAGAAACGCGCTCGATGCCGCCCCGCCCCCTGCCAGCGACGCGGTATGCGATGCCGCCGCCACCTGCGAGGCTTCGGTCTTGCCGGACTTCAACGCGACAATACCCTTGCCCGCCAGCCGCGCCGCCTCGGCCAGCGCAGCGAAAGCCGGTGCATCCCCGATCCCCTCGATGTAAAGGCCCAATGCGGTCACGCGGCTGTCGGCCAGCAGCGCCTCCGCCAGTACCGCCAGCCCGACCTGCGCTGCGTTCCCCAGACAGGCGACATAGGCCACCGGCAACCCGCGCCGCTGCATCGTCATGTTGATGACGATGTTGGACGATTGCGAAAGCAGCGCCACCCCCCGCTCCGCCCGCCGCCCGCCATGCTGATCCGGCCACAAAAGCGCCCCGTCCAGATAGTTGATCACCCCAGAGCAAGTCGGCCCCAGGATGGGCATGTCGCCCGCCGCTGCGACCAGTTGCGCCTGCAACGCGGCCTCGCCCGCTTCGGTCCAGCCAGATGCAAAACAGGTGCCCCCCCCCGCACCCATCGCCGACAACTGGCGCACAATATCGATTGTCGCATGCCGGTTGACCCCGATGAACGTCGCATCCGGCGCTGCCGGAAGGTCGGCCAGCGACGGAAAAGCCGCCACGCCTCCGATGGCCGCTTTGGTCGGATGCACCGGCCAGACCGGCCCGCTGAAGCCCATCTTTGCGCATTGCTCGACAACATTCGCCGCCCAACCCGCACCCAGCACCGCGATGGAGCGGGGGCGCAGCAGGCGCGACAGATCGCGGCTCATCGGCGTTTCCTGCTGCCGGCGGAGAGGCCGCGGGCTGCCTGCCCCCACCAGCCCGGCCACGGGCCGGGCGTTCTTCGCGGAAACCCTTCACCGAAGGGTTTCTGATCGCTCATCACCCCTGTGGATACTTCCGGGCAGAAAATGCAATGATTTGTTAGCCGGATAACACCCCGCACCCGAAGGAACGAGGTGCCATTTCCCGTCACGGTCATCGGCGTCCCCGCCTGTACCGTACAACCAGACTGGCGCGACAAGGTTAACATTCCCTTACATTTTCTGTCCAAAAATATCCTCTGGGGGTGCGGGGGGCGAAGCGCCCCCGCTCTGGCGCGCCTCACCCGCCCTGCGCCCGCAGCAATTCACGGCTGATGATGTGCCGCTGAATCTCGCTGGTCCCTTCCCAGATCCGTTCCACCCGCGCATCGCGCCAGATCCGCTCCAGTGGCAGATCGTCCATCAGGCCCATTCCGCCATGGATCTGGATCGCCTCATCCGCGATGAAGGCCAGCACCTCGGTCGCCTTCAGCTTGGCCATTGCCATGTCAGCCTCGGTCACGGTCCCCTGATCGAACTTCCACGCCGCCTCGCGAACCAGCAGTTCTGCCGCTTTCAGTTCCATCGCCATATCCGCCAGCTTGAACGACACGCCCTGAAACTTGCCGATCACCTGTCCGAACTGCTTGCGCTCTGCGGCATAGCCGACCGCATGGCCCAGCGCCCGCTCGGCCCGTCCAAGGCAGGTCGCCGCGACCTGCAGGCGGGTTGCACCCAGCCAAGTATTTGCTACTTCAAACCCCTTATGAACCTCGCCCAGAACCTGATCCGCCGGAATGCGGCAATTGTCGAACTCGAGGATCGCATTGGTATAGCCGCGGTGGCTGACGTTGCGGTAGCCGTCGCGCACCGTGAAACCCGGCGTTCCCTTGTCGACGAAGAAGGCCGTGATCAGCCGTTTGCGGCCCCGTGGCGTGTCTTCCTCGCCCGTCGCCATGAAGACGATGGTAAAGCCCGCGATATCGGCATGGCTGATGAAATGCTTGGTGCCGTTCAGCACCCAGTCGCCGCCCTCTTCGCGCGCCGAGGCTTTCATCCCGCGCAGGTCAGACCCGGCTCCGGGTTCGGTCATTGCCAGGCAATCCCAGGTTTCACCTCGGATACACGGCATCAGATAGCGGTCGCGCTGCTCCGGCGTCCCCGCCAGCAGGATGTTCGACGGCCGCGCCACGCAGGTCCAGTGCAGCGCATAGTTGGCACGGCCCAGTTCTTTTTCGTAAAGCAGCCATGTCTGGGTATCGAGGCCGGCGCCCCCCACCTCTTCCGGCATGTTGGCCGCATATAGCCCGGCCGCCATCGCCTTGGCCTGAACGTCCTTCACCAAGTCCATCGGCAGCACGCCGGTGCGTTCCACCTCGGCCTCATGCGGGTATAGCTCGGCCTCCACAAAGGCGCGCGTCGTCTCGACCACCATCCTCTGCTCGTCGGTCAGCCCGAAATCCATCACGCTTTCCTCCCCACGGCACGGCCCGCGTCGGCCGGCCGCGCCAGCGCCGCATGCGCTTCGGCAATCGGCATCAGCCGCGCCAGCACCGCCGCCCCCGCCGCACAGACCTTGCCGCTGGCCATGTTCACATGCAGCAGCATCTGTTCCACCGTCGCCACCACATCCGCGCCGCGCGTCAGCGTCACGAACAGGTGCAGTCGCTTTTCGTCCGCGCCCAGCACCTGCACTGATCCGGTCAGCCGGTCGCCCAGCCTGGCCTCTCCCCGGTGCAGCACATGGCTTTCGGCAGTGTAATAGCTGTGGCCCCCCGCGACATAGTCCATGTCCGACCCAATCAACCGCAGGAATGCGTCCACCGTTTCAGATGAGGCGAACAGATACCGGCTTTCGGTCATGTGGCCGTTGTAGTCGATCCACGAGGGCAGCACCTGCAGATGCGCCAGCACCAGCGCATCCACCGGCGCCGGCAGGGCCGCCGCCAGCCGCTTTTCATGCTCTTTCAGCACCCGCCCCGCGCCCCAGTCGCGATCCTTCAGCACCCGCAGGAACCCGACAAGGTTGGCATCGCGGATGCGCTCCAACTCGCGGATCGAATGCATACCCGACTGCGCGTCCGACTGCCCCGCGATCAGGTCCACCAGTTCCTCATTGAACTCCGGCACATCGGTCAGCTTGGTCCAGGGCGCGGTAAGGTACGGCCCGAACTGCGCCATGAAATGCTTCATCCCGGCCTCGCCGCCCGCCACCCGGTACGTCTCGAACAGCCCCATCTGCCCCCAACGCAGCCCGAAGCCCATGCGGATTGCCTCGTCAATCTCTTCGGTCGTGGCCACCCCGTCCTTGACCAGCCACAGCGCCTCGCGCCACACCGCCTCCAGAAAGCGGTCGGCGATATGCGCGTCGATTTCCTTGCGGACATGCAGCGGGAACATCCCGATGCCGCGCAGAATGTCTTTGGCAGCCTCGATTACAGCAGGGTCGGATGCGGGCGAAGGCACCACTTCGGCCAGCGGCAGCAGATAAACCGGGTTGAACGGGTGGGCGACAAAGATCGTCGCTGGGTTCGCCGCCCGTTCCTGCAACTGCGACGGCTTGAACCCCGACGTGGACGATCCGATCATCAGCCTCGGTGCCGACTGCTGGATCTGGGCAAAAATCCGGTGCTTCAGGTCAAGGTTTTCCGAAACGCTTTCCTGCACATATTCGGCCCCTTCCACCGCCTCGGTGATCGTCCCGGCAAACGTCAGCCGCCCCTCTGCCGGCATCGGTACATCCGACAATGCGGGCAGCGAGGCGCGGGCATTGGCCAGCACCTCGCCCACTTTACGCTCCGCCTCGGGGTCGGGGTCATAAATCGCCACATCCCAGCCGTTCAGCAGGAACCGCGCCGCCCAGCCTCCGCCGATGACGCCCCCGCCAATGATCGCTGCCTTGCGCGCCATGCCTTACCTCAACCGCGTGCGCTGCAACGCAGCGATGTCATAGCCGTTGCGCTCGAACACCTCGCGCGCCCGGTCCATCTGTTCCGGCGAGACCGACGGATCGCGACGCAGCACCCAGCCGCCCAGCCGGTTCGGGTTGCCCACGATCAGCGTGCCGCCATCGCGCGAGCGGTCCAGCACCCAATATTTCGCCGGGAACGGCACCCCGTTCAACCGCACCTGCAACTGCCCCGGCCCGACAACCGTGGCAACGCCTTCAATCTGGCGCACCGCCCCCGGATTGGTCGTATCACGACAGGTGTTGCGCACGCCGATCGTGCCATCGCTGCGCGCCGAATACTCGGCGGTCGTCGCATAGCACCCCGCCTGGAACGAGGTCGGAAAGCTTGCCACCTCATACCATTTTCCCGCCAGCTGCGCGGCATCAAGGTTCGAGACGACGAACATCGGCGTCCCGATGAACCGGGATGACGGCACGAAAGGCGCGCAGGCCGAAACGGCTAAGGCTGCGGCAAGGGCAAAATATCTCATCATCAGGCAACTCCGCGTTTGGTCAGGTTCAACCGCGCACGAACCTCGTCCGGGCCGATCACCCGTGCGCCAAGATTCTCGATGATCGTCACCGCGCGCGTCACCAGCTGAGCATTGGTCGCAAGCACGCCCTTGTCGAGCCACAAGTTATCCTCCAGCCCGACGCGCACGTTGCCCCCGGCCAGAACCGAGGCCGCCACATAGGGCATCTGGTTGCGCCCGATGGCAAACGCGCTCCAGTGCCAGTCCGCCGGCACGTTGTTCACCATCGCGATAAAGGTGTTCAGATCATCCGGCGCGCCCCAGGGCACGCCCATACACAGCTGCACCAGAACCGGCGCGGGGATCACGCCCTCTTTCACCAGTTCTTTGGCGAACCACAGATGCCCGGTATCGAACGCCTCGATCTCGATCTGCACCCCGGCGTCGCGCATCCGGCTTCCCATGTCGCGCAACATGCCCGGTGTGTTGACCATCACATAATCGGCTTCGTTGAAGTTCATCGTGCCGCAATCCAGCGTGCAGATCTCGGGCCGGCAGGCCACCACATGGGCGACCCGCTCGGCCGCGCCCGCCATGTCGCTGCGCGGTGACATGCGCCCCATCCCCTCGGTCCCGTCGAACAGCAGATCGCCGCCCATTCCGGCGGTCAGGTTCAGCACCACATCGGTCGCCGAATCCCGGATGCGCTCGGTCACCTCGCGGTAGAGCGCCAGATCGCGCGATGGCTTGCCCGTCTCCGGATCGCGCACATGACAATGCACCACCGCCGCCCCTGCCTGCGCCGCCGCAATTGCGCTGTCGGCGATTTGTGCGGGCGAGCGTGGGACATGCGGGCTGCGATCCTGCGTCCCACCCGATCCGGTCACGGCACAAGTGATGAACACCTCACGGTTCATGGCAAGCGGCATGGCTTCTCTCCCTCTTCGCAATTCAGCCTATGCGGGCTTGCTCTAGGATGCTGTGCAATTTACGAAGTGAACATGACAATAATCGCTGCCCCTCACTCCCGCAAACACGGCTTTCCGGCCTCAAGCCTCACCATGCGGCGGTCAGATGCGCGTCGCGTCTTTAACGGGGCCAAAGCATGACACCCGCTCCCTCCATCTTCGCCCCGTCAACCCAACCCCTCACAATTGCCGCCCTCGTCCTGCCGCAAGCCTCGATCCTCGAAGTCGCCTCGGTGCTTGATCCGCTGCGCTCGGCCAACCGCCATCTTGGCATTGACAGCTACCGCTGGCGCGTCGTCTCGCCCGATGGGCGGCCCGTCCCGCTCACCTGCGGGATCGAACTTCCCTCCACCGGTGCGCTGACCACCGCCGAAGGGGCCGATGTCCTCATTGTCATCGCAGGCTTCCGCCAGGCCGAGGTTGCGACCCGCCCCCTGATCCGCACCCTGCGCCAGATGGCCCCGCGCTTTCGCGCCATCGGCGGCATTGACGCCGGGCCCTGGGTGCTGGCCCGCGCCGGCCTGCTCGACGGCCACCGCGCCACCGTCCACTGGGAAGACCTCGAAGACCTTGCTGCCGCCCACCCCGCAATCGACGTGCTGCCGCAGCGCTACGTCCTCTCCGGCCCCCGCTTCACCGCTGGCGGTGCCGCCCCCGCCGCCGACCTGATGCTGCACCTGATCCGCGCGCGCCACGGCGCGGCGCTCGCCCTGCAGGTCGCCGCTTCCTTCATCACCACCGCCCGAGACGGCGCCGAACCGCAGATCAGCACCCCCACCCCCAACCCGAGGCTCGACCCCCGCGTGGCCGCCGCCATCGCCCGGATGGAGGGCAGCCTCGATGCGCCCGAACCCGCCAGCACCATCGCCAGGCATCTCAACCTCTCTCCCCGCCACCTCGAAACCCTGTTCCGCACCGCGCTCGGCACCACCCCGGCGGCCCACGCCCTTGACCTGCGGCTGCAAGCCGCCCGCCGCATGCTGACCGACACGCGGCACCCGGTGCAGGAAGTGTCGCTAAGAACTGGGTTCTCGTCTCCGACCGTGTTCGCAAGGGCGTTCAAACGACGGTTTGCAGCTAGTCCGTCGGCGCTGCGCCGCGCGCCGCCTCAACGACCGAGTGCCTCAATCTAAGTCAGATGTTGGTTTCTTTTCGGGTAAAATACCCTCGGGGGGGGAGGGGAGCAGACAGCCCCCCGGCGCTTACGACCGGCGAGGCACCCAAACCTTACCCGCCCCGCCGCATCTGATACCGGTCCGGCTCCTCGAAAACGTCAATCACCCGCGTTCCCGCCTTCAATATCCCGCCATGCAGCACCCCTGACGGAATGTCATAGCTTTCCCCCGGATGGTAGCTGCGCGTGACCCCGCCGATGGTCAGCACCGCCTCGCCCGCCAGCACGGTTCCCCATTGTGCCTTGTGGGCATGCTCGGGCAGCGTGAAATCCTGCAGGAAGTGAAAGAACACGACCAACCCCCGGTCCGACCGCAAGGCGTGGATGTTCACCAGATCGTCGGAGAACGGCACCTCCAGCCCGTCAAGCGCCGTGATGAAATCAGGAAGCTGCATCGTCATTCCTCCACTCCAGGTTGGCATGAAACAAAAGGCAGCAGTATCCAGCAAACATGGACAGGGACATTCTGCCAGATCAACGACCGATCACCAAAGCTGGCCAAACGGTGGGCTCACACAACTTGCGCCGGCACCCGCTTTTCCAGTTGCCGGAATGCCAGCACGATGATCCCGGTAATTACCATATACACCACCGCCAGCAGCAGCAGCGGCTCGTAGATGATGAACGTGTCCTGCCGTACCCGGCTTGAGACCGCATAGATATCCATCACCGTGATCGTCGCCACCAGCGGTGTCGCCTTCAGTTGCAGCACCGTCTCGCCGCCCAGCGTCGGCAGGGCGCGCTGCACCGCCTGCGGCAGCCAGATGCGCCGCAACGTGGTGAACCTTGGCATCCCCATCGCCTTCGCCGCCTCAAGCTGTCCGCGTGGCACGCCCTTGAACGCGCCGCGCATGATCTCGCCTTCGTAGCCCGCAAACGAAAGTGTCAGGGCCAGCACGGCATAGGGCCAGGCCTGCCGCAGATAGGGCCAAAGCTCGCTTTGCCGGATCCACGGAAACTGCGGGAAAAGCGACCCCAGCCCGTAATACAGCAGCCATAACTGCAACAGCAGCGGCGTCCCCCGGATTACCGTGCAGAACAACCGCGCCGGCCCTGCCAGATACCACGGCCCCACCGCCTGCGCCAAGCCAAGCGGAATGGCCAGTGCCATCCCCAGCACCACCGTCACCACCAGAATCCAGATCGTCCGCCAGATGCCTTCCAGCATCAGCGGGGCATATTGCGGCAGCCAGTCCCATCGCATCGACACCGCGCACCAGATGACCAGCCCGACCGCCAGCGCGATCATCACCACCCGGTGCGGCACGAGGTAGGCTTTCACCGCCCGCCCCCGCCGACATTCGGCTCACCGCGCCGCGCCCAGGCCTCGATCCGCCCGAAGATCCGCCCCGAGACAAGCGAGACTGCCAGATACAAAATCCCCGCCGCCATGAAGAATGTGAAATAGGCCTTGGTCGCCCCCGCGGCCTGCTTGGTCTCAAGCGTCAACTCGCCGAACCCCACCACCGCCAGCAACGCCGTATCCTTGGTGGCAATCAGCCACAGGTTCGCCAGACCCGGAATGGCAAAGGACAGCATCGCAGGCAGCGTGATCCGCCGTGCCAGCATCACCGGCGGCATGCCCATCGCCCGCGCCGCCTCGATCTGCCCCGCAGGCACCGCCAGAATGGCCCCGCGCAACACTTCGGTCGCATAGGCGCCCTGCACGATCCCCAAAACCGCGATACCGGCAGCAATGCCGGACACCTGCACCCGGTCATACCCGAACGACACCAGCGTTTGATTGACCGCATCGGTCACGGCAAAATACAGGATCAGGATCAGGATCAGCTCGGGTACCGCCCGCACCACCGTAGTGTAGACGGCCAGCAGATCGCGCGTCACCGGCCCGCCATAAAGCTTGCCATAAGCCCCCAGAGTGCCGATCAAAAGGCCAAGCCCAAAGGCCCCCAGCGCGATCTGGATCGAATTTGCCAGACCGCGCAGCAGGTTCCCGCCCCAACCCGGGGGCGACAGGGCCAGAAGCTCCAGCGCCGGACCTGCGCCCAGCGCCGCAATCAGGCCCTCCAACCCTCAGCCCCCGTAGATTGACGACTTGAAATACGGCGCCGACACCTTGTCGTAGGTGCCGTCGGCGATGATCTTGGCGATGGCAGCGTTCAGCTTCGCCTTCAACTCATCTTCGCCCTTGCGCAGGCCGATCCCGATCCCAGCCCCCAAAATTTTCGGATCATCCTCGACCGCGCCCTTCATCTCGCAACAGGCAGCCCCCGCCTCGGTCGCCAGAAACGCGTCTGCCGAGATGCTGTCAATCTGGACCGCGTCGATCCGGCCCGCCGCCAGATCCTGGGTCACTTCATCCTGGGTCTGGTAAAGTTTGATTTCGGCCACGCTATCGGCGAAATGGACCTGAGCGTAGTCCTGATGGACCGTTGACACCTGGACGCCAAAGATCTTGCCCGCCAGACCGGCTGCATCCGGCGTCATCTCCATGCCCTTCTGTCCGACGATCATTGTCGGCGTGTTATAGTACTTGTCCGAAAAATCGATGGTCTGCAGGCGTTCTTCCGTGATCGACATCGAGTTCATGATGGCGTCGATCTGGCCGCTTGTCAGCGCCGGAATGATGCCGTCCCACGCCACCGGCGTCACAACACATTCCAGTTCCGCCGCCGCGCAGACAGCGCCGATCATGTCCACTTCCCACCCAACCCATTTTCCCGACGCATCGGGACTGGTGAAGGGCGGATAGGGTTCGGCGGCGATGCCGACCTTGATCGGCTCGGCAAAGGCCGCAGTGCCAAACGCCAGCGCCGCTGCCACAGTCAGTATTGTATTTCGCATGGTAACTCCCCGGTTTTTCCCCGCGAGCTTCAGCTCACGGATTTCAGAAACTGTTTCAGTCGATCTGACTTGGGCGCGCCGAACAACTGCTCTGGCGGACCTTCCTCTTCGATCACCCCGTTGTGCAGATAGATCACATGGCTGGCGACTTCGCGCGCGAATTTCATCTCCTGCGTGACAAGGATCATGGTCCGCCCCTCGGCGGCCAGATCGCGGATCACGTTCAGCACCTCGCCCACCAGTTCCGGGTCAAGCGCCGACGTGGGCTCGTCGAACAGCATCGCGCGGGGTTCGATCGCCAGCGCCCGCGCAATCGCCGCGCGTTGCTGCTGCCCGCCTGACAGGAAGGCCGGATAACTGCCGGCCTTCGCACTCAACCCCACCCGTGCCAGCAGCTTTTCAGCCCGCGCCACGGCTTCTGCCTTTGGCACCCCCAAAACATGCACCGGAACTTCGATCAGATTGTCCAGAATCGTCTTGTGGCTCCACAGATTGAACTGCTGGAACACCATGCCCAGCCTGCGCCGTGCCTGTTCGATCTGACGACGGTTCGCGGGGCTGCCGTCGGGGCGCAATACGATTTCCTCGCCGCCGATCACGATGCGGCCCGAGGTCGGCGTCTCAAGAAAATTGATGCAGCGCAGCATCGTCGATTTGCCAGACCCAGACCCGCCGATGATCGCCACCACATCGCCTTCGCAGGCGCGCAGCGACACCCCCTTAAGCACCTCGATCGACCCGAAGGATTTCCGCAGATCGTCGATCCGGATTGCCTCCGGCCGGGGCGTGAAAGGGCTGGCAGCCTGCGCTTGCATCAGTATTCCGGTTCGTTTCTGATTGCAGTAAGACGACACTTTTGCAATTATGCAAATGTATAATTACTGGCAGGCGAATGACGGGCGAACGGCGAAAGTTCCGGCGTGAAGGCGAAGAGACGCGGCGCGATGCGCTGATCGCTGCGGCCCTTGCACTGGTTGCGGAAGGCGGGCCGCAGGCCGCCACCGTGCGCGCGATTGCCGACCGGGCGGGCGTCACGCCGGGGCTGATCCGACATTATTTCCAAAGCAAGGAAGAATTGACGCGCGCTGCTTACAGCACCCTGATGAACCGGATGACCGACGCGAACATGTCGGTTCTGGATACCGCCCCAAAAGCGGCCGAAGCGCGGCTTGCGGCCTTCGTCGCGGCCTCGCTGCGCGCGCCCGTTGTCGATGCCGAGGCGCTGGGTCTTTGGGCGGCGTTCATTTACCGCATCCGCACCGACCCCCACATGCGCGCCGCCCATGAGGCAGGCTACCTGGGCTACCGCGACCGTCTTCAGGCGCTGATCGCAGCGCTTCCCCGCCCTGCCGATGGCGCCACGCTGCGCGCACAGGCCATTGCCTGCAACGCGGTGATCGACGGGCTCTGGCTTGAAGGCTCTGCCCTTCCCGAGGCATTCGCACCCGATGAGTTGCCCTATATCGGCGTCAGATCAGTGGGCGCGATCCTTGGCGTCGACCTTGTGGCACATCTGCCCGCCCCCCCTCCCGCCGCCTCCGTCCCGCGCGACCCGACTCCGCCAGACTCCGCCAAGCCAGACCCTGCCAGGCCAGACGCCGACGCGACGGCTGGCAACCACCCCCTCTCTGACCAGCCCGAGGCCCAACCATGAAATACGCCGCCGTAACCGACCGCCTCGCAGGGTTGGGCGGCGCGAAATGGGATATTCACGCCCGCGCCCGTGCGCTGGCCGATCAGGGCCATGACGTGATCGAACTGACCATCGGCGAGCCTGATGTGCCAACCGCGCCCGCCCTGATCGACGCGGCGACCCGCGCCATGCAGGCCGGGCGCACCGGCTATTCCAACGGCCGGGGCGAGCCTGCGTTGCTGCGCGCGCTGGCCGCCCGCTATACCGCCCGGCTTGGGCGGACCATCGGCACCGATCAGATCATGTGCTTCCCCGGCACCCAGACCACGCTTTACGCCGCCATCACCGCCCTTTTGCAGGCGGGCGACGAGGTGCTGGCGGGCGATCCGATGTATGCCACCTATGAGGGGCTGATTGCCGCGACCGGGGCAACCCTTGTGCCGGTGCCGCTGCGCCCGGAACATGGCTTTCGGATGCAGCCTGCGGATGTCGCGGCCCGGATCACACCGCGTACGCGCGTTTTGTTTCTCAACACCCCGCACAATCCGACCGGGGCGATCCTGCGCCCCGCCGAAGTGACGGCTCTTGCCGAACTTGCGCGCCAACACGATCTCTGGCTGCTGTGCGACGAGGTCTACGAAGACCTGATTTTCGGCGATGTTCCCTTTACCTCGCCCCTGGCCGATCCTGCATTTGCCGACCGCGTGATCGTCGCCTCGTCGATCTCCAAATCCTATGCCGCCCCCGGCTTTCGGTCCGGCTGGTGTGTCGGTCCACCGGAATTCTGCCGCCGCCTGCTCCCGTTGTCCGAAACGATGCTGTTCGGCAATCAGCCGTTCATCGCCGACATGACCGCCGCCGCCCTCACCACGCCGTCCGATACGGCCAGTGGCATGACCACGCGGTTTCACGCCCGAGCAGACCTGTTTCACGACCGGCTTGACGGCGTGGGTGGCCTGCGCGTTCACCGCCCCGAGGCGGGCATGTTCGCGCTGATCGACGTGCGCGCCACAGGCCTGTCGGGCCGCGACTTTGCGCTGGGATTGCTGGACGGCGCCCATGTCGCGGTGATGCCCGGGGAAAGTTTCGGCACCTCGCTGAACGGCTGGGTCCGCGTCGCCCTGACCCGACCCGATGCCGCGACGCAAGCGGCCATCGGGCGCATCGCGGCTTATGTCGCCAGCCTGAGCGGGGCCACGCCATGACGACTGTCGGGCAGGCCCTTGTCACCGGCCTCGCGGCGCGCGGGGTCGAGGTGGTGTTCGGCATCCCCGGCTTCCACACGATCGAGCTTTACCGCGGCCTTGCCGGCAGCGGCATCCGCCACGTCACCGCCCGCCATGAACAAGGTGCCGCCTTCATGGCCGACGGCTATGCCCGCGTCTCGGGCAAGCCGGGGGTGGCCTTTGTCATCACCGGCCCCGGCCTGACCAATGCGCTGACCGCAATGGCGCAGGCCAAGGCGGATTCGATCCCGATCCTCGTCATCTCGGGCGTGAACCACCGTTCCAGCCTTGGCCGGGGCCTCGGATTTCTGCACGAATTGCGCGACCAGGCCGCGATGGTGGCCGCCCTCTGCCCGACTGAACGGGTCGAGCATCCCGACCAGCTTGACGCCGCCCTGAACCGCGCCTTCGCCACCCTGTCAAGCGGCCGCCCCGGCCCGGTCCATCTTGAGGTGCCGACCGATGTCATGCCGCTGCCCTGCCCCGGCCCGATCACCGCAACCTGCCACCAGAACCCCGCTTACCCCGATCCCGCCGCGCTTGCAGATGCCGCTTTCCGGCTGTCGCGCGCGCACCACCCCGTGATCCTTGCGGGCGGCGGCGCGCGGCGTGCCGAGACCGCCCTGCGCGCCATTGCAGAGCGTCTCGACGCCCCCGTGATCCAGACCGTGAACGCGCGCGGCCTGATGCACGCCCACGCCCTGACAGTCCCCGCTTCGCCCAGCCTCGCCGCGGTGCGCGCACTGATTGCATCATCCGACCAGATCCTCGCCATCGGCACCGAACTGGGGCCGACCGACTATGACATGTATGGGATTGGCGGCACCCCCGACCTCTCCGGCATGATCCGTATCGACATTTGTGCCGATCAACTTGGCCGCCACGCCGCCGCCCTGACCCTGACTGCAGATGCCGATGCTACGCTGACCGCGCTGCTGCCGCTTGTTCCGCAGCGGGTTTCAGACGGTGCAGACCGCGCTGACGCAACCCGGCACGCCGCCCGCGCCGAACTGAACGCCTCGATGACGCTGCAACTGGCGCTCCTCGAAACCCTCCGCAGCAGCGTCCCGCAGGCAATCATCGTCGGTGACAGCACACAGCCGGTCTATGCGGGCAACCTTTGCTACGACCATGACCGCCCCGGCGGCTGGTTCAACTCGGCCGTGGGCTACGGCGCGCTCGGCTATGCCCCCGGTGCGGCGGTCGGTGCGGCACTCGCTGCACCCGGCACGCCGGTGATCTGCCTGATAGGCGACGGCGGCCTTCAGTTCAGCCCCGGAGAGTTACGTACCGCCGTGGACGAAAATCTGCCGATCACCTTCCTCGTCTGGAACAACGCAGGCTACGGCGAGATCGCGCAGAACATGCGCGACGCCGGCATCGAGGTGATCGGATGCAGCCCCTCGGCCCTGAACATGGAGCCCTTCGCCAGCGCTTGCGATCTGCCGTTCCGGTCCATCCCTCCTGACACAGGTGCGCTGCGCCACGCACTTGCCACTTGCGCCCACTCTCCGCGCCTGATCGAAATCCGCGCTCTCTGACGCAGCCCCCTTGTCGCACCACGCCAAATTCCTTCGAAGGAATTTGCCAAAAGCCTTCCAAGGCTTTTGACGCCCGCCCCTGTCCGCCATTTGCATTTGATCAAATTATCCGCCATAAGCCGGATGTTCCTGCGAAAGACCCCCGCGCATGCTTCAAACAGCCCCCCTGCTCGCCGGTATCCGGCCTGACCGCCTTGCCGCACTGGCCGCGCGTGAGGCCGCACGCTTTGGCCGCAGCCGCCCAAAGACCCGCGCCGCCTTGGCTGAGGGGTCCGCGCATTACCTCGACAATGTGCCGCTGCATTGGATGAAGGACTGGCCGATGCCGCATCCAATGCTGGTGGCCAACGCAAAAGGCGCGCGCCTGACCGACATCGACGGCTACGGCATCGACGATTTCTGCCTCGGCGATACCGGCTCGATGTTCGGCCATTCCCCCGCCCCCGTCGCCAAGGCGATCCGAAAGCAGGCGACGCGCGGCCTGACCTACATGCTGCCCACGACCGATGCGCTGGAGGCCGGTAAACTCCTGACCGAACGCTTCGGCGATTTCCGATGGCAGATCGCCACCACCGCCACCGATGCGAACCGCTTCGCGCTGCGGGTGGCCCGCGCCGTCACCGGGCGGCCCAAGGTGCTGGTGTTCACTGGTTGTTACCACGGCACCGTCGATGAGACATTCGTCACGCTGGACAATGGCAAAACCGTCAACCGCCCCGGCCTGCTGGGGCAGGTCGCCAACCTTGGCCTTACCGCCATCGCCGTCGAATTCAACGATCTTGCAGGTGTCAGGGCCGCGCTGAAAACCGGCAAGGTTGCTGCAATCCTGACCGAACCCGTCATGACCAATTCCTGCATGGTCCTGGCCGATCCCGGCTTTCACGCCGCTTTGCGCCAACTTGCCACCGATCACGGCACGATCCTGATCATGGATGAGACGCATACTATCTCCACCGGCCTTGGCGGCTACACGGCGGTCCACGGCCTGCAACCCGACATGTTCGTCGTCGGCAAATGCGTGGCGGGCGGGATGCCCACTGCCGTCTGGGGCATGACCGACGCGCTTGCCCAGCGCTATCTCACCGTGAATGCCGGCCGCGCACCGGGCCATTCCGGCATGGGAACCACGCTGTCCGCCAACCCGATGCAATTCGCCTGCCTGCGCGCCACCCTGGCCGAGGTGATGACGGCGGAGAACTACGCCCATATGGAACGGGGTGCCGCGCGCCTTGCTGACGGCCTGTCCAGATCCATCGCGAAACACAAAGCCCCGTGGCACGTTGTCCGCGTCGGTGCGCGCGTCGAATTAATCTGCGCCCCCGGCCCGCTGAAAAACGGCGCTGATGCCGCCCATGCCCACCAGCCGCAAGTCGAGGCCGCGATCCATACCGCGCTCCTGAACCGGGGCTGCCTGATCGCACCGTTCCACAACATGATGCTGGTCAGCCCCGCCACCAAGAAACGCCAGATCCTGCGCCTGATCGCCGCCTTCGACGAAATCCTAACCGAACTCTTTGACTGAGATGCACATGCCCGACATGCCCTCCCCCTCCGGCTCCACTGTGGCCGAGGCCGAAGCCTTCCTCGCCACCCATCCGCAGATTGAGGCATTCGATATCGTCCTGCACGATGCCAACGGCATTGGCCGGGGAAAGATTATCCGACGGCATGAACTTTTGTCGTTTTACAAGAACGGCCGCCATCTGCCGATATCGATCCTCGGCCTCGATATCTGCGGCGAGGATGTGCATGAAACCGGCCTGATCTGGGATCAGGGCGACGGTGATCTGCGTGCCTGGCCGATTCCCGGCACGCTGGTGCCGCTGCATGCCACCACCCCGCCGCGCGGCGAGGTGTTCATGTCGATGTACGACCTCGACGGCCACAAGATGACCTCCGATCCCCGCCACGCCCTGCAACGCCAGGTCGATGCGCTGGCGTCTGAGGGCCTCTACCCCTCCGGCGCGTTCGAGCTGGAGTTCTTCCTGCTCGCCAATAACCGCGGCCCCGATGGCCGCGTCCAGCCCGCCCGCGACGTGCTCGATGGTCGCGCCTCGCACAAGACCGAGGTGTATTCCGTCGATCACCTGCACGGCATGCTTCCGCTCTTCTCGGACATCTACGCCGGCGCGGAAAAGGCCGGGATCAGGGCCGAGACGATGATTTCGGAATATGCGCCGGGTCAGTATGAACTGACGCTGCACTACCGCACCGACGTGATGCAGGCTGCCGACGATCTGATGCGTCTGAAGCGTATCGTGCGGATGCAAGCCCGCGCGCATGGCGTGACCGCCTGCTTCATGGCCAAGCCGGTGGAATCCTACGCAGGCTCTGGCATGCACTTCCACGTCTCGATGATGACCGCCGATGGCGGCAACGTGTTTGTCGAGGCCGAGGAAGGCCACTGGAACGACACCATCCTGCACGCCCTTGGCGGGTTGCGCGCCACGATGGGGGAATCGATGCTGGTCTTTGCGCCGCACGCCAATTCATGGCGGCGCTTCGCCAGCCAAAGCTATGCGCCGGTCTCGCCCACATGGGGTGTGAACAACCGCTCCGTCGCCCTGCGGATTCCGGCGGGCGAGATCAAGGCCCGCAGGATCGAACATCGCCCGGCGGGAGTCGATGCAAACCCCTACCTTGTCGCCGCAACCGTGCTCGCGGGCATCCGGCATGGCATGGCACACCGGATCGACCCCGGCCCCGAGACGACCGGCAACGGGTATACCGACGCGCAGGACGCGCCCGCCATTCCCGTTGACTGGCGCTCTGCGATCGTGGCGGCGCAAGGATCGGCTTTCCTCAAGGACGCCTTGGGCGCGGACATGCACCGCACCTTCACTGCCATCAAGGCGGCGGAATACGCCCGCGTCGCCCGCACTGTGTCCGAGGTTGATTTCGACCTCTATCTGCACACGGTCTGACGCGCCCCGCTGCCCCGGACCCGGTCCGGGGCGTTGCACGCGACCGGCCCGCGAACAACGGGACCGTCCCGATGCTTTCTGCATCGGGAAACCAATTGGAAACCAGACGATTTCCAAAGCTCCCGAACCACCCGTTACACCAGCTTGTTGTCCCGCGCGATCATCGCGGCATGGGTGCGGTTTTTGGCGCCCAGCTTGCGGCTTAGCGTCTTAACATGCAGCTTGACCGTGACTTCCTGCAAGTCATGGTCGCGCGCGATTTCCTTGTTCGACTGGGCCGCACAAATCCCGCGCAATACCTCTGCCTCGCGCCGAGTCAGGTTGAACGGCCCCTCGCCCGGTGTCGGTTCCGGTGGCATCGCACCAAACGGCAGGAACGTCTCACCCTGTGCCATGAGCCGCACCGCCGACACCATCGCCCGCGCGCCCAGCGTCTTGGGCATGAAGCCGATCGCGCCCGCCTTGATCGCGGCCTCGGCCACTTCACGCGACACGGAGCCCGACAGCACTGCCACCGGCCGCCCGCCATTTGCCCTGATGGCCGCGCCCAACCCATCCAGCCCGTTCATCCCCGGCATAAGATAGTCAAGCAGGACAAGGTCATACGGCCCTGAACCAGAAATCTGGCGCAACGCGTCGGGCAGGTTTGCAGCAACCACAACCGTCTCGAAACCTTCTGCTTTCAGAAAGGCTGCGATGGTCTCGCGCACGAGATCGTGGTCATCGGCAAGAAGGATTTTCATGGGGATGCCAGGCTACCTTGAAGCCAGGGTTACTGAAAACGGCGCAGCCCTGAACAGGGAACTGATCCTGCAACAGTCTAGCAGGTCGCGGCAGGCTTTACACGCCTGTCTTCGTTCAAAGACGGCGGGCTGGCAACCGGGTCCGGGTTGCGCTAACCTGCCAAGGGCGCAGGGCGCATTCAAGCCATGCGCAAAACGAGGGCCTTGAAGTGGCGGTTGCCGGTGAACCCCGTCGCAGACTGGTCCGCAGGCTGAACGCCGTAGGACTGGTTTTTGTAATTGCGCTTTGCATTGGCGTGATCGTGGGCCTCGTGCTTGATGTTCAGCGCCGCCTTGACGCCTTGGCCAAAGCCAGTTCCGACAGCGTTCAATGGGCTTTGGCGCAGCTTGAGGTTGAAACCCAGCTGATGCGTGAAAGCCTGGGCACGCCGGACGCCGATCTTGCCACAGTACGCAAGCGGTTCGACATCTTCTTTTCGCGCATGATGATTTTCGAGACCAGCACGCTTTATGCCGGGCTTCGCGGGCAGCTTGAATTTGGTGAACCGCTGAACCAGATCGGACAGTTTCTTGACCGGACCCTGCCGCTGATGGACGGACCGGATGCCGGCTTGCGGGCCGGGCTGCCGACATTGCACGGCGAAACTGTCGCGGTGCGGGACGCGGTGCGGGCCATGTCCCTGACAGGCATCGAGTATTTCTCGACGGAATCGGACTTGCAACGCACTGAAATGGCCCGGACGCTGCAGCGACTGGCAGGCGTCACGGCGGTCTTGATCATCGCGCTGTCGGTGCTGGTGACCGTGCTCTTGCGGCTCTATCAGCGCAGCCAGTTGCAGTCGCTGGAAAACCGGCAGACCACCGCACGGCTTGAGGCGATCGTGAATACGTCGCTTGATGCCATTGTCGTGGCCGACCGGCGCGGTTGCGTGCTGGAGTTCAACCCCGCCGCCGAGACCATCTTCGGCTACACCCGCGTCGAAGCGTTCGGCAAGCAGGTGACCAGCCTGATCTTCCCGCCCGATGCCATCGAAGACACTTTCGCCGCCATCGAGACGCAGCTTATCAGCGCCGAGGCCCGTCTTTCGGGCAAGCAGCGGATCGAACTGGAGGCGGTCGGTAAGGACCGCAGCAGCTTTCCTGTCGAGCTGTCCGTTGCCCTGGCAGGGAATACAGAAGGTCAGATCTTCGTGGCCTTCCTGCGCGATATCTCGGAACGCCTTCAGGCCGAACGCGATCTGACCGAGGCCCGCGATCAGGCGTTGAAGGGGCAAAAGGCCAAGGCCGATTTCCTTGCGGTGATGAGCCATGAGATGCGCACACCGTTGAACGGATTGCTGGGATCCAGCGAAATCCTGGGCGCAACCCCGTTGCAACCCAACCAGCGTGAAATTCTTGAAGTGATCGAGATGTCGGGGCAGATCCTGCTGCACCACGTCAATTCAGTGCTCGATATTTCCAGCGCCGAAGCGGGGGCGATCCGGCCCGGCAGCGCCCCGTTCGTGCTTGAGGCGCTGGTCAGCGACGTGGTGGCAAACCAGTCCGGCCTTGCTGCAGCGGCCGGAAACCGCATCGAAATCGTTGCGGTCACGGAACCGGCGGGCCGGCTTGCGGGCGACCCCGCCCGCCTTCGCCAGATCCTGCTGAACCTTGTCGGAAACGCAGTGAAGTTTACCCGCAACGGCACAATAACCATCGAAATCGAAGCTGAACCGGCGCCCGGCGAGGTGCGCAAGGTCGAGATCCGGGTGATCGACTCGGGGATCGGGATCGCAGAAGCGGATCAGGTCCGCGTGTTCGACGATTTCGTGACGCTGGACAGCACCTACGGGCGCGAGGCGGGTGGTACCGGCCTTGGCCTTGGGATCACGCGACGGCTGGTTCATGCGCTGGGGGGCGAGATCGGGATGGAAAGCGAACCCGGTCAGGGCAGCGTGTTCTGGGTGCGCCTGCCGTTCGCGCAGGACGCAGTGGCACTGCCCATTGCAGTTCCCGACGATGTGGCCGCTGCCGATATCACCGGCACACCACTTTCGGTGCTTGTCATCGAAGACAACGCGATCAACCGTTTTGTGCTGCGCGCGCTGCTTGAAGAGGTCAGCCACCGTGTGACCGAGGCGGTCGATGGAATCGAGGGCGTGGCACTGGCTCAGACGATGGCGCATGATGTGATCCTGATGGATATTTCGATGCCCCGCCTTGACGGCGTCGAAGCCGCGCGGCGTATCCGTGCCGGCTGCGGTCTGTCGCATGGAGCCCGGATCGTCGCAGTCACCGCACATGCCCTGCCCGAAGAACTGGACCGGTTTCATGCCGCCGGAATCGACGACTGCCTGATCAAGCCGATCACGCGGGGCACTTTGGCCCGGATCTTGGCGGGGCGTCCGGTGCAGGCGCTTGCTTCAAGCCGCGACACCGGGTCAGAGCCGCTGATTGACGCACGGCAGATGTGCGATCTGATGGCACGCCTGGACGAGAAGACCGCCGAAAACCTGTTGCGGCGCTTTATTGCCGAGGGCGACGATATCGTACAGCGTCTGCTTGGCTGCCCGCCCGACCCAAGCGCCGAAAGCCTGTGCCATCAACTTGCCGGGTCCGCGGCCACATTCGGCGCAAAACGCCTCGCGGCAACCCTTGCGGCGATGGCGGCGACGGGCCCCGAAACGGTGACCATCCCTCTGCAGTCATCGCTGGCTGACATCTGGCCCGCCACGAAGGCGGCCCTTGGGGACCGTCATCCGGCGCTGCTGGACCTGGCAAGCTGACACGCAGCCAGACGCAGCGCGTCCGCGATCAGCAGGGGAACCCGCGCGTCAAGGCCAACCGGTTCAAGCAACTGCCCCTCGAACGCCGCTTCGGCCAGCGCCGCCGGAAGGTCATCAATCACATGACCGCCTTTTGCCGCAAAGAACGGCAGGCACAGTGCGCCCGCGCTCATCGTCCGGGCTACTGCCGCGATTTGCGGGGTCTGGTCGATGAACCCGGTTTCAACCCGGCGAAACCCCGTCTCTGATGCCAGACGGGCCGCCATGCCGCGCGCCACCGCCGCAGGCGCATCGCTGCGGAACGATCCGTGCGCGGCCAGCAGCAGGTCGGTGTCGTGCGGTGCGCGCCCTGCCGCCGCCGCCGCTTCCCGCACAATAGTAACGGTCAGGGCCTGCACCGCCGGATCAAGGCCGAAAGGCGCCAGTTGCGTCACCTGCCCCGCCCCGGCGGCAGCAAGGCGCGCCGGCAGATGGGTCTGTGTGAACCAGCCATCCGCCATGAAAAGCGGATAGACCAACACCGACGCAGCACCCGCCAGTGCCACCGCCAGCGCATCTTCGGACGCAAGGGTGGCCGACCGCACCGACCATCCCGGCAGATGCTGTGCCACCCGCGCTGCCAGCTCCGCAATTTCCGCCTCGGCCGGTCCCGGATCAGACGGCTGCCCATGTGCCACGATCAGGGCTACCCGTGCCGCACCTTCCGTTTTGTCGATCTGCTTGCCCATCACCGCCACCCTATTGTCGTGTCGCCAAAACTAAGCGGGCGCCGCGATGAGGCAAGGCATAGCCCATCGCAGCCCGCACGCCTATCCAGCCCGCGCTCCCGCGCCCGACCGGATCCGCAAGCCGGTTGCATTTCGATCTGGCCCGCGCCATGCAGGCGGAGATGAACAAAGGTGCGCCCGATGCAGGCCAGACCCCGAACCGATGCAGCCCCCGAATGGCACCTGAACGGTGTCGCGCAGGCGGGCACCGCAGTTGGGCGGGGTTGACCATGCAGCCCGCCCGTATGGGTGATGTCTCCTTCTGGTATGCCGATCTTGGCGGCCTGCCCGCCCGGAGGCCGCCGCTGGACGGCGATACGCAGGCCGATGTCTGCATCATCGGCGCGGGCTATACCGGCCTCTGGACGGCCTACTATCTTCGTCAGGCCGACCCATCGCTGCGGATCGTGATTGTTGAAAAGGAGTTCGCCGGGTTCGGCGCATCGGGGCGCAACGGCGGATGGCTGACCGGTGGCTTTGCGTGGAGCCACGAGAAATACCTCAGCACCGGCACGCCTGACGGGGTGCGGTCGATGGTGCAGGCGATGAACGGCACCGTTGACGAGGTGATCCGCGTCGCGACCGCCGAGGGCATAGACGCCGATATCCGCCGCACGGACGAGTTGATGGTGGCGGTCAACCCCGCGCAATGGGCGCGCGTCACAAAAGAGGTCGCCCATCGCCAGCACTGGGGCGAGGGCTGCGCACGCGTCTACACGATCGGTGCCGAGGCCGCGCGGGCGCGGGTCAACATCCCTGGCACTCTGGGCGGCATGGTGGTGTCAGGCGTGGCGCGCATCCAGCCAGCCAAGCTGGTGCGCGGGCTGGCAGAGGCGGTGGAACGCCTTGGCGTCACCATCGCCGAAGGCACGACCGTGACCGGCATTGCCCACGGCCATGTCACGACCACGCATGGCACCGTGCGCGCACCGATCATCCTGCGCGCGACCGAAGGGTTCACTGCCACCCTGCATGGGTTGGGGCGCGACTGGCTGCCGCTGAATTCGGCGCAGATCGTGACCGAACCCCTGCCACCCGAGATGTGGGCGAGGATCGGTTGGAACGGGCATGAGATTCTAGGCGATTTCGCCAATGCCTATTGCTATTGTCAGCGCACCCGCGACGGTCGCATCACGGTCGGCGGGCGGGGAGTGCCGTATCGGATGGGATCGGGCATTGACACAAACGGTGCGCCCGACAGCGAAACCGTGCGGCGGCTGACCGCCATCCTGCACCGCCACTTCCCCGACACGAAGCCGCTGAAGATCGACCATGCGTGGTGCGGCGTGCTGGGCGTGCCGCGCGACTGGTGTGCGACGGTGGGGCTTGATCGCAGCACCGGCCTCGGCTGGGCCGGGGGGTATGTCGGGGTAGGCGTTTCGACTTCGAACCTTGCTGGTCGCACGCTGGCCGATCTGGCGCTTGGGCGTGACACCGACCTTGCCCGCCTGCCCTGGGTTGGCCGCAAGGTGCGAAAGTGGGAACCCGAGCCGCTGCGCTGGCTAGGGGTGCAAGGCATGTATGCCCTGCTCAATGCAGCCGACCGCCGCGAGGCCCGCCTTGGCGGTCCGCCATCCCGTCTTGCGGCCCTTGGCAACTGGCTCTCGGGGCGTTAAACGCGCTGCAGTCAACCTGCAACACGCGACTGCAGCGTCCGACCTTGCATTTCGCGCCCGGACCAGAACCGGGTGCCTGTATTCCTTGGGGGAGTTTACCTTGCTGCATATCGACCTGCCGACCCGATCCGAGATTCTGAAGCTTGCCGAAGTCCGCGGTGGTCCCTGCGTGACGATCTATGTCTCGACCACGCCGCTGACCGAAGCGGCACAGGCCGACCGGACCCAGCTGAAGAACCTGCTGAAAGAAGCGGTGCGTCAGCTTGAGACGGTCGATACCCCCAAGCGCAGCATCTGGCCGATCGAGGCGGCTGTGGCCGAAATTGGCGAGGATGACGAATTCTGGGCGCATCAGGCCAATTCGCTGGCGATCTTTGCCACCCCCGACAGCATCCGCACCTACCGCCTGCCCAGCAAAATGGACAGCATGGTCGAAGTGTCCGACCGTTTTCACATCAAGCCGCTACTGCGCGCCGTGACCTTCCCGCACAACGCCTATGTGCTTGCTGTCGGCATGGGTGCGGTCCGCCTGATCGAAGTGTCGGCCGATCTGCCGCCGCAGCACATGTCGGTGCCGGACCTGCCCCGCGACATGGCAGATGCCATCGGGCGGCGCAGCCACACCGCGCGCAATGCCCAGATGGGCAGCGGCGAGGCCACTAGCGAGAACGCCCTGCTGACCCGCTATGCCCGCGCCATTGACGATGCGCTGCGCCCGGTTCTGACCGGCCATGAGCGCCCGCTCATCGTGGCCGCGTCTGAACCCATGAGCTCGATCTTCCGGTCAGTCAGCAGCTATCCCCACACCGCGACCGAAGCGATGGGTGGCTCTGCCGACCACACCGCAGACCATGTGCTGGCCGCCGAAGCGCGCGGCGTGCTGGACCGCATCTATGCCGCCGAAATCGCGTCGGTGGCCGAGTTGTTCATCACGCGCGAAATGCAGGGCCGTGCCACCACCGACATCGCACAGGCCGCGCGTGCCGCGACCTTCGGTGCCATCGACACGCTGCTGGTCGATATGGATCAGGTCATTGTCGGCACCGTATCGGACGAAGACGGGGCGGTCACATTTGCCGATCAGGCCGGTGCGGACAATTACGGCGTGGTCGATGAAATCGCCAGCCGTGCGCTCAAGTCTGGCGCGCGTGTGCTGTCGGCCCGCAAGGTCGACATTCCGAATGGTGCCTCGCTTGCCGCAATCCTGCGCTATGCGATCTGAACAGACGGGCCAGCCTTCCCACGGGTATAGTGGACAGGCTGGCCCGCTGCGCTTGGGGCCGGTCAGACGCTGATAGAAGCGCCAGACCGGCTCCAGACTTTTGATTTTTGCCTATCTTTCGCAAAAACGGGACTCCATTTTTGAAGGACAGGCTGTAGGGTTCGAAAAACCCAAGGATTTCTGACTTCATGACCGCTCCTGTGCCACCCGGTTTCCTGCGCTCTTTCACCGCGCTTGGCCTGATCCTTGGAACGCTCTTTTTCGCCGCCTCGCTGACGCCCAGCCTGGTGCCGCGCCACCTTGTGGTGCAGGGCGTGCTCAGCGGGGTCTGCCTTGCGGCGGGCTATGGTCTGGGGGTGGCGCTGCGTGCGCTCTGGCTGTCGTTGAAGCTTCCGGTGCCGAACGGACGGCTGTTGCGGACGGGCCAGTTGGCGGCCATCGGCGTTTGTGCCATGGCGGCGGCCGGTGCGTTGTGGATGGCGTCGGGCTGGCAGAACACGTTGCGCGGCCTGATGGATCTGCCGCCGGTCGAAGGGTCAAGGCCGATTACTATTGCGGCGACTGCGCTGGTGGTCTTTGTCGTGTTCCTGCTGATCGGGCGGCTGTTTCGGGCCATCCTGCGCCGCCTGTCTGCACGCCTCGCACGCCGCGTGCCGGGGCCGCTTGCGGCCATCGGGGCGCTGATCCTGACGGCGATGCTGTTCTGGACGATCGGGAACGGCGTGATCGCCCGACCTGCGCTGAAGGCGCTCGATGCGTCCTATGCCGCCTTTGATGCGCTGATCGAGGATGGTGTGCCACAGCCGACCGATCCGTTGAAAACCGGCGCGCCGGGATCGCTCTTGTCTTGGGACGGCCTTGGCCGCGCGGGCCGCGAGGTCATCGCCGCCGGTCCCGACCGCGCCAAGATCGAGGCGATGACGGGCGGTGCGGCGCTGGAACCGCTGCGCGTCTATGTCGGCCTCAACTCCGCGTCAGAGGTGGAAGAACGCGCGCAGCTTGCGCTGAACGAACTGATCCGGATCGGCGCATTCGAGCGTGCGAACCTTGTCATCGTCACCCCCACCGGCACCGGCTGGGTCGATCCGGAAAGCCAGACTGCGCTGGAATATGTTCTGCGCGGCGATGTGGCCAGCGTATCGGTGCAGTATTCCTACCTTGCCAGTTGGCTGGCCCTGATGGTTGACCCGGAATACGGCATCGAAACTGCCCGCGCCGTGTTCGCCGCCGTCTACAATCACTGGCATGGCTTGCCGCGCGACACGCGCCCGCGGCTTTACCTGCATGGCCTGAGCCTTGGGTCGTTCAACTCGGACCTCAGCCACGATCTGCATCAGGTGATTGGCGATCCGTATCAGGGCGCGCTTTGGGCCGGGCCGCCGTTCCCAAGCCGCACCTGGACCAACGTCACGCGCACCCGCAACCCCGGAACGCCCGCGTGGTTGCCCGAATTCCGCGACGGGTCGGTGATCCGGTTCACCTCGCAGGACAACAAGCTGGATGATGCGCCCGCGCCCTGGGGGCCGTACCGGATCATCTACCTGCAGTATGCCAGCGATGCGGTTACGTTCTTTGATCCGGCGGCGCTATGGCGCAAGCCAGAGTGGATGGATGCACCTGTCGGCCCCGATGTCAGCCCCGAATTCGTCTGGGTGCCGGTGGTGACCTTCCTTCAACTGGGCATCGACATCATGCTTGCCACTCAGACGCCGCTTGGGCATGGGCATGTCTACAAGTTCGATCACTACCTTGACAGTTGGGCCTCACTTACAGACGCCCCCGGCTGGACCACCGACGGTCTGACCGCGCTGAAGGCAAAGATAGCGGCCGAGCGGAAGTAGTCAAATCGAGGCGGGATCACGTCAGGCAAGCCGCGCGGACATTCCCCGCCCGGCCATCAGCCGGGCGTTCGATTCCGCTTTTGTTTTGGCCAGCCGCTGATTTGCGCCTGACCGGGTTCAGCTTTCATTAACCAGCCAGGTCACCCGCCGCAGCGCCACGCGGCGATTGGCTGGCTCATCCACAGTGGTCGCCACCTTCAGATAGCGCTCGCCATAGCCCTGCACGACCATGTTTTCAGCCGGCACGCCAAAAATCTCGGTCAGCGCCAGCGCCACCGACTCGGCCCGACGGTCGGACAGCGCAAGATTGGACGCAGCACCGCCCACCGCATCGGTATGGCCCTCGATCAGGAACAGCTCGCGCGGATTGTCATCGATCAGGTCGTTCATCAATGCCGCGATCCGCGACAGTTTTGCCGCTTCTTCCGGCCGGATCGCACTGGACCCGGTGGCGAATGTGATCGGCCTCGCGGTCAGTTCAGGCGCCAGATCGCGCAGCTCGCGGATATCGCGCACCTGCGCGAGACTGAAGTTGCGGCCAAGATCGGCGTCTTCGGCATCGTCCAGCAGCGCGCGGACAAGTACCGGATCGCTGTCATCGACAAAACGCAACTCGCGCACGCGGGGGCGCGGCAGGTCCGAAACCACCACCGGACGGTAGTATTGCGTGTCGTCGATGATCTGCACGCGACGACCATCGCGGTTCACCCGGTCACGGCGCAGAACACGCCCCGTGGCATCGCGAACGGTCACGATTTGGGTGCCATCCGGGCGCTCGAGCGTGGTCAGGGTCGATCCATCATTATAGCGCTGGGTCGTTTCGACCACGCCGGGCGCGCGCAGATTTGCGTTGTCATCCTTCCAGATCGCAAGGTCGCCGTCGCCACGATCGACCACCACACGGTCGCCGGAATTCGCGACCACCCGATTGTTGTTGATCAGCATCCCGACAGCAACCGCGCCAAGCGCCAGCAGGCCGGCCTTTTCCAGATCCGACAGCTTGTCTTTCTTGGGTGCTTCGGTTGGTGCGGCAGTGTTCAGTGTCGTTGCAAAATCCTGCGTGCTGTTGCGCGCCTGATCCGCCCCCAATGTTTGCGTGGTGGTATCCGCTGCCGCAGGGACCGCTCCGCCGGACAAGATTGCGTCGAGCGCGGTGGCGGCATTGCCTGCAGCTGCGGGCGCCGTCTCGCTGGCCGTGGCTGCGGCTGGGGCCGGCGTCGTGGCCTGCGACAGCGTATCCACAGCGGCGGCAACATCGGGATCGGCCATCATCGTCTCAAGCACCGCTTCCTGTTCGGGCGTCGGCGCGGGTTGGGGGTCAGCCACGGGTGCCGGCGTCGGCTCGACGGTAGCGGGCGCTTCGGGAGCCACGGCAGGATCGGCCGGCGCAGCGGTGCCAGCACCCTCGCCGGCGGGCGCTTCGACCGCCTCTGCTGCGGGGGCGTCCGGGACGGTTGCTTCTGGCTCTACCACCGGTGCCGATTCGGTTTCTGGCGCTGCTTGGGCGGCATCAGGGGCCGGTGCAGCGGGCGCTTCTTCAACGGGTGGTGCAGGAGCGGCCTCGGCCTCAGCGGCGGCAGCTTCGGGGGCGGCTTCGGGCACAACCACTTCCGGAGCGACAGCTTCGGGGGCGGGTTCAGGCGCGACCGCTTCCGGAGCGGCAGCTTCGGGGGCGGCAGCTTCGGGGGCGGCTTCGGGCACAACCGCTGCCGGAGCGACCGCTTCGGGGGCAGGTTCAGGCGCGATCTCGGGTATTGCTTCCGGCGTTCCTTCGGGGACCGCTTCCGGCACGGCTTCAGGATCAGCTTCCGGGGTTTCCTCTGGTATTACTTCAGGCACCACTTCGGGCGTCACTTCCGGCACAATCTCGGGAACAACCGCAGGTGCCGGAACCTCGACAGGGCATTCGGGCAATGTGCGGTCTTCGGCGCAGGTCTGAACCCGCCACAAAAGGTCCGTGCAGACCCCCGTTGCATCCACGCAGGCGGTGGGCCGCAACGTTCCGACAAAGCCCTGCGCGGCAAGTGCGCCGGGCTGCAAAAGCGACAATGAGACGGAAAGCGCCGTCGTTGCTTTGAGAATGGAGCGTGTCATCAAGGTGTCGCGACTTTCCATGAACCTGTCCCACCGGTGAGACTTGTCACCATAACGCATATACCGATGCCTTTGTTCCAGTGAACCTGTCGTGAACCCCGAGCCTGTCGCAAACAGTCGCAGGTTGCCGCCGGGGTCGGGGCAGACTACGTTTGCTCCCAAAGCCACTAAAACGCTCGCCCCCTGTCCAGCGCCGGAGATGCCGATGCCCAAACCAAATACATCCGCCCCCAAGCCGATCAACCTTGCGCTTCAGGGCGGCGGGTCGCATGGCGCGCTGACCTGGGGCGTGCTCGACCGCCTGCTGGAGGATGACCGCCTTGCAATCCGCGGGATCAGCGGCACCAGCGCGGGGGCGATGAATGC
>JANNWS010000155.1:0-8770 GCA_031408575.1 Rhodobacterales bacterium
TCCCTACCAAGACAGTGCGGAGCGATGATTTCCCATTGGGCGTCAGTCAGTGTCGTGCGGATCAAGGTTGCCTCCCATTTGGCAACCTTGAATCACTCAGCGACTGATTTGGGAATCCTCAAACGCCAACAGACCCTAGTCCTTGCAGCTTTGATGGTCCGTCGCCCTGAAACTCCGACGTTACTGGTTAGGTCTACCCCCTGCCAACTTGTCCACAGCGATTTCACGAAGAAATCGCTTTACACCCTTCCGCTTTGCCCACACCATATCTAGTAAGGTTCAGGCATAATAAACGCTGTTCCTTGCCAGACACCCAGCTTCTTGTGGGTCACGGCCCGCAGGCAGCTTCATAAAGAGGCCGGGCCATGTCGCTTTCCGAAGATTTTATGACGACCGACGACCTGCATCCGATCGACATCGTCGAGACGCTGGCCGAACACCGCGCGTGGGAGTTCGACCGCGTCACCGAAGATCAGATCGCGATGGCGGTGGAAGGCCAGTGGCGGACCTATTCGCTTACCCTCGCCTGGTCGCCACAGGATGAAACCCTGCGCCTGATCTGCACGTTCGAGATGGAACCGCCCGAGCATCGCATGGGCGAGCTTTATGACGTACTCAACCGCACCAATGACATGGTCTGGACCGGGGCCTTCACCTATTGGGCCGAGCAAAAGCTGATGGTTTGGCGCTATGGGCTGCTGCTGTCGGGCGGGCAGGTTGCCGGGCCGGAACAGATCGACAAGCTGATTGCATCGGCGGTGATGGCGGCCGAGCGGTTCTACCCGGCGTTCCAGCTGGTCGCCTGGGCTGAACACACGCCCGCCGACGCAATGAAGGTCGCCATTGCCGAGGCGTACGGGCGGGCCTAACCTGCACCCGGTATGATCTGGGAAATTGCGATGATCTTTGCAGATGTGAACCGACGCGGGCTGGTCATTCTGGGCTGCGGCAAGATGGGGTCGGCCCTGCTGCAGGGCTGGCTGAAGCAGGGCCTTGCCTTGTCGGCGGTTTGGGTGACCGAGCCGCATCCATCAGACTGGCTGCGCGGTCTTGCCGCCAAGGGCCTGCACCTGAACAAGGGGCTGCCCGACAGCCCCGCGATCGTTCTGGTGGCCGTAAAGCCGCAGATGATGGCCGGGGCGCTGCCTTCGCTTGTGCCGCTGGGGGGGGGCGGGACGCTGGTCGTTTCAATCGCGGCAGGAATTCCGATTTCATTTTATGAACAGGTGTTCGGTAGTTCAACGCCGATCATCCGCGCCATGCCCAACACGCCGGCCGCCGTTGGGCGCGGGATCACCGCCCTGATCGGAAACGTGACCGCGACCGAGGCCGACATGGCGCTGGTCGAGGCGTTCCTTGCCGCCGTGGGCCAGACCGTGCGGCTGGAGGGCGAGCATCAGATGGATGCGGTCACTGCCGTCTCGGGCTCTGGCCCCGCCTATGTGTTTCACCTGATCGAGACACTGGCAGCAGCGGGCGAGGCTGAAGGGCTGCCCTCCGACCTTGCGATGCAGCTTGCGCGCGCCACCGTGACAGGGGCCGGAGAGTTGGCCCATTCCGCAACGGAAACCGCCGCCGAACTGCGCGTCAACGTGACCTCGCCCGGCGGTACGACCGCTGCGGCGCTGGAGGTCTTGATGGACCTCGATACGGGTTTCCCGGCGCTTTTGCGCCGCGCGGTCAAGGCCGCTGCCGACCGGGGGCGGGCACTCGGCAAATGACGATCACGTACGACGATTTCCTCAGGGTCGATATCCGCGTCGGCCGCATCACCCGCGCCGAACCCTACCCCGAGGCAAAGACCCCCGCGATCAGGCTGTGGGTCGATTTCGGGCCGGAGCTGGGCGAGAAGAAATCATCGGCGCAGATCACGAAACACTACACGCCCGAGGCGCTGATCGGCCGTCAGGTACTGGCGGTGGTCAACTTCCCGCCGCGCCAGATCGGTCGGGTGATGTCCGAAGTGCTGGTGCTGGGCGTGCCGGACGCGGGTGGCGATGTGGTGCTGATCGGCCCCGACCAGGGCGTGCCGCCAGGAGGTCGGCTTTACTGATGCGCGCGCTTTTCATCAGCCGCCGCATGCCAGACCGCGTGATTGACGCGGCACAAAGGCATTTCGACGTGACCCTGCGCGACGAAGAAAGCCGCCCGCTGACTCCAGATGAACTACGCGCCAGCCTGCGCGATTTCGACTATGTGCTGCCGACGCTGGGTGACCGGTTTGATGCGGAGGTCTTTGCAGACGTGCCGCAACCCCGCGCCCGGATGCTGGCGAATTTTGGCGTGGGCTACAACCATATCGACATCGCGGCGGCGCAGATGGCAGGTCTCATCGTCACCAACACGCCGGGCGCTGTCACCGAAGCCACGGCAGATATCGCGCTAATGCTGATCCTGATGACCGCGCGCCGCGCGGGCGAAGGTGAGCGCAACCTGCGCGCGGGCCGGTGGCAGGGCTGGGGACCAACCCAATTCCTTGGGGTGCCGGTGTCCGGCAGGCAGGTTGGCATCATCGGGATGGGCCGGATCGGCAAGGCCATCGCCCGGCGATGTCACGCGGGATTTGGCATGGAGGTGATCTTTCACAGCCGCTCGGTCGTCGCCAATCCGGGTGTGCCCGCCCGGCAGGTGCTGATGCCCGAGGCGATGGCCGCCGATTTTGTCGTGATCGCAGTACCGGGGGGGGTGGCCAACCATCATCTGATCGATACGCAGGCGCTGTCGTACATGAAGCAGCAGGGCATCTTCATCAACATCGCGCGCGGCGACGTGGTGGATGAGGCCGCACTGATCGCCGCCGTTCAGGCCAACCGCATCGCAGGTGCCGGTCTGGATGTCTACGAGCATGAGCCAACCGTCCCCGCCGCCCTGATCGGAATGGAGAATGTCACCCTGCTGCCCCACCTCGGGACGGCGGCGCTGGAGGTGCGCGAGGCGATGGGCATGATGGCGCTGGACAACCTGATCGCGGCCCGGGACGGGCGCGATCCGCCGAACCGAGTCTAGCACCTTGGCATTCTTTTCGGTTCAAATACCCTCGCCGAAGGCGCCTTTCTTTTGCCCGCGGGCTGGTGGAAGCGGCGGATGCCTTGGGCGAGGATATTTTCACAAAGATGAATGCGGGGCGCGATGATCCTGTCACGAGGCCGCAGTTTTATCTTCATCCATATCCCCAAGACCGGCGGCACCGCTCTGGCGCTGGCGCTGGAGGCGCGGGCGATGAAAGACGATATTCTGATCGGGGATACGCCCAAGGCACGGGTGCGGCGGGGGCGGCTGCACGGCCAGAAGGCGGCGGGGCGGCTGTGGAAACATTCGACGCTGGCCGATATTTCGGGGCTTGCGGATGATGCGGAGATCGCAGGGTTTTTCACGGTGACGCTGGTGCGAAACCCGTGGGACCGGCTGGTGAGTTCCTATCACTGGCTGCGCGGGCAATCCTTTGCTCATCCGGCCGTCGGGTTGGCCAAGGTGCAGACGTTTTCCGGGTTTCTGAACCATGCCCAGACGCAGGCGAGCCTGGCCGCCTGGCCCTATGGCCAATACATGCGCGACCGTGCGGGGGTCGAGCGGTGCAGCCTTTTTGCCAGGCTGGAACATTTGGAACAGGATATCGCACGGTTCGAGGCGCATCTCGGGTTCCGCGTGACCCCGCTTGCGCGCGCCAACGCCTCGGCGCGGTCGCGCGATTGGCGGGCGTTCTATTCAGACGCCGACGCAGCCCTTGTGGCCCGACTCTGCGCCGAAGATGTGGGGCGTTTCGGCTACGGGTTCGATCCGGCTGACGTTCACTTGTAAGCCCCGCCCGTGTCACCGGGCAGGGCCAGCGAAGCATCAGGCGGCTTTTGCCGCCGGAGCGAAGCGTCCGTAGAACGTCTGCCCCTTGGCCGCCATCTCGCGCAACAGGGCCGGGGGGGCAAAGCGGACGCCGTGGCTGACCACCAGCGCGTCGCAGATCTCGACTGCGCGGGCCGCGCCAAGCATGTCGAGCCAGCTGAACGGCCCGCCCGACCACGGCGCAAAGCCCCACCCCAGGATCGCGCCCACGTCGCCCTCGCGGATGTCGGTCAGCACGCCATCCTCCAGCGCGCGGACCGCCTCCAGCACCTGGGCGAATAGCAAGCGGTGCTGCACCTCGGTCAGTGCGAGCTGATCGGCGGCGACGGGATGGGCGGTGGCCAGCCCGTCCCAAAGATCGCCGCGTTTTCCTGCGGCGTCATAGGCATAAAAGCCCGCGTTGGCTTTCTTGCCCAGACGGCCTGCATCCGCCATCGCGAACAACACCGCATCGACCACGCCATCGGGATAGGCGTCGCCCATAGCCGCCTTGGTGGCCTTGGCGATCTTGACGCACAGATCGATCGAGGTTTCATCGACCAGTTGCAGCGGCCCCAGAGGCATGCCGACCAGCTTGGCCGCGTTTTCCACCAGAACCGGTTCCACCCCTTCGGCGACCATGCGGATGCCTTCGTTGACGTAGGGAATGATGCAGCGGTTGGCGTAAAAGAACCGCGCATCGTTCACCACGATGGGGGTTTTGCGGATCTGGCGGACGAAATCCAGCGCCTTGGCCACGGCCCGGTCGCCAGTTTCTGCGCCGCGGATGATCTCGACCAGCATCATCTTGTCCACCGGACTGAAGAAATGGATGCCGATGAAGTTGCGCGCGCGGGTGCTGGCGCGGGCCAGACCGCTGATCGGCAGGGTGGAGGTGTTAGTTGCAAAGATGCAGTCTGGGCCGGTTGCGGCCTCGACCTTTGCCGTGACGTCGGCCTTCACCTTGGGGTCTTCGAACACCGCCTCGACGATCAGATCGCAGTCTGCAAGGGCGGCATAGTCGGTGGTTGCAAGAATGCGGCCCAGCACCTCGGCCTTCTTCTCGACGGTCACCTTCTTGCGGGCGATGCCCTTGTCCAGCAGCCCTTCGGAATAGGCGCGGCCCCGGTCGGCGGCATCCTGAGCGGCGTCGATCAGCACCACCTCGATGCCCGCGCTGGCGCTGACATAGGCAATCCCCGCCCCCATCATGCCCGCCCCGATGATGCCGACCTTTTTCACCGACTGGTCCGGCTGGGCGGGGCGCACAGCACCCTTTTCCAGCGCCTCCTTGTTGATGAACAGCGACCGGATCATCGCCGAGGATGACGGGCTCATCAGCACATTGGTGAACCAGCGCGCCTCGATCTTGAGCGCGGTATCGAACGGCACCAGCGCGCCTTCATAGACCGCCGACAGCAGCGCCTTGGCTGCGGGATAGACACCGAACGTCTTGGCATGGACCATGGCCCCTGCGCCTACGAAGGTCATGAATCCCGCCGGGTGATAGGGCGCGCCGCCGGGCATCTTGTAGCCCTTTTCATCCCAGGGCTTGACCAGATCGGCGTCTTTCGCGCCCAGCACCCATTCCTTGGCGCGGGCCAGCAGGTCTTGAGGAGCCACCACTTCGTCAATCAGACCGGCGGCTTTGGCGGATTTGGGGTCGCTCAGCTTGCCTTCCAGCAGGAAGGGGGCGGCCATCATGGCGCCCATCTTGCGCACAAGGCGGGTGGTGCCACCGGCACCCGGAAAGATGCCGACCATGATTTCGGGCAGGCCGATCTTGGCGCGTGGGTTATCGGCGGCGATGATACGGTGGCAGGCGAGAGGGATCTCGAACCCGATCCCGAGGGCGGTACCGGGCAGGGCGGCGACAATCGGCTTGGCCCCTTTCAGCGTCTTGGGGTCCATGCCCGCCCGCTCGATGCGGCGCAGCACGGCGTGCATCATCATCACGCCCTCGAACACCGATTTCGCAGGCTCCGCGCCGCCATCTTCCTTCATGCGGGCAATCACGTTCAGGTCCATCCCGGCGGCAAAATCCTTCTTGCCGCTGGTGAGGATGATGCCCTTTACATCCGTGTCAGCCAGTGCGGCCTTGATCAGCGCGTCAAGGTCGGCAAAGGCCACCAGCGACATCACGTTCATGGACTTGGCGGTGACGTCCCAGGTGATGGTGGTCACGCCATCGGCGTCGGTCTGTGCGGTAAAGTCGGTCATTGTGAAGATCCTGTGCAGCGAACCAAGACGGGTCGCGGGTGGGAAAAACGGGGGGCCTTCGCGGTCAGCGCGGCCCGGCCCAGTCGGTGCCGTCCTTGTGGGTGAAGCGGCTAGTGCCACTCTGCTGATGGATCACCATGTCCACATCGGAATAGGTTGCGGATTCTTGCGCGGCCTTGGTGCCGATCACTAGGAACCGGGCGAGCAAGTCGGTGCGGTTGATGAAGTGGTGGCCGTCCGGATTGCCCGCCGGAAAGGCCGCGCAATCGCCGGGGCGCATCACCGTCTCGCCCGCGTCCTGCACCAGAATGCATTCGCCTTCTGTCACCATCACGAATTCATCCTCGTGCAGATGCCAGTGGCGCAGAGACGACAACGCCCCCGGCTCCAGCGTCACGAGGTTCACCCCGAACTGCGTCAGCCCCCCAGCCTGCCCGAGGCGCAGAGACGTGCGCCCCGCCATCATCGCGGCGTAGGGTTCGGGATAGATCGAGCCGGTTTTCACCGGAACCGTGGCAAGATTTAGTTTGGGCATTATTGCGATCCTTGGCGGACTATTTGAATCTCATCTGGAGAAATGAGATTAACTTGCTTGCTCTTCTGTCCTTTCATCCAAAGCGAGAAACCTTGCATTTCAACAAGTTTGACCGCTTCGACGATTGAGCCAGCATAGACCTTGAAATCCTTGTGGTGCTTCTTCGGCCCATGTTTTGGGTCTCCGAGAACGAACTTTCCTTGTCTGTTCTTGTGCGGAAGAAAGGTGTCGCCGTCATCGCGAATACGAAAAACCTGCATCGTCATACCCTCTCGATGATGGTGGCGGCCCCCATGCCCGAGGCGATGCAGAGCGTGGCCAGCCCGACGCCCTTGCCGCTGCGTTCCAGCTCGTCCAGCAGCGTGCCGATGATGATGGCGCCGGTGGCCCCCAAAGGGTGGCCCATCGCGATGGAGCCGCCGTTCACGTTGACCTTCGAATGGTCCACATTGAAGGCCTGCATGAAACGCAAGACAACCGAGGCGAAAGCCTCGTTCACCTCGAACAGGTCGATGTCGGAGATTGACATGCCATTGTCCCGCAGGATTTTTTCGGTCACCGGGACCGGGCCGGTCAGCATGATCGTGGGATCGGTGCCGATCTTGGCCGTGGCCCGGATGCGGGCACGGGGTTTCAGCCCGAACTTCTCGCCGAACTCCTTGTTGCCGACCAGAACGGCTGCGGCGCCATCGACGATGCCGCTGGAATTGCCGGCATGATGGATGTGGTTGATCCGCGCAAGGTGCGGGTATTTCATCATCGCGATCTTGTCGAAACCGGGCATTACCTCGCCCATGTCCTTGAAGCTGGCCTTCAGCGCGCCCAGGCTTTGCATGTCGGTGCCGGGGCGGATGAACTCGTCATGCGCCAGGATCGGCAGGCCGTTCTGATCGTGGATCGTCACGACCGATTTCGAAAACCGCCCGTCCTTCCACGCCGCCGCCGCCCGACGCTGGCTTTCCACAGCCAGCGCATCGGCGTCATCACGGGTAAAGCCGTATTCGGTGGCGATGATATCGGCGCTGATGCCCTGCGGCACGAAATAGGTTTTCATAGCCAGTGACGGGTCCACCGCGATTGCCGCCCCGTCGCTGCCCATGGCCACGCGGCCCATCATCTCGACCCCTCCGGCGATATAGGCCATGCCCGCCCCGCCGCGCACCTGATTGGCGGCAAGGTTCACCGCCTCCATCCCGCTGGCGCAGAAGCGGTTTATCGCAAGGCCGGGGATCGACTCGTCAAGGTCGGACAGCAGCACGGCCGAACGGGCAAGGCAGCCGCCCTGCTCGCCCACCTGGGTGACATTGCCCCAGATCACATCCTCGACCGCATGACCCTGCAGCGAGTTGCGGTTTTTCAGCGCGTTCAGCACGCGGGCCGACAGCGCCACCGAGGTCAATTCGTGCAGACTGCCATCGGGGCGGCCCTTGCCGCGCGGGCTGCGGATCGCGTCGTAGATATAGGCTTCGGTCATCGTCGTCTCCTCAGGCCCGGTCGGCAGGGCTGCCGGGCATCATGTCATAGGGATGCTGCCAGCCCGGAAGGGCCGCGATCCGGTCCAGCCAGACGTCGATATGGGGCCAGTCCGCGCGGGAAAAGCCGAAAGGTTCGGGGTAGAAAAGGTAACCGCAGCACGACAGATCGGCGATGCTGACCTGATCGCCCACCAGCCATCTGCGCGCCTCGAGATGCCCGTTCAGCACCGTGTAGGCGGCCTTCAGGCGGGCTTGTTGAAACGGGATGACGCCTGCGGGGCGCTTGTCTTCGGCAAGAAAGTTCGCCAGAAACCGCGTCTGGCCGATCTGGCCCGACAATTTGTGCGTGTCCCAGAACATCCATCGCAACAGATCGCGCCGTTCTGCCGCCGATCGCCCACCGAGCTTGCCGGTCTTGGACGAGACATAGTCGAGGATCACCCCGGACTGCGTCAGGGTCGTTTCGCCGTCGATCAGTACCGGAACCTCGCCCATTTCGTTGATCGCCCGGAATTCCGGTGTGCGGGTCGCGCCGTTGAAGAAATCGACATAGACCGGCTCCCACTCCATATCCGCCAGTGTGAGGGCCAGCGCCACCTTGTAGGCATTGCCGCTTTCGCCGAAGCAGTAGAGTTGCGCTGTCATTTTGAACGGTCTCCGGTGGAGGGGGCAGAAGCGGGGGGGGGGGCGCCCCCCCCCCCCCCGCGGGGGGATAGGAGAAAAA
>JANNWS010000156.1:0-2523 GCA_031408575.1 Rhodobacterales bacterium
TCCCAGAAGCGTGCCTTGTCCAGAACGGCTGCCAGGACATCCTGCGCGCCGTGGATGGCCCTTTGCAGGCAGGCGAGGAACCAGATCAGCCAGTCGGTGACATCCATGCTGCCTTTCTGCGTCTGTTCCAGCTGATCGTAATAGGCCGACCGCTCTGCCCGGATTTGCGCCGACATGCTGTAGAACCGCTGCGGGCTGCCTTCGGACCGCGCCAGTGCCAGATCGGCGATGGCGCGCGCGATCCGGCCATTGCCGTCATCGAACGGATGGATCGTCACGAACCAGAGATGCGCGAGGGCGGCCCTGATCACCGGGTCTGTCGGTGTCGGCGCATTGAACCAGTCCAGAAACCGGTTCATGTCCGCAGCAACCTGCGGCGCTGGCGGTGCGGTGTAGTGCACCCGCTCGCGCCCGATCGGGCCGGAAATGACCTGCATCGGGCCCGCGCTGTCATTGCGCCACTGGCCGACCCGGATTCTTGCCATGCCGCTGCGCCCGGTGGGAAACAGGGCGCTGTGCCAGCCGAACAGACGGTCCACAGTCAGCGGCTGATCGTAATGGGTTGTTGCGTCCAGCATGACCTCGACGATCCCCTCGACATCGCGGTCCTTCGGGGCCAGCGCGCCGATGTCGATCCCAAGGCGACGCGCGATCGAGGACCGCACCTGCGTCACATCTAGCACCTCGCCTTCGATCTCGCTCGTCTTGACGACATCCATGGTCATGGTCTGCAGCACGGCTTCCTCGCGTAACTGGAAACCGAGCGCTTCCATCCGGCCGACAAGACGACCCTGATCATGCCGCACCGCCGCCAGCGGTGCAGCGATGGCCGCGTCCTGCCAGATCAGCTTTGGCCAGGCGGCATTCTGCCAGATGTACATTTCGACGATCTCCGCAATTCGTGCGGCGATCATGGTAGTTATTCGCCGCATCGGCAAGAGAGTTTCGTCGCAAGTCTTGCGGAGAATAACGCGGCCAATCTCCGCAAGGCGCCGCGCCGAAAGGTAACCGATCGGCCATGTCCGGCCAATCCGGCCCGTTGCGCCTGCATGAAGCGCGCACAGCATTCGGTCTGTTGGCATCAAGGCAATCTGCACGGGAGTATCTCCGGACGAAGAAGCGGGTTGAGGCGTGGCGATGACGATCGAGGCTAGGGTGCGCACCTGCGAACCGCGCACCCAAAGGTGCGAACCCAGAAAAAACATCTCACACTAGCGGCTTACCGCGCCTCTGCCCCCCGCATACACCTCGATCCCGGGTGGAACCGGGGGCCCGGGGGGCTGCAAGAGCAGGGCCGGAAGGTCGACGAAACCAATGCGATCTGATCCGCACAAGTCTTCCGAGCATGAGGAATATATGCCCTGAAAGTGTTGCATCTGTCGCGCCCGAAGTTCGACGTGTTTTCCCGTCATAACAACGTGCCCGACCCGCTTTCGTCCGGTTTGACCACGTTCTTATTCGCCGCTCTTTTCGGCGCGGCCGCCTTGCGCCCGGTTTTCTCCAACGCATTCAGATGCTTGGCGATGGTGAGGAGGGACGCCGCCCACCGCCGCCACGCGGTCGATCGCACCACCCCGGCGCGGATGCAAACCTGCCGCCAGCGCACACCCTCGGCCCGAAGCCAGACGATCCGTGCATCTTCGGGATCGAGCCACGCCAGCCAGCCGATGCAATCCTCCATCCGCTGGATATCGCGGGCGCTTGGGACGACCCGCATCCGCGCCTCCTCGTAGCCATAGGCCTGCTGGGCGTCGTGCACATACTCCGGCCAGGAGTGCCCGTAGCCCTTGGCGCCCGACCCGGGCGGGTTGGGCAGGCGGCGCAAGGTCAGGGCGGCATCCTCGAACTGATCTTCGATTTCGCGTGGGGTGATGGGCATCAGGGCTTCCAATCTGGTCAATAAATCTGGCGGGCACGTAGGGTGGCCTCGGTGACCAACCCTGCCGCCAGCAACGCGGCGCGTTTGGACGTCGACACGGCACTGGGCGGGACGTAGCGGCCGGAATTGATCCAGTCTGCCGTCATGACCATCAGTTCGTAGGCGGTGGGCTTTGGCTTGGGCGCAGATCCCGTTTCCCCAGCACTTTTCGCCTTTGCCGCCAGCGTCATCCTTTGGGCGTGGCGCTTGGCGACGGCTGGAGTGAAATACGCCCATGTCCGGATTGGGTCGTCGCGCTTGCGCGACGTCCGCGCCTGCAGCACTGGCAGGATGTCGGTGTCGAGATCGTAGCCCATTGCCAGCCAGTGATCGATCACCGGCGCTGTCGCTCCGATCACGGCCCTTGCCTCGGGGCAAAGCCCTTCGCCACAGGCTGCGAGACAGGCCATTTCGGGGGCTTCCCTCGCGTGCGTGCTGCGCGCGGTAGTAGTTTCTTTCTTTCTTACTAGGGTCTGTTGGCGTTTGAGGATTCCCAAATCAGTCGCTGAGTGATTCAAGGTTGCCAAATGGGAGGCAACCTTGATCCGCACGACACTGACTGACGCCCAATGGGAAATCATCGCTCCGCACTGTCTTGGTAGGGA
>JANNWS010000157.1:0-9869 GCA_031408575.1 Rhodobacterales bacterium
CCGCACCTACCGCCATGCGCTGTGCATCGTTCTGGATCGTGTCGATCTGCGATGCCTGCTCGGCGTTCATCGTTTCGGTCGCGGATTGCCGCGCTTCCATCGCCGAGGCCCACCACACGATGGCAGCACTCTGCGCCAGCAAACCGATGATCAGGCCGATGGGCAGGCGCTTGTCCAGGTGCCACGCATTTTCAGAACTCGGGTCAGACATTCGCGGCTCCTTCAGACAACAAAAAACCCGCACGAAGGCGGGCAACGGGTGGGCTATGGCGGGCGGGTCAGTCTTGCGGGGCGTCCAACATGGCCGCGCAGATCGCGTGGATCACGGGGCCGTAATCTGCACTGTCGGTCGTTGTCGCGGTGAACGGCATCCACCCATGCACTGGATGCTCTATCTCGCAGTCGATCAGTTCGGCCGATATGCGCACCGGGTTTCGAATTGTCATTCTGGTCATTTCATCAGCCATCATGCCACCCTTACAAACAGAGCAATTCCGTTTTGCGACCCAGCGGCACTGGCGGCGCTAAGTGCCATCCAAGTACCTGAAAAACCCACGCCGTTTGATCCCAACTGGCCAAGCGCACCGGATGATTCTCTGAAAGACAAGTACCGCAAGGCTGAACCTGCATAGGTACTACCGGGGGAAATCGCCGTGTTAGCCGTGTTGTGATAGCCCATGATGTAAGTCCCGACTGCGCCAGCAGTCATGGACGCGATCCGCGCCAGAACCCAATCGCGCTCGCCCGTACCGGTGCCCAACTTGTCCTGCAACACGTTTCCGGCTGCGATCTTGGCCCAGGTAATGGCGTTGTCCTGCAACGCCGCTGTCTGAATGCGCGGCGCGCCGACATCGCCATTCGCCAGCGCTGTGATGTTGTCGCGCAGGTTGCGGAAATCGAGGGCGCGGATCGCCTTGCCAACCTCGATCACCGTGTCGCTGATTACTGTCCACGCCATTGCTAACCCCTACTGCCACGCATACCCGGCACTGCTATCCGGCATTTTTCCGGTACTATCCGACCACCAGCCGCCCGCCTCTTTCTCGGCATCGGTCGCCACGTCAAAATCCGGCGAGACGGCCGCCATGTATTTCCCGTACCGGTCCGCGCCAAACTGAAACTCCTGCAGGTCATAGCGGATCGCATGGCCCGGCTCGATCTCATCGGCCCGGATCACCTGCCACCGCTCGCCTTTGGTGTTGCCCTCGGTGTCGGCAACGGTCCGCGTGTTCACCGTCACGATATCGCCGACAAGGATGCTGCGGTCCTTGGCATCCAGCGTCACCGAAAGATAGCGCGGCACCCGGCGATACCGGCCCAGCAGCCGCACCGTCAATTCCACCGCCTGCGCCTCACTGCGCAGCCAGCGGCTGAAGATCACCTTCTGGCGCACCGTGTTCCCGGCCTCGGGCAGTTCCGCCTCACCATCCACGCGGCCGCGCAATCGGTCGAAATTCGTTGGCACGAACCCCTTGGTCGGGTCGCGCTGATCATAGTACACGAACAACTGGGTGAACCACGCCTCGGCATCGCGCATCAGCTCCGCCGAACCGGACAGGATATTGGCATTGTCTGACAGGATCGCCGAAGACGGCTCCGGCCGGACGGCTTTCAGCGGAATCGTCTGTCGCCGCTCATCCCACCAGACATACATGCTGGTCTGCTGCATCAGCTCGCCCGCCAGCGTTTCGACCGACACCGGCTCATGCACCGTCGCAGTCACGTCGAACCCATTCAGGTACAGCGCCGCCTCGACATCCCACTGGGTCTTGTCGATGTATTGCGCCGGGATGTCGGTATGGACGGTCAGCAGGTCATAAAGCGCATCCCAGGCATTGATCAGGCTGTAGCGCCCGCAGCGTTGTGCCGCCGCATCCACGCTGGCCGATGCCGCCGTGGTGCCAAGCTGGCCCCGCGCCACGCCCGACAGGGTGAAGGTGCCTGCGGGTGCTTCCACCTGACCGGTGTAACTCAGGATCTCCGACCCGATCCGCACATAGCGCGTGCCGGCCGTGTTGCCGAACGTATCGGTCAGATCGGGGGCGGCACCCAACAGCGCGATCCCGGTGGTCGCGACATTGGTGATCGCCGCCGACAGCTTCAGCGGTGTCACACGCGGGAACTTGGCCCGCCTGCCATCGGCCAGCCGCAACGGGTCGATCCCGCTCAGCGTCACCGATCCGTCCGCATCCGGTCCATCGGCCTTGTCAACAATGTAAAGCCGCTGCTGCATCTCTTCCAGACGCTGGCCGCGATAGCCTTCATAGACCCGCAACACCATGTTCGAATAGAACATGTTCCGCGCCACCCACTTCTGCCAGAACTGCCCCCGCACCCCGGCGCGCTGCGCGAGGTAAAAGTCGCCGACATGATCATCCCACGGGATATCCTGAAACCGCACCGTCACAGCCGACCGCACCCCGAACGGGCTTTCCCCGTCGCGCGCCGCACCCACGTTGAGCTTTGATGCCGATTGCGACACGGCGACCAGACAGGGAATCAGGTTGGTACGGATCGCCTCACCGCTGCGCTGATACGTCAACAGCGGGGCCGAAGAGGCCAGCCACCCGCCCTCAAGCGGGCTGCCATCCTCAGCCAGCAGGGGGGCCGGTATCTCTGTCTCCAGCGTCACCTCGCCCTCTGGCCGGATGATCTCGCCCGCCATCACATCGGGCTTGGCAAACATCCATTCGATCGACCCGGTGTAAAGGATGTTCGCCCGATCCAGACAACTGGTCCAGGTCTGGTAACACCGCGCCCCGTCCGCCGTTGTGGCAACGCAAGGTGCAGTGCCGAACCGCCGCGAACAGCGTGGCTGCAACAGGCTGACGATCTGGATCGGTTCGCGCCCGAAGGTGATTTCGGATGTCATCGCCAAATCACAACCGGCAATCGAAGATCGCGGTGCCTTGCCAGAACCCGGCGCCACCGGCGGTCGACACCAGTTGCCCGAGCGCGCCAGTCGTGGTCGGTGAAGACAAAGAGAACGCCGACACGTTAACTTGGGATACCGGCGACCATGTGACCACAGGTGTGGCCCGCATCGGGGTGCCAATCGGCGCAAGGGCATAGGTCACCTGACTCGGTCCAAGCGTGTCAATCAGGAACAGCACGCGATTGTAGTGCCGTCGACACGCTGCATCGTCCTGCATCATGCCGGGCAGACTGAATACGGTGCCCAGATCACCGGGTTCAAGCTTCACCTGGCTGAGTGTCCCCGTCCCGAACTCGATGGTCAGGTTTGCACCGCCCGTCACGGCACCCGTCACTCCCGAGGCCGCAAAGCTGCCCGCACCGATCTTGCCCTGTACCGTGCCGGCCCAAGTTAGAACATGTGTGCCGGTCTGCAGGTTTGCGCCCTCAATCACCTGGATCAGCGACCCGGCCGTGATCGTCAGAGTGGTGACCCCGCCCGAGGTGGCGAACGTATAGGTGCAGCCCGACGCCCCGGCCTTCCACATGTCATGGCCGTAGACCCCGGCAGCCAGAACGACTGTGCCGCTCACAGCCAGCTGGTTGATCCGAAACGCCGCATTGATCAGGCGGTTCACACCAAGCTCGGCCAGCAGATCGCCCAGAAAGACCTTCTTCGTCTCGCCCGCGCTGACATCGACACCGGGCAACAGATCACCCGCCGCCATCTGGCTGCGCAGAAGGCGGTTCGGCAGCAAGCTTATCTTGGTCATCAGGCCCTCATATGTCCGGTGATTTCCAGCGCAACGCTGCACAGATCGCGCACGCCCATCCGCTCGGGCTGTATGTCCTTGGCAACCCAGCCATAGACGACCTCAGCCGCGTAACCTTGCGGGCGCGCGGCCAGAAAGAACGGGGCCTCACGCGCGATCAGGCTGAACGGCTCCATGTTCGCCAGATACCAAGCGTCGGTCAGATGCTCCCACGAATAGGATGCGCCAAGGGCAACCCGCGCGATGGACCGCCCCACCCACTGCCCGCCTTCGGACTGGTTCGTCTTGAACTCGGTCCGGCGTTTCAGGTTGATCTGGCCGAGGCCCGCGAATGCCTTCTGCGCCATCACCAGCGCCTGCCCGACATAAATCACCCCGACCGGCGCCGGCACCCCGGCCACGGTCAGGCGCACCTTCTGCGTCACGACCGGCGCGAACAGCAGCATCACCGCCCCAGCATCATCAATCGCCGTCGCCACCACCTGCGAAACCCAGGACGATCCGGTCCACGTCTCGACCGCAACCGTCTGTCCCGCCAGCCCGTGCGCGCCGATCGCCACGGCGTCGACGGTAAAGGGTGAACCGAAATCCACCTCCCATGTCGCGGGCGTGACGGCGGGCTGCCAGAAACTGTAGGTGTCGGGCTGCGCGGCGCGCACCGCCTCGAACCCCTCCACTTCCGAAGACGCGGTAACTGTTCCGGCCCGGTTCAGATACAGGATCCTCGCATGTGTCATCGGCAAGGATTGCGTAGCATAGGCGGTGTTCCAGATCACGCTCATGCCTCGAACCCGATCCGCTCGATCCGGTAGCCCTGCCGCAACCCGTCATTGATCTGCCCGATCAGCGCACCCACTCCGGCGCGCCCGACCTTTTCGCCGGTCATGCTGATGTTGATGATCTGGCTGGGCTGCACCGCAGCAGGTGCGGCAGCGCCGCCACTCGAAGTCCCTGCCACTGCTGCACTCGGGCTGGCACCGCCACCGCCACCGCCAACCGTGGCGCTCTTGATGCTTTTGACCGCGTTGAACCCGGTGGCAAGCACAGAGGCGAAGGCCGAAAGGTTCGCCGGGAACGGCAGCTTCAGCGCCTCGGTCGCACCGGCCCAGGCATTCACCAGCGCCTGGGCTGCGGCGATCCCCTTCGACCCCTGAAACATCTGGCCAAGCGACCCCAGCACGCTCGAAACCATTCCCTGCGTGCTATTCACCGCCCCCGTGGTCAGGGTGCCGACCGCCGCGTTGACCATCCCGGAATTCGCGGCAATGCCATTTGCCAGGCCCTGCCCGACATAGTCGCCAATTTCCATGAACACGCGCGACGGGGATTGCACCTGCAACTTGTCGCGCGCCGTCTGTGTGATGCTGTCAATCATGGCCCCCACTGCGGCGCGGTTGGCCTCTTGCGTGCTGGTCAGGCCAGCCGCCAGCCCGTTGCCCAGATCGACGCCTGTGCCATAGAGGCCAGCGTTTGCCGGATCGCTGCTGTCCAGCGGACGCGACAAGCCTGCACCGCCCGACTGAACCGACCCTTGAAAGTTCGGGTCGTCACTGAAATTCAAGGCGTCCGCAATGGCGGTCTTGATCTCTACGGCCTTGTCGATCACCGTTTGCAGTTTCGCGACAACGGCATCGAACTTGCCGGTAATCCATTCGATCCCAGGGCCTATCGCCTTCTTGATGTCATCGCCCCATGTCTGCCACGCAACATAGGCCAGCGTGGCCGCTGCGATGAACAGGCCAACCGGACCCGATGCTGCAACCAGCCCGCCCAGAACCGAACTCACCAGACCGATGCCCACCAGCAGTGGGCCACCCACGGCGAACAACCCGGCGATGATGCCGACAGCCTCCTGCACCGGGCCGGGCAATCCCTGAAACGCCGTCAACCAGCCGCCGATCTTTTCGACCACCTGACCGATGGCCGGGATGACTTTTTCTACCATCACCGGGATCAGCTCATTCACCAGAATCGGCAGTAGCACATTGGCGATCTTGATCTTCACTAGCTCGAAGGACTTCGACAGCTCGCCCATAGCATCGCCAAACTGATCACCGGCGTTGACAGCCTCATCACTCATCACGATGCCAAGTTCGCGCGCCCGGTCGCGCAGCGTTGCGACCTCGCCACTGGCCCCCATCAACTGCCCGCCAAGCGCCGCACCCGATTTGCCAAACAGCGCAGTCGACACCGCCGCCGCGATGGCCGGGTCTTTGATCTCGCCCAGCTTGGCGATGACCGCATTCATCGCGGCTTCGGTGTTGATCGCGCCACTGGCGATATCGGCCTGCGAAATGCCAACTGCTTCGAAGGCCGCGATGGCACTCTCCGACCCGCCCTTGGCCTCGCCCAGCTTGCGGTTCAGCTTGGTCAGCGCAGCTCCGAACTCTTCTTCGGTGACATCCGCCACCGCGCCGACCGCGAACGCCATTTCCTGAAAATAGCCTGCCGACACACCGGCCGCGCGCGAGGCGTTGTAAACCTTGTCACCCGCCGCCGCCGCACTGGATGCCAGCTTGAACGCTGCGGTACCGGCAGCACCCATTGCGACCGACACGATGCTCAGCCGCGCGCCGATGCCCGCCATCCGGCTGCCAAAGCCTTCCAGCCCCGCACTCATCCGATCGGTTGCGCCGCTCAGCCCGGTCAGCGCCGCTTTGGCGCGGCCCGTCTCGCGCAGAAGCGGGCCGATATCGGCGGTTATCCCGATGGCAATGTCTGCGGCCGTCCTCGCCATTCTGCGCTACCCCCAATCCTTATTCATCAGGGCGATCAGTTCCGCCCTGTCTTGCACCTCAAACCCACGCTTCGCGCCTTGATCGGCATCTTCCACCAGATACCAGAAGTATCGGGGCCGCAGGTTCCAGAACTCGGAAGGTGCTATCCCAAGGCTCTTGACCGCGACCTGAAACGCCGACTTTACGAAGCGGTCGCCTTTTTTGCCGGGGCATCCCCTTCGGCCACCGGCGCGCCGTCCATCAGAACCGCGACCAGCGCCTCAAGGGCGCGCACCGCCAGCACCTCACCATCTGCACCGGTCGCCTTCAGCTGGTCCATGATCTCGGTATGAACCTCGCGATCCGTCACCTTCAGCCCGGCGAACCGCAGCATCTCGGCAAAGCAGCGCGCGATCTTGAAGAACCGGGGCGCATTGCCCCAAGACAGGATCTCCGCCAGCGTGACTATATCCTCGATCCGCTCGCCGATCTCGAACGCCCGCTCTTCCGGGATGCGGTAGGTTTCACCCCGGAACGAAAGAACGATGGCCGCCATCAGTTGAACGTCCAGGTACCGGAGCTGGTGAAGCTGCACTTGAAGTCGGTCGCATCGTCATGCGGGTTGCCTTCCTCATAGGACGACATGAAGAAGCTGCCGCCGATGGTGTCCTTCGCCGCCAGCGCGTCCGCGAAGATGAACGTCATGTCGGTCAGCAACTGCGTGGCGGTCGGATCGAACGCGATATCGCGCAGCACCGGGTCTTTGTAGATACCCTCGACGTCGAAGCTCAGGACGCGGCTCGCCGCAGCGGCCAGCAGTTCCTGCAGGCCCAGCGAATCCTTGTCGGTCACGTCGATGGGCGTGTTGTCCATCTTGATGTTCATCACGCGCACACCGCCGATATCGACAGCATTCTTGCGCACCTTTGCCAGACGGCCAGCTGCTTTCGCCATAGCGTTCTCCTTGCGGTATTAGATGGTTTCGACCAGTCCGCGATACTCGCAGATGCCGTGGAACGACCCGTCCGACTGGCGGGTCACGTCGCTTGTCTGCCGGTCGATCAGGATCAGGGTCTGGCCCGTGATGGTGATCGACCCGCGGTGCAGCCTGGCATACATCTGCCCCTGCATGTCCTTCGCTTCCCTCATGCCGGATGACCGGCTGCGGGTGTGGATGCGGGCCGTAAAGTCGAACCCGGTTTCGCGCGCCGTGTCGAACGCGCCCAGAACGATGGCACCGATCTCGACGTAGGGATAATCCGCGCTTGCCCCCGTGTCCGCCAATTGCGGGGCCGAGTCGTAGACCCGCAGTCCGATCCCGGTGAGGGCGTCGAACAGGCCCTTCTGAATTGCGAACTCGGCAGACACGGCGCTACTGCAGGAATGTCGCGACCAAGCCGGTCCCGCCGGTGATCGTCACGTTTCCGGCAAGATATTCCGCAACACTGTCAAGCCGGATTTCCCGGCGCTGGCCTGCGGGGATGCTGCCAACCGCAAGGCCCGCTGACAGGTTGATGAAGCCGACGCGGTTGACCGGCAACGCGGCGGGCGCCAGGCTGCCGACAATCACCGGCGACAGCGCGCCGGCTGTCGGGTTGCGCAGCGACAGGATGCTGCCCGGCTTGCCCGGATCGTAGGCCAGTGTGTCCGATGCCGTCATGGTCGTTTCCACGGCCGTGCGGACGCCCGCGACCGACATGTCGGTCGGCGTGATGGCTACCATGTCATGCTCTCCTTATTTGCGCAGCCGCTTCAGGCGCGCTGTGAGTTTCCTGCCGAATGCCTCGAGGTAGATGCGCTCAAGGTCCATCTCCATCGCCTTGGCCGCACGCAGGAAGAACGCATGTTCCACCCCGTCCGGCCCGTCGCCGTATTCCAGGAAGCGCCAATAGTACGCGGATCGGTCAACCTCCACCTGCGCCTCGACCGTGGTCTTGCTGCCCTTCTTGCGCGAATATCCGATGGCCGCTGCCAGATTGCCCCGATCCCTTGGCGCGATGGCGGCGGCTTCTTTGGCCAGTTGCTTCGCCATGTCGGTGATGGTCACACGCAAAAGGTTCTTCGCCTCACGCGGCGTGATAGTGAACAAAATCTCGTTCACATCGGCGATGCCGGTGATCGTGACCTTCGTCTTCACTCCGCCACCCCGCGCTCGGCCTCGATCACCAGGCGCAACTGCCGCCCGCCCATCCGACGCAAGCCGCGAATGTTATAGACCTCACCGTTCCACAGGATGCGGCACGTCTCCGACAGATCATCGCGGTTCCAGATCGTGAACAGGATCGTCATCGTGGCGTTGACCCGCCCCTCATCCAGCCCCTCGCGCGCCGCCTTGGCAAAGACCTCGGCCCAGACCACCGCGTCCCGCTCGACATTGGCCCAGCCCCGCACCACCCCGCCGCCGCCGTCCGGGCTTTCCGTCCGCCGCTGCAGCGTGATCCGCTGATCCATGCGGCCGATGGTCACCCCGACACCCAGCCCAGCCGGTGAATGCCCACAAGATGCTCGATCGACATCGGCATGACGGTCGCTGTCATTCCTGTCACCACCGATTGCCGATTCTCATAAAGATGGCCGATGGTCAGCAGGATCGCCGCGCGCAACGCTTCGGGGATCGGCGCATAGCCGACCGTGAAGGTGATCGTGATCGCGTCGTCGCGGGTGCTGGTGTTCGGCCACTGCTTGTTGGACTTGGGGCGCACAACCGTGCTGTCCGGGTCGGAAAACACATAGAAGTCGGACAGAACCGCAACCTGCGCCGCGTCGTTTAGATCGTAGTATCCGATGCCGGTCACCGCAATGACCGGGTTCTTCGGCAGCACCACGTCGCCCGACAGGGCAGCGTAGGACGCGGCCCATGTTTCCTGCGCCAGCACCCGGCCCGCCATCTCGCCGATCAGATCGCAGGCACTGCCCAGCAACCCCTCGATCAGCGGGTCTTCATCGGTGCCGGTGACGCGCAGATGGTCACGGGCTTCCGACAAGGAAACCGGGCGCGCGGTCGCAGCGACAGTGCGGCGCAGCAGCATTACTCGACCGCCGTTTCGGGTGCGGCTGCATCCACGGCCCGTTCCACAGGGCGGGAACGGCTGGGCTTGTAGGTGCCAAGAACTTCACATTGACCCGCAGCCAGCATATGCGGCACCTCGTTTTCAGGCACCTCGATCTCGTCACCAGGCGCAGAAGCACCGGCATTGCCAGACCGCGACACCAGCAGCTTTACTTTGATCATCTTCACAGCATTACCTCCATCGGCTCACAGAGACGGCGGGTTGCCCCGCCGCCCTTCGTCAACCGATATCAGAGGTTGCGCAGGTACTTGACTGCAGCCGTGTCGGCCAGTTCGCCGTCCAGACGGATGTATCCGGCGATGCCGAAGCCCGGCCAGAAGTCCTTGTCCTGAATCGCACCGATGATTGGCGCGCCCACTTTGCGGACAAAGTATTTGCCGAAGTCGCCAAACAGC
>JANNWS010000158.1:0-4773 GCA_031408575.1 Rhodobacterales bacterium
GGTCGGATCATTGTTCGTGGTAAGTTGGTTAGCCGAGGTAAGGGCAAGCGCGCGGATTACATTCTGTCCGTCAAACCGAACATCCCGATCGCGTTGATCGAAGCGAAAGAGAATACTCAAGCTGTCGGCGCTGGGCTGCAACAAGGCTTGGAATATGCGGAAACGCTTGGCATCCCGTTTGTGTTTTCGTCGAATGGTGATGGCTTTGTTTTTCATGACCGGACTGGCACAAGCGCGACGCCGGAAGTCACTCTGACGCTGGACCAGTTTCCTTCGCCTTCCGACCTTTGGGCGCGGTATCGAAAATGGAAAGGGCTTTCCGACGCGGCATCAGCGGTCGCCCTGCAAGACTATTTCGACGATGGCAGCGGCAAAGCCCCGCGCTATTACCAGATCAATGCCGTCAACTCCGCCATCGAGGCGATCGCCAAGGGGCAGGACCGAGTTTTGCTGGTCATGGCCACCGGCACCGGCAAGACCTACACGGCGTTCCAGATCATCTGGCGGCTTTGGAAGGCGGGCCAAAAGAAGCGCATCCTGTTCCTAGCGGATCGCAATGTGCTGATCGATCAGACCATGGTGAACGATTTCCGGCCCTTCGCAGGCAATATGGCCAAGCTATCGACCCAGTCGAAAACCATCGAACGCGCCGATGGCACCTCGACCGACGTGACGCTGGCATTGGACAAGCGCCGCAGGATCGACACGTCCTATGAAATCTACCTCGGCCTTTATCAGGCCATCACTGGCCCAGATGAAAGCCAGAAGCTTTACAAGGAATTCTCGCGCGACTTCTTCGATCTGATCGTGATCGACGAGTGCCATCGGGGCAGTGCTGCCGACGATTCCGCCTGGCGAGAAATCCTCGACCATTTTTCATCGGCGTCGCAGATCGGCTTGACTGCCACGCCGAAGGAAACGGAGTACGCCTCGAACATCGATTACTTTGGGGTTCCAGTTTACAGTTATTCGCTGAAGCAGGGTATCCGGGATGGGTTCCTGGCACCCTACAAGGTGATAAAGGTCCATATCGACCGCGATGTGCAGGGCTATCGGCCAGTCCAAGGACAGCTCGACCGCGATGGTGAAGAGGTCGAAGATCGTATCTACAACAACAAAGATTTCGACCGGACGCTAGTGCTGGACGATCGCACCAAGCTGGTCGCCCAGAAGGTGACGGAGTTCCTGACGCAAAGCGGCGATCGTATGGCCAAGACCATCATCTTTTGCGTCGATCAAGAGCACGCCGCCCGCATGCGCCATGCGCTGATCAATGAAAACGCCGATCTGGTGGCGCAGAACCATCGCTATGTCATGCGCATTACCGGCAATGACAAGGAAGGCCTTGATCAGCTGGGCAACTTCATTGATCCAGAGGCTGCCTATCCGGTGATCGTCACGACCTCCCGGCTTCTGTCGACCGGTGTGGATGCGCAAACCTGCCGCCTGATCGTGCTTGACCGTGAAGTCGGGTCGATGACCGAGTTCAAGCAGATCATCGGCCGTGGCACCCGCGTGCATGAGGATACCCAGAAGCTGTTCTTCACCGTGATGGATTTCCGTGGCGCGACCAGCCATTTCGCCGCCCCCGAGTTCGATGGCGAGCCGGTGCAGATTTACCAGCCCGGACCAGATGATCCAATCACGCCGCCTGATGATGCGCCCCAAACCGGTGAGGATGGCGAGCCGCTGCCGCCCGAACCCGGCGCCGATGAAACCGTGCTGATTGATCCCATGGACCCTTTTGGCGGTGCGACTGGCGGTAATCCTGTGCGCAAGGTCTATGTCGATGGCGTTGGAGCCCTGATTGTGGCCGAGCGGATCGAATATCTGGATGAAAACGGCAAGCTGGTCACAGAATCCCTGCGCGACTACACCCGGAAGGCACTGCAAAAGCAGTTCATCAGCCTCGACGCCTTCCTGAAACGTTGGAACGCGGAACAGCGCAAGGATGCTGTCTTTCAAGAACTGGAAGCTGAGGGCCTGCCGATTGATTTCATTGCGGCCGAACTCGGCAAAGACCTCGACCCTTTCGATCTGATCTGCCACATCGCTTTTGATGCCAAACCTCTGACCCGGCGTGAGCGTGCCGATGGCGTCAAGAAACGCGACGCCTTCACAAAATACGGGCCCCAAGCCAGGGCCGTGCTGGAAGCCCTTTTGGAGAAATACGCCGACGAGGGCGTCCTGAACCTCGACGATCCCGGCGTGCTGAAGATCGCCCCGTTCAGCGGCATGGGAAGCGTGGTTGAACTCATCCGCGCTTTCGGTGGAAAACCGGGGTTCGAACAGGCCGTCCACGACCTGCAATCCGCCATTTACGAAGAAAGCGCATAAAGAATGTCCGTTCGCACTCTCGTCAAATCCATTCAGGACATCATGCGCAAGGACACCGGCGTCGATGGCGATGCCCAACGCATCAGCCAGTTGTGCTGGATGTTTTTCCTCAAGATCATCGACGATCAGGATCAGGAACTGGAACTTACCAAGGACGATTACACCTCCCCAATCCCCGCCAACCTGCAATGGCGCGCCTGGGCGGCGGACCCGGAGGGGATAACTGGCGATGCCCTGCTGGATTTCGTCAACCTGAACCTTTTCACCAAACTGAAAACCCTGCCCACCGCCGCTGGTCCCCGCGCCAAGGTCGTCCGTGACGTGTTTGAAGATGCCTACAACTACATGAAATCCGGCCAGCTGATGCGGCAGATGATCAACAAGATCAACGAGGTGGATTTCAACAACCTGACCGAACGTCAGCATTTCGGCGACATCTACGAACAGATCCTGAACGACCTGCAGAACGCGGGGAACGCGGGCGAATACTACACCCCGCGCGCCGTCACCGCCTTCATGGTGCAACAGATCGACCCAAAGCCGGGCGAGATCATGTTTGACCCGGCTTGCGGCACCGGCGGGTTCCTCACATGCGCCATGCGCCACATGCGCGACAATTACGTCAAGCGCCCCGAGCATGAGGCGCTGATGCAGGCTTCCCTGCGCGCGGTCGTAAAGAAACCGCTACCCCACATGCTTTGCGTCACCAACATGCTGCTGAACGGGGTCGAGGAACCCAGCTTCGTGCGCCATGACAACACCCTTGCCCGCCCGCTGGTCAGCTGGACCCGCGATGAACGGGTCGACATCGTCCTGACCAACCCGCCCTTTGGTGGCAAGGAAGAGGACGGGATTGAGGGCAACTTCCCCGCTTTCCGCACCCGCGAAACCGCCGATTTGTTCCTCGCCCTGATCATCCGCCTGCTGAAACCCGGTGGCCGGGCTGCCGTGGTGTTGCCCGACGGCTCACTGTTCGGTGAAGGCATCAAGACGCGGCTGAAAGAACACCTGATGGAGGAGTGCAACCTGCACACCGTCGTGCGGCTGCCGAACTCGGTCTTCAAACCCTATGCCTCGATCGGCACCAACTTGCTGTTCTTTGAAAAGGGTAGCCCAACGCAGGACATCTGGTTTTGGGAACACCGCGTGCCCGAGACGCAGAAGGCCTATTCGATGACCAAGCCGATCCGGCTGGATCATCTGAACGATTGCGCCGCATGGTGGGGCGGGGCTGCACGTCAGGGGCGGATCGAAGGCCCGCAGGCGTGGAAAGTGACGGCGGCCGAGGTCAAGGCGCGCGGCTACAACCTTGATATCAAGAACCCCCACACGGTTGCCGCCGACCATGGCGACCCCGAAACCCTGCTGGCCGACCTGACGGCGGCTGAGGTGCAGGTGGCGACACTGCGCGACCAGCTGAAAGCGATTCTGACCGAGGCCCTCCAGAGAAATGTGGCGGCGCGATGAAGGACGCCACGTTTTCCTCTGCCCGCCTGCTGAGCCTTTACGACCGGATCAGCGACGCACCCGACGCCATCCCTCGCCTGCGCCGCTTCGTCCTAGACCTCGCTGTGCGCGGCAAACTGGTGGAGCAGGACGAGGGTGATGAACCGGCCACGGAGTTGTTGAAGCGGATCGCAAAGGAGAAGGCCCGGCTGGTGAAGGCGGGGGAGATTAGGCCGCGTGATGATCTTGCCGAAGTCACAAACGAAAAACGTCCCTTTAGCATACCTGCGCCGTGGCTCTGGGTTCGTTTCGCGCACGTTGCAGACTTTTTGGCCGGCCGAACCCCGGCGCGAAACGAGCCCGCATTCTGGAACAATGGCGACTACCCTTGGGTCAGCATCGCTGACATGCAAGACGGTACAACACTCACGAAAACCAAAGAAACCGTCAGCGAGCTTGCTGCTCGGAAAGCGTTTGGTAATACACCGTCTCCTGCCGGGACAATGATCATGAGTTTCAAGCTGACCATTGGAAAGATCGCTCGGCTCGGCATTGACGCATTTCACAATGAAGCAATTATTTCGATCCGGCCACTAATCGGGGAGTGCGACAAATATCTTTTTCGTGTCTTACCGGCATTTGCACGCGAAGGAGACACCAAGGGCGCCATAAAGGGCGCGACCCTGAATAGAGAAACCATAGCTAATATCTTGCTCCCCCTCCCACCCCTAGCCGAGCAACACCGGATCGTGGCCAAGGTCGATGAACTAATGGCGCTGTGTGATCAGTTGGAACGGGCCCGTGCTGGGCGTGAGGCGGTGCGGGACCGGCTGACCACCGCTAGCCTCGCCCGCCTGACCGCGCCCGATACCGACGCTGCAACCTTCCAATCCCACGCCCGCTTTGCCCTGCAATCCCTCCCCACCCACACCACCCCCCCCCACCCCATAAAAAACCAGCGCCAAAACAAACAGAAACACGCCCGGCGGG
>JANNWS010000159.1:0-5242 GCA_031408575.1 Rhodobacterales bacterium
AGGACCGTGTTGACGACGCGCTGAACGCGACCCGTGCGGCGGTTCAGGAAGGCATCGTCGTTGGCGGTGGTGTTGCTCTGATCCAGGCCGGCAAGGTTCTGGAAGGTCTGACCGGCGCAAATGCCGATCAGAACGCTGGCATCGCCATTGTCCGCAAGGCACTGGAAGCCCCGCTGCGCCAGATCGCGCAGAATGCCGGTGTGGACGGATCGGTTGTAGCCGGCAAGGTGCGCGAGTCGAATGACAAGTCCTTTGGCTTCAACGCGCAGACCGAAGAATATGGCGACATGTTCAAGTTTGGCGTGATCGACCCGGCCAAGGTTGTGCGCACAGCACTGGAAGATGCGGCCTCGGTCGCGTCGCTGCTGATCACCACCGAAGCCATGATCGCCGACAAGCCGGAGCCGAAGTCGGGCGGCGGCGGCGGCGGCATGGGTGGAATGGGCGGCATGGACGGCATGATGTAATCAGCCGTTCCTTCGCGGAGCATTTGGGAAGGGGCCTCGGAAACGAGGCCCCTTTTCGTTTGCGGCAGTGGTGAGGGGTAATTGAGCGGAGGCCCGTTCCGGGCCACTGTTTTTGCCTCGCCCTTCGCGGAGCGAAGGCCTCAGGCGCCTTCGGCGAGGGTATTTGGGCCGAAAAGAAGCCGGGGGTCAGGCCTGCAGGTGGGTGACATGGTCCGGCAGGCCGTCCGGTCTGGGGCCGGCGGTGATCAGGGTGGTGATTTCGGCCAGTGCGGCGATCTGGAACGGGGAGGTCGTGGCGATCTTGTCCTGCGTCGCCAGTACGAGGGTTTCGCCCGACTGCGCGATCATGCAGCGTTTGATCTGCGCCTCTTCATGGTTGCCGGTGGTGAGGCCCGCCTCCGGGTGGATTCCGGTGACGCCGAGAAAGCAGAGATCGGCACGGATGCGGGCGAAGGCCTCGTTGGCGACAGCACCGAGGCTGACCATCGAATGGCGGTAGAGGTGGCCGCCGATCATGATCACTTCGATCAGGGCGAACGGCTCCAATGCGGCGGCGAGGACCGGGCTGTGGGTGACGATGGTGACGGCGAGGTCGGCGGGGAGGTGGCGCACAAGTTCGCCATGCGTGGTGCCGCCGTCGAGAATCACGGTCTGGCCGGGCCGGATCAGGCGGGCGGCGGCGGCACCAAGGCGGCGCTTTTCATCGGGGGCCATCTGGCGGCGCCGGGCCAGCGGGACATGGGTGGGCGAGAGCGGCAGCGCGCCGCCATGCACGCGCAGGAGTTTTCCGGCCTGTGCAAGGTCACGCAGATCGCGGCGGATGGTGTCTTCGGAGGTTGCGAGCAACTGCGCCTCGTCGCGGGCGACGAGACGGCCGGTGGCGGCCAGGCGGACGAGGAGGTGGGCTTTGCGCTGGGCGGTCAGCATGATTGCACGATAATTAATGATACTGCACGATATTGCACTAATCGGAATGCTTTGCTAGGGCGGTCTGGTGAACCCAAGGAGGGCAGAATGACAAAACCGATGATGATTCTGATTGCCGGGCCGTACCGGTCCGGGACGGGCGATGATCCGGGCCGGATGGCGGCGAACCTGAAGCGGCTGGAGGCCGCGGCCTGGCCGATCTTTCAGAAGGGCCATGTGCCGATGATCGGCGAATGGGTGGCCTTGCCGGTACTGGAGGGGGCGGGCGGCGGCGCGGTGGGCGGTGCGCTTTATGACGCGGTGCTGCACCCGACGGCGGGGCGGCTTTTGCAGCATTGCGATGCGGTGTTGCGGCTGGACGGGGCATCGGGCGGCGCGGACAAGGACGTGGAGATCGCGCGGGCGCGGGGGATCCCGGTGTTCCATGCGCTAGACGAGATTCCGGTGCTGGTCTGAGGTCTGAAGTCTGAGGTGTAGGGCCGCGCGGGCCGCCATTGCGCGGGTTGGCGTGGCCCCGGCGCGCGCTGTCGGTTAGGAACGGGGATGCGCCTTTTGTTTTTGACCAGCCTGGCGATGATTGCCTTTGCGGCCAATTCGGTGCTGACCCGGATGGCGGTCGGTTCGGGCGAGATTGATCCGTTGGGATTTGCGCTGGTGCGCCTGATCGTCGGGGCGGTGGTTCTGCTGATGCTGGTCGCCCTTCGGGCCGGTGTCCGGGGCGGGCGGCTTTGGCCGGGCAACGCGGGCCGGGTGGTGGGCGCGCTGGCGCTCATGACGTATCTGGTCGGATTTTCATTGGCCTATGCGGCGCTGGATGCAGGGGTGGGTGCGCTGATCCTGTTCGGGATGGTGCAGATCACGATGTTTGCCGGAGCCTTCGCGGCGCGCGAGGCGGTGCCGGGCCGGCGTTGGGCGGGGGCAGGTGTGGCCTTCGCGGGGCTTGTCGTACTGATGTTGCCCGGTGGGGCGGGGGTCAGCCTGCTGCATGCGGGTTGGATGGCGTTGGCGGGAATTGGCTGGGGCATCTATTCGCTTGCGGGGCGCGGGCAGGCGGATGCGCTGGGGGCGACTGCGTGGAATTTTGCGCTGGCGGTGCCATTGGGGCTGCTGGTGCTGCGTGCTGACATGACGGCGGCGACGGGGACGGGGATCGGGCTGGCGGTACTTTCGGGGGCGGTCAGTTCGGGACTGGGCTATGCGCTGTGGTATGCGGTTCTGCCGCAGCTTGGGGCGGCGCGCGCGGCGGTGGCGCAACTGACGGTGCCTCTGCTGGCGGCGCTGGGCGGGGTTGTTCTGCTAGGCGAGGGGCTGGGCCTGCGCTTTGGTCTGGCTGCGGTGCTGGTGCTGGGCGGGGTGGCTGTGGCGCTGGTGCCGCGCCGGGGATAAGGCACTGTGAAGTTTTCCCTTGCACGAAGGACGCATCCCGCCTATGTGACGCGGGCTAATGATACTCTGTCGATCTTCTGTTTCCTCGCGGCTTCAGTTCTCGATCGCGATGTGACTGAGCCGGGCCACCGCATGTTGTGGGTGGCGATACGAAAATAGGAGACATCACGATGGCCAATGGCACCGTGAAATGGTTCAACGCAACTAAAGGCTTCGGCTTTATCGCTCCGGCGAACGGCAACCGCGACGTGTTCGTACACGTTTCGGCGCTGGAACGCGCTGGCATCCGCCAGTTGGATGACGGTCAGGCCGTGACCTTTGACATCGAAACCGGCCGTGACGGCCGTGAATCAGCGATGAACCTCGCACTGGCCTGATTTTTCAGGTCAGCGACGTTTTTGGACGGGGGTGGCGCAGGCTGCCCCCGTTTTCTTTTTGCCGGCTGGGTGCAAAGGCGGCAGCCGGATTCGGGCTGAGGGCGCGCAGGGCCGCAGTTGTGACTTATCTTACGATCACCTCAAGCGGGTCGTAGATCATGGTATCGCCCCACGCCGCGGCAGGAAGGCTGTCGGGTTTGAAGCGGACATGGCCCGCCCCGAGTTCAACACGGGAAAAGAACCGGCGGGAGTGCACGATGCGTTCGGGATCGCGCCAGTCGTCGGACAAGCTGCCTGCGATGATGGTACAGCGAAAGTAGATGTCGACCTGATGAAAACCGGTCGCAGGATCGTGGAATTCGTTTACCAGACAGGGCACGCCCACGGCAACGGCCAGACCACACTCCTCATGAACCTCGCGGATCAGATTGTCGGGCAGTGACTGGCCCGGATGCGCGCCGCCGCCGGGCGCGCACCACAGATCAGAGCGTCGCCCCGCATAGGCGTTGACCAGCAGCAGGCGGTCGTCCTGCAGGATCAGGGCGCGGGCGGCGAGACGGGGGGTGCGGTGGGCCATGCGCAAAGGCTGACGTCGGACGGGGGGATTGTCCATGCTTGGCGGATTGGTCGTGTCGTTGCTGCAAAGTGGCGCCGGTCTTCTGCGAAGATCGTGCAGTGTGGCACGGCCACGCGCATGATGGCATTCTAACTGGTGGCATCTTGTTCTAGGCTACGGTCATGCAGTGGATCATTCTGACTCTGGGTCTTTTGGCGGCACTTCCGGTGCGGGCGGAGTGTGTTGTGCTGCTGCACGGGCTGGCACGCAGTGGCACGTCTCTGCTGGCGATGAAGACGGCGCTGCAGGTGCAGGGATTCCGGGTGGTAAATGTCGACTATCCCTCGACAGCCGCCCCTGTGCGCGATCTGGCGGAGACTTATGTGGCCCCCGCGGTCGCCCTGTGCGGGGCCGAGCGGGTGCATTTTGTGACCCATTCGATGGGCGGCATTCTGGTACGGGTCTGGCTGGCCGAACACCAGCCCGCCATGATGGGGCGGGTGGTGATGCTGGCGCCGCCCAACCAAGGGTCCGAGTTGGTCGATACGCTGGGGTCGATTGCGGCGTTCGAATGGGTGAACGGGCCGGCGGGGCTGGAACTGGGGACCGGGCCGGGTTCGGTGCCGCTAAAGCTGCCGCTACCAAAGTTCGATCTGGGGGTAATTGCGGGCGATCGGTCGTTGAACCCGGTCTACTCGTCGGTCATTCCGGGGGCGGACGACGGTAAGGTGTCGGTCGCGAGCACGCGGGTGGCGGGGATGTTGGATCATCTGGTGCTGCCTGTCACACACACTTTCATGATGCTGAACCCGGTGGTGATCGCGCAGACGATCCGCTTTTTGCGGACCGGTGCTTTTGCGCCCGATATGACGCTGGCCGAGGCGGTGACGGCGATCAGGGCCGCGCCATGACGCCGGGCCGCCCGGAACGGAGGGCCTGATGCTTGTGTCCAACCGCTATGCCACCATCGCCAAGGCCGTGTCGCGCGTCTGTGGTCGCCCCCAGACCTTTACCGTCGCGGTTGGGGTGATCGCGGTATGGATCGTGACCGGGCCGATTTTCGGGTTCAGTGATACCTGGCAACTGGTGATCAACACCGGCACCACGATCGTGACGTTCCTCATGGTCTTCCTGATTCAGAACACCCAGAACCGCGACACGCAGGCGATCCAGATCAAGCTGGACGAGCTGATCCGGGCGACGCAGGGCGCACACAACGCGCTGCTGGATCTGGAGGAGATCGACGAGCGCGCGCTGGAGGCGTTCCGCGCGCGCTATGAGGCGCTGGCGGCGGAGGCGCGGCGGGTGTTGCAGAGCGGCGGGGTCGATACCGACACGCCGGATGCGTAGCTGCACGAATTGGAGTTTGGGGCGGCAGGGGTTGGGTGGGCTGAAGCGCCTGCCACTGGTTGTCGCCGGGGTTGCGGACGGTTTGGCGGACATCTGAAGTCAGCGAGGCCGGGCGACATGGATGGCGTTTGGGTATGAAGCAGTCGGCGTGGCGATCCTTCTGACGGATCGCTACGCCG
>JANNWS010000160.1:0-25500 GCA_031408575.1 Rhodobacterales bacterium
TGCTGGCCGCATCCCTGCGCGCGTCTGACCCCGATTTCCCCGGCACGCTTTACATCGCCGAACCGCAACCCGGCCCGCTCTGGCCGCAGGACCCGCGCATCACGCATGCCCCGACTCGCGATCTACTGGCAACCCTTGGCGCGGAACTCCTGCCCTTCGAGAGCCGCTGCTTCGGTGCATCTTACCCCTATGGCAACAAGATCGAGGCGCTGGCCGCCCTGCCCGACGCGCCTTTTCTGTTTCTTGACACAGACACGCTGATCACCGGCAGCTTTGCCGATGTCACCTTCGATTTCGACCGCCCCTCGGCATCGATGCGGCGCGAGAATACCTGGCCGCTGCAAGAGCTTTACGGGCCGGGCTATGGCGCGATCTGGGCCGCGCTTTATGACCGCTTCGGCCTGGACTATGAAACCTCGCTCGACCGCGCGAAGCCCGACGAATACTGGGAACGCTACCTGTATTTCAATGCCGGCTGGTTCTTTCATCGCAGCCCGCGCACGTTTGGCGCGCGGTTCCGCGACATCGCCGTTTCGATCCGCGATGACCCGCTGAAGGAACTCGAGTGCCAGCCGCTCAATCCCTGGCTTGACCAGATCGCCCTGCCGCTGGTCATCCATGCGCTGAACGGCGGGCGGCCGGGGCCGGGGCTGGCGGGGCTGGACGGGACCGTGACGTGCCATTACCGCACGCTGCCGCTGCTTTACGCCCGCGAAAGCGACCGCGTTGTGCAGGTGCTGGAAGCCGCCTGCGCGCCTAATCCGGTGAAAAAGGTGCTCAAGGACAGCGAGGCGTTCCGCAAGATGGTCTACCAGAACAAGGGCGCCGAGGTGCGCGCCCTGTTTGACCGCACGGCCCTGCCCCGGCGCGAACAGACGATCCGCAACACGATCAAGCGCGAAGGGTTGTGGGTGCGGTAGCTGGGGGCCTTCTGCCCCCCACGGCGCGTGCCGCGCCGTCCCCCCGAGGATATTTTCGCAAAGATGAAAGCGGAAACGGGCAGGGCCTGAACGTCAGCAGGCGCACGCCCCGTTTCGCCGGGGCTTCGCGTCGGGCCTAATGCCACAGCACCGGGGCAAGCGACGCCACCAGCAACGTGGCCATCGTCCGGTTGAACACCCTCAGGCGGCGGGCATTGGTCAGCACACACCGCACCTGTTGGCCCAATATCGTCCAGACGCTGACCGAAGGCAGGTTGATCGCGCCGAAAACACAGGCTACCAGCGCCACCGAGACCAGACTGCGGTCCGGTGCATGCACCGTCACCGCCGTCAGCGCCATTGCCCAGGCTTTGGGATTGACCCATTGAAACAAGGCCGCCTGCAGGAAGGTGATCGGGTTTCCACCTGCCTCGCGGTCTTTCGGCGAGGTAGCATTGGCGATCTTCCACGCCAGCCACAGCATGTAGAGCACACTGACCCACTCCAGCACCGTCACGGCGACCGGATAGGCCTGAAACAGCCCCGCCAGCCCGACGCCCACAAGAAACGCCATCAGCACAAAACCAATGGCCACACCCAGCATGTGCGGAATCGTGCGGCGAAAGCCGAAATTGGCGCCAGACGCCATCAGCATCAGGTTGTTCGGCCCCGGCGTGACCGAGGTGACAAAAGCAAACAGCGCAAGCGCGGGCAGGGTTTCAAGGATCATCGCGCAATTCTTGACCGGAAGAGTACGTGAAAGGTTGCAAAGATGCGATAAGCCGCACATTATTCGCAACAAATGCCTAAGATTGATGAGATCAGCAACCGTATATTGCGCGAACTGACCCGTGACGGGCGGATCAGCAATCTTGATCTGGCCGACCGTGTGGGCCTTTCGCCGTCGGCCTGCCTGCGCCGGGTGCAGGAGCTGGAACGATCGGGCATCATCACCGGCTACCGCGCGGTTCTGGACGCAGATAAGCTGGGCACAGGCTTTGTCGCCTATGTGACCGTCGGGCTGTCACAGCACACCAAGGCCGCACAGGAAGCGTTCGAGCGTGCCATCGCCCGCGCCCCTGAAGTGCGCGAATGCCACAACGTGACCGGCAGCATCGAATACATCCTGCGGGTCGAAGCGGCGGACCTTGCGGCCTACAAGCACTTTCACACCGATGTGCTGGGCGTGGTGCCAGAGGTGGCGGCCATCACGACCTATGTGGTGATGGACTCGCCCAAGGACGCGCGCGCCTGAAACGCGGGATGAGCGACGGGCATGAAAAAAGGACAGCCGTTCTTTGGCTTGGTTCGTCGGCACAACGAAACGGTCGCTCAGGCAAGGCGCTTGGAATACCCGTCCCGTGCGCCGCACCATTCCAAGGCATCTTGCCCGCAGGACTTTGCCCGCCAAAGACGGCGCGGGCGTTGTGCGCCGCACCACTTCACCGTAACGTCCGCCCATCTTAAAGGGAGGATACCATGACCAAACCCCTCGGCTTCGACACGCTTCAGATCCACGCAGGCGCCAAGCCCGACCCGGCCACCGGCGCGCGACAGATACCGATCTATCAGACCACCGCCTATGTGTTCCGCGACGCCGACCACGCGGCCAAGCTCTTCAACCTGCAGGAAGTCGGCTACATCTATTCTCGCCTGACCAACCCCACAGTTTCCGCCCTCGCCGAGCGCGTGGCGGCTTTGGAGGGTGGCGTCGGTGCCGTTTGCTGTTCGTCCGGCCATGCGGCCCAGATCATGGCGCTGTTCCCGCTGATGCAGCCCGGCTGCAATGTCGTCGCCTCGACGCGGCTGTACGGCGGCACGATCCAGCAGTTCACCAACACGATCCGCAAGTTCGGCTGGTCCGCCAAACTGGTCGATTTCGATGATCCCAAGGCCATCGCAGCCGCCATCGACGACAACACTCGCGCGCTGTTCTGCGAGACGATCTGCAACCCCGGTGGCGCCATCTCGGAACTCGATGCCATCGCGCGGGTCGCTGACCGTCACGGGATACCCCTGATCGTCGACAATACCACGGCCACGCCCTATCTGTGCCGCCCTATCGAGCATGGCGCGACGCTGGTGGTCCATTCCGCCACGAAATACCTGACCGGCAACGGCACCGTCACCGGTGGTGTGGTGGTCGATTCGGGCAAGTTCGACTGGTCGAAATCTGGCAAATTCCCCAGCCTCGCCGCCCCCGAACCCGCGTATCACGGCCTCAACTTCCACGCGGCACTGGGGGGAATGGCCTTTACCTTCCACTCCATCGCGGTCGGACTGCGCGACCTTGGCATGACGATGAACCCGCAAGGCGCGCACTACACGCTGATGGGGATCGAGACGCTGTCGCTGCGGATGCAGCGCCATGTCGAGAACGCGCAGATCGTGGCCGAGTATCTGGAACAGGACGCGCGCGTTGACGCCGTGACCTATCCCGGCCTGAAATCCTCGCCCTACCACAACCTCGCCAAGATGATCGTTCCAAAGGGCGCGGGCGCGCTTTTCACCTTTGCGATCAAGGGCGGGTATGAGAACTGCGTCAAATTCGTCGATGCGCTGCAACTGTTCAGCCATGTGGCGAACCTTGGCGATACGCGCAGTCTGGTAATCCATTCGGCGTCAACCACCCACCGGCAATTGTCGGACGAGCAGCGCATCGCCGCAGGGGCCGGCCCCAATGTCGTGCGCCTGTCCATCGGGATCGAGGATGTTGCAGACATCATCGCAGACCTGGATCAGGCGCTGGCCAAAGCCACCGCCTGAAGAAATTGCCGCGCCCCTGAACCGGGGGCGCGGCGCAAACCTTATTGCATCAACTCGAAGACCATCGTGACGCTGGCGCTGGTTGCCACTTCACCTGCCGCCACCGGCACCGCATCCGACGCGGCTTCCATGCGGAACATCGGGACCGGCCCGCCACCGCCGCCGCCTTCCGAGATTGACACCACCGGCCCAAGCGTCAGGCCCGCAGCAACGGTCAACAGTTTTGCGCGTGCGACAGCATCGGCCACCGCCCGCTTGCGCGCCTCGTCCAGCGCCGGGGCCGGATTGGCCAGACCAAAGCTCAGGCCGTTGAACGTGTTGGCCCCGTCCGAGATTGCCCGGTCCAGCACCCCGCCCAGCGTATCGAGTGCGCGTACCCGCACGGTCAGCATGTTCGACGCCTGATACCCCGCAATGCGCGGCACCGGATCGGCATCGGTCTGCTGCCAGTTCGCATTCAGCGACAGGCCCGAAGTCTGGATGTCACGCTCCTCGATTCCGGCGGCGCGCAACTGTTCCAGAACCATGCCTAGCTGAATGGAATTTGCCGCCATGGCTTCGGCGGCGGTCGTGCCTTCGGTCATCACGCCAAGGCTGACCGTCGCCATATCGGGGCGCGCCTCGACATGGCCCTCGCCGGTCACGGTGATCCGGGCCATATCCTCGGCGAGTGCCGGCAGAACGAAGGCGGTCGACAGCATCAGGGCCGCAATGGCGGCCGTCAGGGTATGCATGGAAACTCTCCTTGAAGATTTGCGACATTTCCTACCTTTGACGCATCTCGCACACCAGTCCTTGGGTGTTTTTCTTTCATTTGGCGAAAACCTGCTGTAAGGGGTTCACACGACGCGCCACGGACTCCCCGTAGGTGTGGGTTCTGTGTTAGACCGACCAGATGAAGCCCAGTTTTGCCCTGAATTTCTCGGACGACTCGATCGGCCTTCTGCATCGCACCTCGCGCGGCTGGCTTGAGGTTGGCAACGTCGCCCTCGACGAGCCTGATCTTGCACAGGCGCTGACCTATCTGCGCGGCAGTGCTCTGGGGTTGGATCCGCGCGGGATCACCACCAAACTGGTGATCCCGAATTCGCAGATCCGCTATATCACCCTGCCCGCCCCCGGACCCGATTCTGCAAGCCGCCGTGCACAGATCAAAGCAGGGCTTGAAGGGCGCACGCCCTACGCGGTCGATGATCTGGTGTTCGACTGGTGGGGCAAGGGCCCGACCGTGCAGGTTGCGGTCGTCGCCCGCGAAACGCTGGCCGAGGCCGAGGCATTTGCCGCCACAAACCGCCTGAACCCGCTTTCTTTCGTCGCCATTCCCGAACCGGGCAGCTTTGGTGCGGAACCTTGGTTCGGCGCCTCATCCATGGCGGCAACCCTGCTGGCCGCCGGCGAAAAGGTTGACCGCGATCAGGACCCGATCCAGATCGTCGGGCGGATGCCCAAGGACGACGCAGTAGTGAACCCCACGGCAGTGATTGCCGAAACCGTCGCGGTGGAGCCGCCCGAAAGCGCGGCCAAGGTGGCGCAGGCGGTGGTGGAGGCAACTGAACCCACGTCAGAAGCCGCTCCACTGCCGGACGCAGCACCCGAAGCCGGCGCCAGCATTTCCGAAGCCCGGATTTCCGAAGCACTTGCGCCTGATGTACCGACGCCCGCAGGCACGGATGTCCAAGCGTCACCCACACCAGACGCCCCGCCACCTCCGGCACGGGCCGAGCCAGCCGTGACGGGTGTCATTTCCGATACGATTGTCGATGAACTGCCCGCCCCACCAGGACTGCCCGAACTACCGGCGCAAGCCGTCGCGGTCGTGCAGGGCGCGACTACGCCGACCCCCTCGGACCCGACCGATGACACCGTTTCCGCAGCCATCGCGCCGCTCGCTGCCAGTGCGGCAACAACGTCGCCGCCGCCCGACGATGATCCGGCCGCACGGATCACTCCGACAGCGGGCGCTGCCAATCCGACAATGCCAACGATGCGTGCCATGGTGGCGGACCCCCGGCTTGCCAAGAAGCCGGTCGGGGCAGCCCAACGCCCCGGCGCAAAGGCACCCGTTCGTGCGCCGGAGACGGGGCCGCAGGCCAGACGCGCTGCCGCGCTGAACGGGTCTGGCGCAAGCCAGCAGCGTCTGACCGCCACACCGATTGGCAACGCAGCCCCGCGTGCCAAAGTATCCATCCCCGAGGCGGAATGGCCGCTGGAGCGTGTCACCTCTGCCGCCCGCGGAGCGCAGGCCAAGGGCGATTCAGCGCGTGCAGGTGCCATGATTACCGCGCCTGGCATCCCCATGCCGCGCGACCGGAAGTTGACCGGAGCATTGACCGCAACACCAGAGGCAACCGTCGGCACAGACAAGGCCGGCTCCGTCAAAGGGCGCACTGACGCTGCACCGATGTCCGTCTTTGGTGCGCGCGATGGCCGTCAGCGCGGCAAGCCGCGCTATCTTGGCTTGATCCTGACGTTGATCCTGCTGGCCCTCATGGCCGCGGTGGCCACCCTGTCATCCTATGTCATAGCGTCGCTTGGCGACAAGACGGCCCCCTCCGCCGTCGCCGCTTCTGCAGACGCCGTGGCCGCACCCGAGGCGCTGACACAGACCGAAGCCGTCCCTGATCCAGACGTGCTGGCCGCCGAAATCGCCACGGCCCCGGCTGCAACCAATGATCCAGATGCGTTGGCCGCGGATGTGGCGGCAACCACCAACCTGCCCGTTACAACCGACCTGCCCGCCGCAGACGATGAAATGCTGGCAGACATGCAAGACCCTGCCGATTTCGCCGATCCGGCAATGTCCGGGGTCGCAGATGCCACCGCAACGGCGGCACTGGCCCCCGCAGCAGCGGCGCTTGGGCAAACCGACCTGCCTGCCCCATCGCCCGAACCCGTCGCGCAAGCCGAGCCTCCAGCCCCCACAGTCGAGACTGCAACCGTAGCGCCCCCCGACACCAGCGGGGGTGCCAGCCGCAACCCGACCGAAGACCCGCAGGACGAGATCTTCCTTGCGATGATCGACCCGCGCCTTGCCACCAGCGATGCCATTGCGCTGGCCGCACCAGCCACGTCAACCGATCCGATGCCGCTGGCACAACTGGCGCCGCCACCGTTCGGCACGGTCTACCAGTTCGACGCCGAGGGTCGCATCATCCCCACCGCCGACGGCATCATAACCCCAGAAGGCGTGCGCCTTGTCGCGGGCCGCCCCGCCATTGTCCCCCCTGTGCGCCCCGCTGCACCGATCGCATCGGAACTGCCGGCGACCCTCATCCCCGCCGCAGAACCCGCTTTCACCGATCCGGCCCTTGCCGATGCACGCCCCCGCGCCCGCCCCGAGGGTCTTGTACCCGAAGCCATCATTCCGGATGATGATGCCGCCGTGACCATTGCGACCAACACCCGCTTCAGCAGCCTCAAACCCCGCGCCCGCCCGGCCGAAGTGCTGGCGCGCGGCGAAGCGGCGCTTGCCACCGCGGAGGCCGAAGAAACTGCCGCTGTGCAGACCGCGTCGGCCTCGCTGGTTGGCAACGCAGATCAAAGCGGCGGCAGCCCGCTTGCCATCGCCGTCTCGCGCAAGCCTGCCCCGCGCCCACAGGATTTTAACCGCGCCATCGAGGCGGCCGTCTCGGTCGCAGCCGCCGCCTCGCTGGTTCCCGATGCTCCGTTGCTGATCCCCGATGCACCCGTCGCCGAAGCGCCCGCGTCCGACGACCCCGGCGTAGTCGAACAGGACGAACCCGAGGTCGCATCGGCCGCCCCCGCCATTCCGACGCGGGCATCGGTGGCAAAACAGGCGACCTTCAACCGGGCGATCAACCTGTCCAAAACCAACCTGATCGGCGTCTACGGCACCTCGTCCAACCGCTATGCGATGGTGCGCCAGACCAACGGCCGCTTTGTCAAGGTCGAGGTCGGCGACCGCGTTGATGGCGGCCGCGTTGCCGCGATATCCGACCGCGAATTGCGCTACGTCAAGAACGGCCAAAGCCTTACGCTCAAGATGCCCAAGGGCTGATGCCCGACCATGTCGCATCAGCTTTGCGGCACTCCTCAGACCGCCCGCGCCCCGCCTAACCCGGCATGGACAATCAACGGCGGGGCTGATTACCATCCCCCCGTTTTATACGCCGATTTGCCGAAGCCAAACCGACCGGCCAATCAAGTGCGCATACCCCGCCTCGTCGTGGCCCCTGTGCAAAACCAGATCGTGACGGATCAGTTCAAGGCAGATACCTTTCGGCCCACCTGACGGAGACTGCGATGGAAGGCTTCATCCTTCAGGCCCTGATCTACCTCGGGGCCGCCGTCCTGATTGTGCCGCTGGCGGTCCGCATCGGCCTTGGTTCGGTGCTGGGCTACCTATTTGCGGGAATCATCATCGGCCCGGTTCTGGGCCTTGCGGGTGCGGAAACCAGCGACGTACAGCATTTCGCCGAGTTCGGTGTTGTCATGATGCTGTTCCTTGTCGGGCTGGAGTTGGAGCCGAAGGCCCTGTGGGCCATGCGCCAGCGCCTGATCGGACTGGGCGGGTTGCAGGTTACCCTCACTACACTTGCCATTACTGTGGCCCTCATCGCGATGGGCGTCGGCTGGCCTGCCGCCTTGACGATCGGCATGATGCTGTCGCTGTCGTCCACTGCCATCGTGCTTCAGACGCTGAATGAAAAGAAGCTGATGCGCACCGAGGGGGGCCGGTCGGTCTTTGCGGTACTGCTCACGCAGGATATCGCCGTCGTCCCGATCCTTGCGCTCATCCCGCTTCTGGCAACATGGCAGGGCGGCACTGCCATTGATGCGCCCGAGGTGACGACATACGGTCTTGCCAGCCTTGTCCAGTCGCTTCCCGGCTGGGCTGCCGCCCTGCTGACCCTCGCTGTGGTTGCGGGCATCGTGCTCGGCGGGCATTACCTTTCCCGCCCGGTTTTCCGATTTGTCCACGCATCGCGCCTTCCCGAGATGTCTACGTTTACGTCGCTTCTTATGGTGCTGGGCATCGCATCGCTGATGTCGCTCGTCGGGCTCTCGCCCGCACTTGGCACGTTCGTCGCTGGTGTCGTGCTCGCCAACTCGGAATTCCGTCATCAGCTTGAGGCCGATATCGCCCCCATCAAGGGCCTGCTGTTGGGCGTCTTTTTCATGACCGTCGGCGCCCGGATCGAGTTTTCGGTGTTTGCCGCCCAACCCTTCCTGATCATCGGCCTGACTTTCGGGATGATCGCACTGAAAACCGCGATCCTGACCGGCCTCGGCCACCTCTTTGGCCTGCGCGGTGGCGACCGTCTGCTGTTTGGCTTCGGTCTGGCACAGGGTGGAGAATTCGCCTTTCTGCTGGCCGGATTTGCCGTGCAGCAGATGGTGCTGCCCACCGCGACCGCCCAGATCGTGCTTCTGGTGATCGGGCTTTCGATGCTCGTCACCCCCGCCCTCTTCATCGCGCAGGCCCGCCTCGCCCGCCGCTTCGTCGCCAACCCGCAAGACCAAAGCCCGGACCAGATCGACGAAAGAGGCAACGTCATCATCGCCGGCGTCGGGCGCTTTGGTCAGGTGGTCAACCGTCTCGTTCGCCTCAGCGGCGTCAAAACCGTTGTCCTTGATGGCGATATGGCAACCCTCGAGACGCTGCGCCGCTTCGGCGTCAAGGTATTCTTCGGCGACCCCACCCGCCCGGAACTGCTCGAGGCGGCCGGTCTGGCCCATGCCGCCGTTCTGGTGGTGGCCGTCGACACACGCGAGGGGGCAACGAAAATCGTGCGCTTCGCCCGGAACGCCCGCCCGGACCTGCACATTATCGCTCGCGCCCGCGACCGGGTGCATGTCTACGAACTGTATCAGGCCGGCGCGAATGACATCGTGCGCGAAACCTTCGACAGTTCCGTCCGCGCCGGACGCTACGTTCTGGAAAACATCGGCTTCTCCGAATATGAGGCGGCGCAGATGTCCCAGACTTACTTCAAGGGCGACCGCACCGCCCTGCGCGAACTGGCCGAACTCTGGGTTCCAGGACAACCCATCCACTTGAACGAGGCCTATATTGCCCGCGCCAAACAGCTTGACCGCGATCTGGAAACCGCGCTGATTGAAAGCCTTGGCGACGGCGAAGCCAGGGCGGCGGAATAGCGCGCGTTCCCTCCGCCCCCCGGCGACCGGCAGAAACCAAAGCGCTGCCGCGATGATTTCATCTTTGCGCAAGTATTCTCGGGGGGGGCAGCGAAGGTGCGGACGGGGGCAGCCGCCTCCCCTCTCCGGTCAGAAGGTTGACCTTTGAGCCAATCTACAGCGCCCCGGCCCCGTCTCGCGGCCCGATACATCCTGCCCGCGGCACAGGCTGCGGGGTGTTGCCCACGGCAGAACAGGTCCGGATCAAACGCAGTCCGCTTTCACACCGGAAGAACAACCCCCGGAAAAACCGATCGTTCCAGCGGGACTCCAATCGCTCATCCGGTTTTCCGGCGCAGGCAGCATGCGAACCTCTTACCCCTCCGCTACCCCTGCCTCGGCAAAGGTCGCCATCCCCGAATGGCAGGCCACCGCCCCCTTTACCACGCCCAGCGCCAGCGCCGCCCCCGATCCCTCGCCCAGCCGCAGCCCCAGATCCAGAAGCGGCACCTTTCCCAGCAGTTCCAGCAGTCGCCGATGCGCGCCTTCGGCACTCACATGGCCCGCCACCGCATGGTCCAGCGCGCCCGGTACTTCCCGTTCCAGAACGGCCGCCGCCGCACAGCAGATGAAACCGTCGAGGATCACCGGAATCCGCTCCACCCTGGCCCGCGCGATTGCCCCCGCCATTGCCGCCAACTCACGCCCGCCAAGGCGCCGCAGCGCCTCCAGCGGCCCGGACCCGGTGTGCAGCACCACGCCCTCGGCCACCACCTTGGTTTTCAACGCCAGCCCCGCATCATCCACCCCCGTCCCGCGCCCGGTCCAGTCCGCAGCCGCGCCGCCATAAAGCGCACAGGCCAACGCCGCAGCCGACGTGGTATTCCCGATCCCCATTTCCCCGGTCACCAGAAGATCGGCCGCAAGATCCACTGCGTCCCAGCCTGCGACCAGCGCCGCCACGACCTCGGCCTCGGTCATCGCCGGTCCCGCAGTAAAATCCCGCGTCGGGCGGTCCAGATCCAGCGCATGCACATCCATCCGCGCGCCAAAGGTGCGGGCGAGTTGATTGATCGCCGCCCCGCCGCCGCGAAAATTCGCGACCATCTGCACTGTCACTTCCGCCGGAAACGCCGACACGCCCCGCGCCGTGACACCGTGATTGCCTGCGAACACGATCACCTGCGGATGCTCCACGCACGGCGTCGCCGTCCGTTGCCATCCCGCCATCCAGATCGCCAGATCCTCCAGCCGTCCCAGCGCGCCGGCAGGCTTGGTCAGCACACTGTCGCGGGCGCGCGCTGCGGCAATAGCCGCTGCATCGGGCTGCGGCAACCGGTCCAGAATACGGCGGAACTCGGCAAGGCTGGAAAAAGGCGCGGTCATGGGGTTGTCCCTCGTTGAACATAATCTGACCCTTGGTTACCGATAAGGCGGTGGCGGGGCCAGCACGGAAGGGGCGCATCGGTGGACAAGGACGACACATCACGACCGATTGCTTTCGACATTCTGGCAGGGCTGGGGTTGCTGACCCGCCTGCCGGTCCGGATCGACGGCACACGGGCCGCCGCGCGCGGGGCGCAGGCGGCCTGGGCATGGCCGATCACCGGGCTGGTCGTGGGGGCCGCAGGCGCGCTGGCCGGGGCAGTCGCGCTCGGTCTTGGTGTTGCGCCTCCGGCGGCAGCGGCGCTGGTTCTGGCCGCGCAGATGATGCTGACCGGGGCCTTGCACGAAGACGGGCTGGCAGACACTGCCGACGGTCTGTGGGGCGGGTGGGACAAGGCCCGCCGGCTTGCCATCATGAAGGACAGTCAGATCGGCACTTATGGCGTGCTGGCCCTGCTGATGGTGACCCTGCTGCGCTGGACGGCGCTGGCAGCGCTCATGACAACCGGCACGCCCTGGGCCGCGCTGATCGCCGCAGGCGCGCTCAGTCGCGCGCCGATGGCGGTCGTCATGGCCGCCCTTCCCAACGCGCGCGGAAGTGGCCTTGGCCACAGCGTCGGTCGGCCCTCGGCCATCGTGGCGGGCAATGCAGTCGTTGTTGCAGTCATCCTTGCCACGCTGGCGCTTGGCCTGCCGGCACTCGGCCTTGCCGCTCTGGTCGCCGTCCCCACGCTGGCGCTTGCGATGATCGCCCGCGCGCGGATCGGCGGGCAGACTGGCGACATCCTGGGGGCAAGCCAGCAACTGGCCGAAGCCGCCGTGCTGACCGCCCTCGCGGCCTTGCTTGTCACATAAACAAACCACAGCCCGAAAACTGCGGTTTGTTCGGTTCCAAAAGTCAGATCAGGCTGCGCGCGATACCAGCACGTCACCGACGGTCTTTGCAGCGCCCAGCTCGTCCACACCGCTGACGGCGGCAACTTCACGGGTCAGACGCTCCAGCGCTGCCTCGTACAGCTGACGCTCGGAATAGCTCTGCTCGCGCTGATCGTCGGTGCGGTGCAAATCGCGCACCACCTCGGCGATCGACAGCAAATCCCCCGAGTTGATCTTCTGCTCGTATTCCTGTGCGCGGCGCGACCACATCGCCCGTTTGACCTTGGCCTTGCCCTTCAGGGTATCGAGCGCCCGCGTCACCACATCGGGCGACGACAATTGGCGCATCCCGATCTCGGTCGCCTTGTGCGTCGGCACGCGCAGCGTCATCTTGTCCTTCTCGAACGAGACGACGAACAGCTCAAGTGTGAACCCCGCAACCTCCTGCTCTTCGATGGAAATGATCCGCCCTACGCCATGCGCCGGGTAAACGACGAACTCGTTGGGACGAAAGTCAGCCTTCTTAGATTTGGTCATTCAGTCGCTTCCCCAGTTGCACGCCCTTTTCTAGACGACAGATTCACCCACCGTGGCCTGCCACCCCGGCGATCAATCCTGTAGTGTCGCTGAAAATCCTGCCCCCGGAACAGCCGATCCGGGGCCAGTGTCAGGCTTCCGTGCGTGTTTGTAACAATTGTATAGCACAAAAATGCCCTGATTCCAACTGCGGCAACGCATCATCAGGTCCAGCATTCCAAAGCGTCACGTCACCGGACACCGATTTTTTATCTCTCACTGGCAGATACCACCCGAATCGCCCCGGACCAGGCCAGCCGTGGTCAGCCGCCCAGCCCCGGCTGTTCCGAAAAATACTTCGTCAGCTTGTCGGATTCGCCATCCCGTGCTTCGGCCTCGGGCATCGGGTCTTTGCGCGTCACGATGACGGGCCACTGTACGGAATACTTGCGGTTGAACTCCACCCACTTGTCCATGTCGGCTTCGGTATCGGGACGGATCGCGTCGGCGGGGCATTCAGGCTCGCATACGCCGCAGTCGATGCATTCGTCGGGGTGGATCACCAGCATGTTTTCGCCTTCGTAAAAGCAATCCACCGGACAGACTTCGACGCAATCGGTGTATTTGCAGGCGATGCAGTTGTCGATCACCACATAGGTCATGGCAGGCCCCGTCTCCTCAGGCGTAACCGCATCTTGCTAGAACAGCGGCGCGGATCATTCAAGCGAACTTGGTGCGTCATGCGGCAGCGGATCAAGATCGACATACAGCAACTGCGCCTCGATCGCGGGGCCGCGCCGCAGCCCCGGCTGGGTGATCCTGACCATCCTTACCCGCGTGCCTTGCGGAAAGGTCAGCGTATCCCCCGGCCCCACCGCCCGCCCCGGCTTTGACACCTTGACACCATTGACCCGCACATGGCGCGCCGACACCTCATCGGCCGCCATGCCGCGCGTCTTGAAAAAGCGCGCCTGCCACAGCCACTTGTCCAGCCTGACCGTTTCGGGCGGCGCCGTCACGCCGCCTGACCCGGTCCGTCAGATCTTGGTCTTGAGGGCGGCAAGGATCGCAAACGGGTTATCGGGGTCGATCTTGCTTTCGCGCGGGGGGCGCGCCTCAAAGGTCTTGGGCTGGGTGTCGCGCGGGCGGTCATTTCCACGGTCGGGGCCACGGTCATTGCCACGGTCGCCCGGCTTACCGCCCTTGCCCTTTGGCTTGCCCTTGAACCCGCCTTCGCGGTCACGGTTGCCGGCGGGGCGGTTGCCATCTTTCGGCCCGTCATTGCGCCGCTCGCCGCGATCAGGACGGTCATTACGCGGGCGGGCGGGCTGCTCTGCGACAGCCCCGCCTTCCACAGCGCCGCCGTCGGCAGCCGCAGCCGCAGCATGAGCCGCAGGTGCGCGCCCGCGATCATGCCGCTCGGGCCGGTTGCGCGGGCCGCGCGCCTCTCCTCCGCGCGAACGCGGTGCCCATGTGAACGTGTAGTAGACTTCCAGGTCAGTCACCGCGCGCACGTCGACAGTGGCCAAAGCATCGACGGCGGCCGGTTCACCGGCAACAGCGGGGGGGTCGCCAGCCACCTGCACATCGCCAACGACAGCGTCATCCTCAGCCGCATCGCCAAGGGCGGGGATTCCGGCATCAAACCCGACAAGTGCAGGCACCGCGTCATGATCAACAAAAGCGGGCGCGTCGGCCTCGATCTGTGGAGCCAAAGCTACATCGGGTGCGGGTGCCTGTTCCGACGCCGCGTCATCCGCAGTGGCAACAGCGTCCACCGCGGCGGTCACAGCGGCCGGCCTGACCTTGGCCCGCTCGCCCTTCTCGCCGCGATAACCCAGACCGGCCATAAGATCTGCGAACTGATCCAGCGTCATGCCAGTGATCGACAGCATGTCGGGCGTCGCCTCGAACCCCGCACGACTGTCCTTGGCGCGCAACAGGTCGGCCAGCCGTTCCAGCATGTCGATGCGGATCGCGCGCGTACCGGCGGGGTGATACCCGGCCAGTGTGTAATGGCCCTTCGGCACTTCGGCCATGTTCGGGATCGTCACCAGACCAGGCGGCGGGCTTTCGGGAAACTCCTGCAAGCCATTCGCCAAAGACCACAGCACAAGGCGCAACCGCGTCGGCGCGGGCTTCAGCAACTGCGGCAGAAAGATCGTGAACTGCCCGAACCGCACGCCATGCTTGCGCAGCACCGACCGCGATTCCTGATCCAGCGATTTGACATCCTCGGCCACGACATCGCGCGGCAACACGCCCAATCCCTCGACCAGCCGGAACGCAAATCCGCGCGCAAGGCCCGCCATCGCCTCGTCCCGGCTCATCGCCAGCAGCGGCTCGAACTGGGTGGCAACCTTGCGGTCGATGAAATGCTGCAACCGGCGGCGCACCTTTTCGCCCACGTCGAACCCGGCTTCCTCGTCAACAAACGCCTCAACCGCAGGCTTCATCGCCTCAGCGCCTGCAATCAGCTTGCCCACCGCGTGAGAGCCCCACATCAACCCGCCTTGTTCGGTGAAATCCAGCTCAGTATCGGGCGCGTTATAGAAGCGGTCCGCGCGCAGATGAAATTCGGGCTTCAGCGCCTCATAGGCTGCCTGACGCAAGGTCCGCGCCTCATCGGGCGACGCCGACGCATCCTGCTTGAACCGGAACCCTTCCAGACGGCCGACGAATTCGCCTTCCACCACCACTTCGCCCTTGTCGTTCACCTCGGCCACAAGGCTCTCCTTCTGCTTCAACCGCCGCATCAGCACCGAAGTGCGCCGGTCAACAAATCTCTGGGTCAAACGCGCGTGCAGCGCATCCGACAAGCGGTCTTCTACAGCGCGCGTCTCGTCGCGCCAATGGCTTTCGTCGGCAACCCAGCCTTTGCGTTGCGCCACATAGGTCCAGGTGCGGATATAGGCGACCCGCTTGGAGATTGCGTCGATATCGCCGTCGCTCCGGTCGATCCGTGCGATGTTCGCTGCCATCCAGTCGGTCGGCACCTGTCCCTGATCCGCCAGAAACCCGAAGATGCGCGCCAGCAACCCTGCATGTTCGCCCTCCGAGATCGACCGGAAGTCGGGTATCCGGCACACATCCCACAGCAACCGCACCGCTTGTGGTGATCGCAGCTTGTCCTTGATTTCCGGCATCTCTGACAGCGTTTTGAGCGCCACCACATCATCGCTGTCGCGCGACCGGGTCAGCCACTCATCCCGTGTCGGGGCCTCAAGGCTGCCGATCAGGCGGGCCACGGTGCCGAACTCCAGCACGTTATTGCGCCAGTGCAGCTTTTTCACCGGCGCAAAGCGGTGGTTCTCGATCGCGTCGATCACTTCGTCATCAAACGCTCGCGCCTCGCCGGTCACGCCAAACGTGCCATTGTCGGTATGCCGCCCCGCCCGCCCCGCGATCTGCCCGATCTCATGCGGGAACAGCGCGCGCATCCGCCGCCCGTCAAACTTCGCCGTGGCGGAAAACGCCACATGCCGAATGTCCAGATTCAGACCCATCCCGATGGCATCGGTGGCCACCAGATAATCCACGTCGCCATTCTGGTACAATTCCACCTGCGCGTTGCGTGTCCGGGGCGAAAGCGCGCCCATCACCACCGCGCACCCCCCCTTTTGCCGCCGAATCAGTTCGGCAATGGCATACACATTCTCAACCGAAAAGCCGACAATTGCCGACCTTTCCGGCATCCGGCTTATCTTCTTCGAACCTGACCATGTCAGCGTCGAAAACCGTTCGCGCTTCAGGAACGAAACACCCGGCACCAGTGCTGCAATCGCGCCCCGCATCGTCTCCGACCCCAGAAACAGCGTCTCGTGCAGGCCCCTCGCCCGCAGCAGCCGGTCGGTGAACACATGTCCGCGCCCCGGATCGGCACACAGCTGTATCTCGTCCACCGCGACGAAATCGGCACCGATCTCCAGCGGCATCGCCTCGACCGTACACACCCAGTATTGCGTGCGGTCCGGCACGATCCGCTCTTCGCCCGTCACCAGCGCCACCACCGAAGGGCCGCGCGCGGCAACGATCCGGTCATAGACCTCGCGCGCAAGCAGGCGCAGCGGCAGGCCGATCACCCCCGTCCGGTGGGCCAGCATACGCTCTATGGCATAATGGGTCTTGCCCGTGTTCGTCGGGCCAAGGACCGCAACGATCCTTGCAGAGGCGCGCATCGGCGTTTTGCCTGTTGATTAAAGTTTCTGCCCGGCGGCCTCGGCCTCAAGCCGTTCCACCGAGTCCAATACCCCCTGCAACCGGGGATGTATAGCAAGCGCCGCCTTGTAAGCCTCCAGTGCGCGGTCGGTGTCGCCCAGTTCTTCCAGGATCATACCCAGCCCCGACATTGCCCCGAAATGGCGCGGATTCAGCGTCAGCGTACGGCCGATATCCTCGACTGCAGGCCCGTAATCCCCGGCCTGAAAATAGGCTGTCGCCAGCGCGTTCCAGCCTTCGGCAAATTCGGGCGCATGGTCGGTTAGCGCGGTGAGATGCTCGATCGCCGCAGTGGTGTCACCTTCCTGCATGGCGCTGCGTCCACGCTCCAGCAGCAGGTCCATCGCGGGCGAGCCGGATTTCGACCATTCCGACCAGATTTCGCGCTCGATCCGGCCGGCGTCGCTTTCATCCGCCTTCGCCAGTTCAGTGAAAAGACCATCCAACTTCGGCGTCTGTGCCGCCACCGGCGCGACAAACAGAAAAATCGGCAGAAGTGCCGCAACGATACGATTGATCAGGGGGTGATGCGCTTTCATAACTCTGCGAGTGTAGCGCAGGCCGGGGGAAGGTCCATATCACCATGGTCACAATCGGAGGATGGACATGAGTAGCGTGATCGATGCGGCAGTCGCCGCCTTGCAGGTAAAAGTGGCCGACGGCTTTGACGGGATCGCGAAATTCGTGGTCACCGGCGAAGGTGCGATCATGATCGACGCAAACGGCGTGCGCGCCGGAGATGAAGAGGCGGACGTGACCCTGACGGCCAATGCCGAGGTGTTCAAGGCGATCCTCGATGGCGAGATCAACCCGACGATGGCCTTCATGACCGGCAAGCTTTCGATTGACGGCTCGATGGGAATGGCGATGAAACTGGGCTCGGTTCTGTCCTGAGGATGGTTTGAGCGATCAGGCACCCCTTTACGCCGATCTGGCCGACGGGCCGTCTTCGGGCCATGCCCGCTGGCTGACCACCGATGATTCTGTGCGGATCAGGGTCGCTGTCTGGCCAGAAGGCACCGCTGGCACCGTTCTGATTCTTCCCGGCCGCACCGAATGTGTAGAGAAATATGGCCGCACCGCCGCTGATCTGGCACGGCGCGGCTATGCCTCGCTGTCAGTGGACTGGCGCGGGCAGGGTCTGTCCGACCGCCTGACCAAATCCGCGATGACCGGCCATGTCGGCCGGTTCACCGATTACCAGCGTGACATTGCGGCGGTCATGGCGGCGTTGCCGGGCCTTGGTTTGCCGCAGCCGCTGTTCCTGCTGGCCCATTCGATGGGCGGTGCAATCGCGTTGCGCGCCCTGATCGAAAAGCTGCCGGTGCAGGCTGCGGTGTTCACAGCACCGATGTGGGGCATCCGCATCACGCCGTCGCTGCGCCCCGTTGCTTGGGCCATCGCGTCAAGCGCGCGGATGGTTGGACGGGGCCTTGCCCTCGCGCCCGGCACCGACCTGACCAATTACCTTGCCGTGGCCCCGTTTCAGGACAACGTGCTGACCACTGACCCCGAGATGTTTGCCTGGATGAAGGCGCAGATCACACAGCGCCCGGAACTGGGTCTTGGTGGCCCGAGCATGAACTGGCTGCATCAGGCGCTGCTGGAATGCCGTCGCCTTCGCATCGCACCCTCGCCCAACGTACCGGCCCTGACGTTTCTTGGCGCCCAGGAAAAGATTGTCGCTGTGGACGCAATCATGCAGCGGATGAAACGCTGGCCCGGCGGCTCGCTTGATCTGGTGCCGCGCGCCGAACACGAGGTGCTTATGGAAACCACTGCGATCCGCGCCCATGTGCTCGACCGCATGGTGGCGCTGTTCGCCGCGAACAGATGACGCGGCAGGTTCCCGGAAGGAACGCCGGGTAACCAAGCCCAGGTCACACCATCCCGCAGCTTTCATCCCTGGCGGATTTGACCCGCGTCAGGTCCGGCCCCGGATGCCGCCATCAAAGCGCGATCTGGCTGAACCCGTCGCGCAGCGCCTTGGACCAGGCCTCGCTCATCGCCTTGAACTCGGGATCCCCCGCCTCGATCCGCCGGCGCGTCCCGATCCGGCAGCCGTCTTTCTCAATCGTCAGCAAATCCAATGGCATACCCACCGACAGGTTGGATCGCAGCGTCGAATCCATCGACAAAAGCACCGCCTTTTGCGCGTCGGCAAGGCTGGTCGTCGGCTTTACCACCCTGTCCAGAATCGGTTTGCCGTACTTGTGCTCGCCGATCTGCAAAAACGGTGTATCTTCCGTCGCTTCGATGAAGTTTCCTTCCGGATAAATCAGGAACATCCGCATCGCCCCGTCGCGCCGCTGGCCCGCAACAATCATCGTGGCCGAAGCGCCCTGATTCATGGTTGCCAGCTTTTCGTCAATGTCGCGCCGCACCGCAGCCAGACAATTCCCAACCATTTCAGCGACTTTCAGCATCGTCGGCGTCTTCATGATCGACGTGGCTTCAGTGGCGTCCGGGTCTTCGATCGCTTCACGCAGCCGTGCCATCGTGGTCTGCGTCACCGACAGGCTTCCTGCGGTCAGGATCGCGATTACCCTCTCGCCCGGCTCTTCGAAAACGAACATCTTGCGGTAAACGGCTATGTTGTCGAGGCCCGCATTGGTGCGAGTATCCGACAACAGCACCATCCCGGCATTCAACAGCAAGCCCACGCAATAGGTCACAGATCGCCCCCCTCTGGTCGCGCGACCCTATTGCTGCACGGCCTGAACCGCAACGCTTACATCCAGAATTTCCGCCCCCGGCCCGCGCGCAGTGCCCTTGATCGGCGCAGCATCCTGTGCATCAAGGCCCGACCCCAACCGGATATAGCGGTCATCCGGGCAACATTCATTCGCCGGATCGAACCCGATCCAGCCCAGCCCCTGCACCCAGATCTCGGCCCAGGCATGCGCCGCTTGCTGCGCCCCGCCCTCGGCACCGGACATGAGGTAGCCTGAGACATAGCGCGCCGGCAGGTCCGCCCGCCGCGCCACGGCAATCAGCGCGTGGGCATGGTCCTGACAGACCCCCTCGCCCAACGCCAAAGCCTCGGCGGCCGTCGTCTGCGCCCCTGTCGTACCGGGGCGATACGCAATCGCCGCCGCCACCGCTGCCGACAACTGATGCGCCGCGTCCAGCGGGCCACTCGCCCCCTCGGCAATCCGCGCCATTTCGGCCAACGACGCATCGGCCCGCGTCGGCCCGGTTTCGTTCAGATAGGCCTCGCGCGGGATGCCTTCCTTGTGGCCCCTCAGAAACCCGGTCAGATCAATGGTCTCCACGGTTCCCCGCACGGTCACGGTGATGTCGCTGACCGGCCCCAGCACCGACCAGCCCTGCACCCAATCGCCCCCACCGTCGCGAAACCCACCACCTTTGAGCCCGTCCGTCACCGTCACTGCCCAGTCGCGCACCTTCTGCCCGTCAAAGATCGACGGTGTCAGGCGATGGCTTTGCACCACGCCCCGCACCGGATGCGCGTAGCGATAGGTCGTCACATGATCAACAGTCAGGATCATCGCACATCCCCGCTCAGATAACCTTCATGCACCAAGGCCGCCACCGCCGCGATTTCCACGATAAAGCGCGACAGGAACTCGTGCATCCCCTCGTCGAACACGCCTTCGACCGTGCCATCGGCAATTTCCGCCAGCACCTTGCGCGCGCGCGTCTGCGCCCCGGTGTTTCGCCCATAGCCGCGCGCCAACCGGTCCAGATGCGTGTTCAGCGCCTGCACACAAGAGATCAGAGACCGCGGGCATTGCGGGTTAAGAATCAGGAAATGCGCTATTTTACGGGCTGTTACCTCGCCGCCATAGGCCCAGTGAAACGCCCTGTGCGCCGACAAGGCGCGCAACAAAGTCGTCCATTGGTAGTTGTCCAACCCCGATCCGACATATTCCACCCCCGGCAAAAGGACGTAGTACTTCACGTCGATCAGCCGCGCGGTATTGTCGGCCCGCTCCAGACAATAGCCAAGGTTCAGGAAATCCCACCCATCGTTGCGCAGCAGCGTGGCATCAATGGCACCGCGCACCATCGCGGAATGCCGCATCGTCCATTCGGTCAACCGCGACAGCTCCAACTGGCTGCGCGGCGTGCGTTCCAGTTCGCGCAACTCCTGAAACGCGGTATTGATCGCATCCCAGACCTGCGTGGTCAGCGCAGTCCGCACGATCCGTGCATTCTCGCGGGCGCGGAACAGGCACGAGGCAACGGACGAAGGGTTGTCGCGGTCAAAGAACAGATAGCTTTCGATATTGCGCTGGATCGGGTCGCCATACTTCTTGTCGAAACCGATCGCGGTGCCGCTGGCTTGCAGCAGCGAATCCCATTCGCTGCGATACCCTTCCGCCGAGGACGGCAGCAGCGTGATCCGCGCGCCCACCTCCAGCAGTCGCGCCGTGGTTTCGGCCCGCTCGATGTAGCGGGCGATCCAGTAAAGGTTGTCTGCGGTCCGGCTTAACATCGCATCACTCCGCCAGCACCCAGGTATCCTTGACCCCGCCGCCCTGCGACGAGTTCACCACAAGGCTGCCATCCTTCAACGCCACCCGCGTCAGCCCCCCCGGCACCAGCTCGATCCGCTCGCCCACAAGGCAATAGGGCCGCAGGTCCACATGCCTTGGCGCCACGCCTTCCTCGACAAAGGTAGGCACGGTGGAAAGCGCCAGCGTCGGCTGGGCGATATAGTTGCCGGGGTCGGCCTTGATCCGTTCAGCAAAAGCCGCAATCTGCTCGGCGGTCGATTTCGGCCCAACCAGCATCCCGTAGCCGCCCGACCCGTGGACCTCTTTCACCACCAGTTCACCCAGTTGATCGAGGACGTATTTGCAATCGTCCTCCTTGCCGCACTGCCAAGTCGGCACGTTCTGCAGGATCGGCTCTTCCCCCAGATAGAACCGTATCATCTCGGGCACATAGGTATAGACAGCTTTGTCGTCCGCCACCCCCGCCCCCGGTGCCGAACAGATGCTGACCCCGCCCGAGCGATACACATCCATCAGCCCCGGTATGCCCAGCATAGACTCAGGCCGGAAACACAGCGGATCTATGTAGGCGTCGTCGATCCGCCGGTAAATCACATCCACCTTGCGCGGGCCTTCGGTGGTGCGCATCCAGACGAACTCGCCCTCGACGAACAGATCCTGCCCCTCGACCAGTTCGACCCCCATCAGGTCGGCAAGGAACGAATGCTCATAATAGGCGCTGTTGAAATGGCCCGGTGTCAGGATCACAACCGTCGGCTCGCCGTCGCATTTCATCGGTGCCACGCTCGCCAACGTACGGCGCAGCAGTTGCGGATAATGATCCACCGGTGCGATCCGGTTGTTGCGGAACAGGTCGGGGAACATCCGCATCATGATCTCGCGGTTTTCCAGCATATAGCTGACACCTGACGGTGTGCGGCAGTTATCCTCCAGCACAAAGAAATCATCCGGCCCCGTCCGCACCAGATCGACGCCGACAATATGAGAATAGACCCCCTTTGGCGGCACAAAGCCCGCAACCGCCTTCTCATACGCCTCGTTCTGATAGACCAGCCGCGCCGGAATCCGCCCCGCGCGCACAATCTCGCCACGGCCATAGATATCCACCAGAAACGCATTCAGCGCCCGGGCGCGCTGCTTGATGCCACGTTCAAGCCGCCCCCATTCGGTCGAGGTAAAGACGCGCGGAAACATGTCGAACGGGATTAGCCGGTCAGGATCGCCGCCCTCGCCATAGACGGCAAAGGTGATGCCGATGCGGCGGAACAGCGCCTCGGCCTCGGCCTGTTTCATCTGCCGCAATTCGGCAGGCATTCCCTTGGTCCAGTCTTCAAGCTGGGTGTAGGGCGCGCGCACCGCCCCGCCATGATACATCTCGTTGAAATAATTGATCACCGATGGGCATCCCTGTGCTCGACATCATCAGTTAATCAGCCGGGTCGATCCGGGGGAAGCCCCTCTCGGCGTTTCAGGGACGCGGCTTTGGGCATGCGCCCAAATTTTGGGCGCAACCCCGGCGTGACCTGCCCCGGACACCGCGCTATCTTTAAGTCATGGTGCATGATCCCGTCCTGACGTTCACCGATCGCGGCATCTATTGCCCGGCGGGGGATTTTCATATCGACCCTTGGCGCCCCGTGGCCCGCGCGCTGATCACGCATGGCCATTCCGACCATGCGCGACCCGGCCACGCGGCCTATCTTTCAACGGTTCAGGCCGCCCCGGTCATCCGCCACCGTCTTGGGTCGATCCACCTTGAGACCATCCGCTACGGCGAACAGCGCCGGATCGGCGGTGCCACGGTGTCGTTCCACCCCGCAGGCCACGTTCCCGGCTCGGCCCAGATCAGGGTGGAACGGGCGGGCGAGGTCTGGGTCGTCTCGGGCGATTACAAGGTTGTGGACGACGGGCTGTCGGAACCGTTCGCGCCCGTGACCTGCCACACCTTCATCTCGGAATGCACCTTCGGCCTGCCGGTCTTCCGGTGGGAGCCGCAGTCAGCGATCATGGCCCGCGTCAACCAGTGGTGGGCCACCAACGCCGCCGAAGGACGCATCTCGATTCTGGGCGCCTATGCCTTGGGAAAGGCGCAGCGCATCCTGTCCGGCCTTGACCCCGCCATCGGCCCGATCCTGACGCATGGCGCGGTCGAGGCGACAACCCAGGTGCTGCGCGATCAGGGCTACGCCCTGCCGCCCACGCTGCATGTGACGGCAGCCATCACCGCCAAGACCCATCCCGCTGCCCTGGTTCTGGCCCCGCCCGCAGCCTCCACCACGCCCTGGGCAAGCCGCTTCGGCCCCGCTGCCACCGGCTTCGCCTCGGGCTGGATGCGCCTGCGCGGGGTGCGCCGCAGGCGGGGCGCAGATCAGGGATTCGTAATCTCGGACCATGCCGACTGGCCGGGATTGAATGACGCAATCCGCGCCACGGGGGCAAGCCGTGTTTTCGTGACCCACGGCTATACCAGCATCTTCCGCCGCTGGCTGGAATCCCAAGGTTATGACGCAGGCATCGTTGCCACCGAATATCAGGGCGAAGGCAGCGACACGCCGGAACCCGAGGCGTTGACCGAATGACCTGCCCCGGATTTCATCTTTGCAGAAATATCCTCGCGGGGAGCCTGCAAGGGCGTGGGGGGCAGACAGCCCCCCTTGCGCGGTGCGGCGCATGAACCGCTTCGCCAGCCTGTTTGCGGCCCTTGATGCCACCACGAAAACCTCGGTCAAGGTCACGGCCCTTGCCGATTATTTCCGCGACGCACCAGAACCCGACCGGATCTGGACGATCGCACTGCTGTCCGGTCGCCGCCCGAAACGCGCGGTGACCGCGACCGAATTGCGGGCCTGGGCGGCCGAGGCGGCTGGCCTGCCGGCCTGGCTGTTCGAGGAAGCCTATCCGGTGGTGGGCGATCTGGCCGAAACCATCGCCCTGATCCTGCCCGCAGCCACCCACGCCTCGGACCAGACCCTTTCCGAACATGTCACGATGCTGATCCGGCTGACCGGCCAGCCCGCTCCCGACCGGCACGCGGCCATTCTGTCGGCCTGGGACGGGCTTGGGCCGGACGAGCGGTTCCTGTTCAACAAGCTGATCACCGGCGGCTTTCGGATGGGGGTCAGCCAAGGCCTGATGACCAAGGCGCTGGCCATTGCAACCGGGATTGCCGAAACCACGCTCGCACACCGCCTGATGGGAAACTGGTCGCCACTGAATACCAGCTACGCCGCGCTGATCCACACGAACGACATGGCCGAAGACGGCGCGCGCCCCTATCCCTTCGCCCTTGCTGCAGCGCTCGACGACGGCCCGGATGGCCTTGGTGCGCCGGATGAGTGGCTGGCCGAATGGAAATGGGATGGGATTCGCGGCCAGTTGATCGCACGACCCCACGCCTTCGCGCTCTGGTCGCGGGGGGAAGAACTGATCACCGACCGCTTCCCCGAGTTCGCGCCGCTGGCCGATTTCCTCCCCCCCGGCACGGTGATCGACGGCGAGGTGCTGGCTTGGGGCGACGGCGCACCGTTGCCCTTCGCCGCGCTGCAAAAGCGGATCGGGCGCAAGACCGTGCCGAAAAAACTGCTCGCCGAGGCACCGGCGCGGATGCTGGCCTACGACCTGCTGGAGGATACCGGACAAGACCTGCGCGCGGCCCCTCTGGCCCTGCGCCGTGCGCGCCTTGAAGCGATTGTCGCGGCGCTGCCACCAGGCCTGCCAATCGGCCTTTCTGCACCATTGCGGTTTACGGACTGGACAAGCCTTGGTGCGATCCGCGCCACCGCGCGAAGCGAAATGGCGGAAGGTCTGATGCTCAAGCGTCTGTCCGCCCCATATCATGTCGGGCGCAAGCGCGGCGACTGGTGGAAGTGGAAACTCGACCCCTACACCATCGACGCCGTGATGATCTATGCACAGGCCGGACATGGCCGCCGTGCGACGCTGTTCACAATTTCACCTTTGCGGTGCGCGACGGCGAAGACCTCGTGCCGTTCACCAAAGCCTATTCCGGCCTGACCGACGCAGAGTTTGCCCGCATTACCGACTGGGTCCGCCGCAACACACTGGAACGCTTTGGCCCGGTGCGCCGTGTCCCGCCCGAACTTGTGTTCGAGATTGCCTTCGAGGGCATTCAGGCCAGCCCGCGCCACAAATCGGGCATCGCCTTGCGGTTTCCCCGCATGGTTCGCTGGCGCCATGACAAGCCGGTGGCGGATATTGACACCATCGAAAGCCTG
>JANNWS010000161.1:0-15064 GCA_031408575.1 Rhodobacterales bacterium
TTGGTGATCGGCAGCATCGCCCAGTTGAATGATGGCACCACCCGGTCCACCAGCGCCGAACGGAACCGTTCCACCCGCGGGCTGTCGATGCGCCACAGCAAAAACAGCGCAAGTAGCAGCAGCACCAGCCCCCCGACAAGGATGCGCCGGATCGGTCGGGTAAAATCCTCCGGTGATGTCCGGTCTCTTGACATGGTTGGTCAGGTCTCCGGCTTGGCCCGCGGTGCAGGCCCGGCCTTTAGCTGTCGTAATCGATCACATGGCGCAGTTGTTTTTCATATTCCAGCGCCTTTCCGGTGCCAAGCGCCACACAATTGAGTGACTCGTTGGCGACCGAGATCGAAAGCCCCGTCTGCTCGCGCAGCGCCAGGTCCAGATCGCCCAGCAGCGCCCCGCCCCCGGTCAGCATCACGCCCCGGTCCACGATATCCGCCGCAAGGTCGGGCGGCGTCGCTTCCAGCGCCTGCATCACCGCATCGCAGATCTGCTGTACGGGTTCCGCCAAAGCCTCGGCCACCTGCGCCTGATTGATCTCGGTTTCCTTTGGCACACCGTTCAGCAGGTCACGCCCGCGAATAGTCATGCTGGACCCACGCCCGTCATCGGGCATCCGCGCGGTGCCGATCGAAGTCTTGATCCGCTCGGCGGTGGATTCCCCGATCAGCAGGTTCTGGTGGCGGCGCAAATAGCTGATGATCGCCTCATCCATCCGGTCGCCGCCAACGCGGACCGACCGGGCGTAGACGATGTCACCAAGGCTCAGCACGGCCACTTCCGTCGTGCCGCCGCCAATATCGACCACCATGTTGCCGGTCGGATCGGTAATCGGCATGCCCGCCCCGATGGCCGCCGCGATGGGTTCCGCAATCAGCCCCGCGCGCCGCGCCCCGGCCGACAGAACTGACTGGCGGATCGCCCGCTTTTCGACCGGCGTTGCACCATAAGGGACACAAACGATGATCTTCGGCTTGGAAAACGTGGTCCGTTTATGCACTTTTCGAATGAAATGCTTGATCATCTCTTCGGCCACATCGAAGTCGGCAATGACCCCGTCGCGCATCGGGCGGATCGCCTCGATGCTGCCGGGCGTGCGGCCCAGCATCAGTTTCGCATCCTCGCCCACGGCCAGAACCTGCTTTTTGCCGTCCTTGACGTGATAGGCCACAACTGACGGCTCATTCAGGATGATGCCCCGCCCCTTGACGTAGACGAGCGTATTCGCCGTGCCGAGGTCAATCGCCATGTCTGACGAGAAGAGACCGGAAAGTACCGACATGCCTTGGGTCATCCTTGAGGAATAAAGAAGAAAGCCCGCGACTCGTCTCCGATGCGGGCTTCTTCTTATAGAAACGCAGGCAGGTAAGGGAAAGGCCCCTGCCGCGACGTCTCGGCGCGATTCCGCGTGAGGTTCCGCTCCGGCAGGCAAAACGAGCCGCGCCGGAGGGGATCAGGATCAGGCCGAATGTTCCAATAGCGCAAGCATCGGACATTTTAAGACGCAGCAATGTCCGCTAAATGTTCGATACTCTGAATTCGGCAGAACACGGACGCGCCTGCCATCAGCCCCAAAAGAATCTTCGGCGCCGCGCGATCAACTCGCGTCGCGGTAGTTCACCGACTTCACATCATCGCCCGGCGCGGACTTCGTCCGCCGCACGATCAGGCGGTTCAGCGCGTTGACATAGGCCTTCACGCTGGCAACCACCGTATCGGTGTCGGCGGACTGACCGGTCGCGATGCGCCCGTCCTCTTCCAGCCGGACGGACACCGTGGCCTGCGCGTCGGTACCTTCGGTGACCGCACTCACCTGGTAAAGCTGCAACTGCGCCTTGTTCGGATAGAGCATCTTCACCGCGTTGAAGGCGGCATCCACCGGACCGTCGCCCGTTGCGTCAATCGAATGATCCACCCCCAGAATGCTCAGCGTCAGCTCCGCCTCGCGCGGGCCTTCGGTGCCGCAGACCACTCGCAGGCGTTTGACCTGCAGGGTGTCATGCTCGGCATGGGTGGACTGATCCTGCATCAGGGCGATCAGGTCATCCTCGAACACTTCCTTCTTGCGGTCGGCCAGTGCCTTGAAGCGCACGAAGACATCGTTCAGCTGGTTATCGGCCAGCTCATATCCCAGATCGTTAAGTTTTGCGCGCAGTGCGGCCCGCCCCGAATGCTTGCCCATGACCAGATTGGTCTCGGACAGGCCGATATCGGTCGGCCGCATGATCTCGAACGTCTCGGCATTCTTCAGCATCCCGTCCTGATGGATGCCGGACTCGTGCGCGAAGGCGTTCTTGCCGACGATGGCCTTGTTGAACTGCACCGCAAAGCCGCTAACGGTGGATACCTTGCGGCTGATGTTCATGATTTTGGTGGTGTCGATCCCGGTGCGGTAGGGCAGGATGTCATTTCGCACCTTCAGCGCCATCACCACCTCTTCCAGCGCGGTATTCCCGGCGCGCTCCCCCAGCCCGTTGATCGTGCATTCGATCTGCCGAGCCCCGGCCTCTACCGCGGCGAGCGCGTTCGCGGTCGCCATGCCAAGGTCATTGTGGCAATGCGTGGCGAAGATGATTGTATCCGCGCCCGGCACCCTCTCCAGCAACATCGTGATCAGCGCCGAACTTTCGCGAGGCGCGGTGTAGCCCACGGTGTCGGGAATGTTGATCGTGGTCGCCCCCGCCCTGATCGCGATTTCCACCACACGGCACAGATAGTCATGTTCCGTCCGCGTCGCATCCATCGGCGACCACTGCACGTTGTCACACAGGTTGCGGGCGTGGGTCACCGTCTCATGGATGCGCTCCGCCATCTGGTCCATGTCGAGGTTTGGAATGGCCCGGTGCAGCGGCGATGTGCCGATGAAGGTATGGATGCGCGGGCGGCGGGCGTGTTTCACCGCCTCCCAGCAGCGGTCGATATCCTTGAAGTTTGCCCGAGCCAGCCCGCAGATCACCGAAGTTTTCGCCTGTTTGGCAATGTCGGTGACAGCGGCGAAATCACCTTCGGACGCGATCGGAAACCCCGCCTCGATGATATCGACACCCATTTCGTCCAGCAGCGCCGCAATCTCCAGCTTTTCGCCATGGGTCATGGTGGCACCCGGCGATTGTTCTCCGTCCCGCAGCGTCGTGTCAAAAATCAGGACGCGCGGTTGCGTGGTCTTGTCGGTCATGATGGTCTTTCCTTGTTCCTTAGCGAGTGTCCCGGGCGCTGGTCACCTCCGAGCGTTCGCGCCCGAGTGGCACGCTCAGAGGAGGCTAAGGAGCAAAAGCGCACGGGGGCGCAGGGGGAGCATGGTCCCCGTGCCGGTTGAAATTTGCATGTCCCGTGTCATGGCCTTGGATCATACTTTGGAAATGTCAAAAGGAAAGCTGGAATTACCGCAGAGCGGCCCTTGCATTCATCTTCGTCCAAGTATCCCTGCCGGAGGCATCTGCCTCCCGGAAGGACGCTTCGCGGAGGATATTTTTGCAAAGATGAATGGAGAAGGCGCGCCACGGCTCTAATTCGTGTCCGGAACGGGAGAATGGTATGGCACGGGCACTGGTGGTGGGCGCATCGGGGGGGATTGGTCGGGCGCTGGTCGCGGCACTGGCCGGGCGGGGTGATCAGGTGACGGCGCTGTCGCGGTCGGGCGACGGGCTGGATGTGACGGACGAGGCGAGCATTGCGCGCCTGCTGGGCGGGCTGGAAGGGCCATTCGAGACGATGTTCGTGGCCACGGGGGCTTTGGAGATCGGCGGGGCGACACCTGAAAAAAGCCTGCGCGCGCTTGATCCGGCGGCGCTGGCGGCACAATTCGCTTTGAATTCGACTGGACCAGTGATGGTGCTGAAACATGCGCTGCGCCTTTTGCCGCGTGATCGGCCTGCGCGGTTCGCAGCGCTGTCGGCGCGGGTCGGGTCGATCGGCGACAACCAACTGGGCGGTTGGTATTCCTACAGGGCGGCCAAGGCGGCGTTGAACCAGCTGATCCACACGGCAGCGATCGAGATTGCGCGCAGCCACCCTCAGGCGGTGGTGGCCTGTCTGCACCCCGGCACGGTTGCGACGCGGTTCACCGAGAAATACGTGGGCAATCACCCCACGGTGTCGCCCGAGGTGGCGGCCCAGCACCTGCTTTCTGTTTTAGGCGCACTGACCCCCGCGCACTCAGGCGGGTTCTTCGACTGGCAAGGCCAGGCGGTGGCCTGGTGACGCGCCTGATCCTGGTCATGGGCGATCAGTTGACGCCGAATGTCGCCGCCTTGCGCCATGCCGACAAGGTGCGCGACGTGGTCGTCATGGCCGAAGTGATGGGCGAGGCAACCTATGTGCCGCACCATCCGCAGAAGATCGCACTGGTGCTGGCGGCGATGCGGAAGTTCGCGGCTGGTCTGGTGGCTGATGGCTGGCAGGTCGCCTATTCCCGGCTGGATGATCCGCAGACCGGGCCCAGCATCGGGGCCGAACTGCTGCGGCGGACGGCCGAATTTGGTGCGTCGGAGGTCATCGCAACCCGCCCCGGCGAATGGCGGCTGATCGCGGCACTCGAGGCTTTGCCGCTGCGGGTCACGCTGCTGCCCGACGACCGATTCATCTGTTCGGACGCCGAATTCGCGCAATGGGCCGAGGGCCGCAAGCAATTGCGGATGGAGTTCTTCTACCGCGACATGCGGCGCAAGACCGGCCTGATGATGGAGGGCGACAAACCCGCAGGCGGCAAGTGGAATTTTGACCACGACAACCGCAAACCGGCCAAGCCCGACCTGTTCCGCACCCCGCCGCCCCGGTTTTCGCCCGACGCGGAAACGGACGAGGTGCTGGCGCTGGTCGAGGCCCGGTTTCCGTCGAATTTCGGGCGGCTGCGCCCGTTCGTATGGGCGATAGACCGCGCGGGGGCGCTGAGGGCGCTGGATCATTTCATCGACCATGCGTTGCCGACCTTCGGCGATACGCAAGATGCGATGCTGCGAAGTGACCCCGTCTTGTCGCATTCGCTGCTGTCGCCCTATCTGAACATCGGCCTCTTGTCGCCGCTGGAGGTGTGCCAGCGGGCCGAGGCCGCGTGGCGCGCGGGCGGAGTGCCGATCAATTCGGCCGAGGGCTTTATCCGCCAGATCATCGGCTGGCGCGAGTTCATGCGCGGCATCTATTTTCTCGAAGGCCCCGACTACCCCACCCGCAACGCGCTGGACCATCAGCGCGATCTGCCCGCGCTTTACTGGGGGGGCGCCACGAAAATGGCCTGCCTGTCGCATGCCGTGGCGCAGACACGCGATCTGGCCTATGCGCACCATATTCAGCGCTTGATGGTCACCGGAAATTTCGCGCTTCTGGCGGGGGTTGACCCCCGGCACGTTCATGAATGGTATCTTGCGGTCTATATCGACGCCTTTGAATGGGTTGAGGCCCCCAACACCGTGGGCATGAGCCAGTTTGCCGATGGCGGTGTCGTGGGGTCAAAGCCCTACGTCTCCAGCGGGGCTTATATCAACCGCATGTCGGACTATTGCGGCAGTTGCGCCTATGACGTGCCGCAGAAAACCGGGCCGGGGGCCTGCCCGTTCAACCTGCTTTACTGGCATTTCCTGATGCGCCACCGCGACCGGTTTGCGCGCAACCCGCGCATGGCGCAGATGTACCGCACCTGGGACAAGATGGCGGAGCCGCACCGCGAGGCCGTCCTTGCCGATGCCGATGCATTTCTGGTGCGGCTGGACGCGGGTGATCCGGTCTGACGACCGGGGCAGATGCAGCACCCCCAAATGCAGCGTCCGGCGAGAACAAAGTTCGACGGCTTGCTTGCGAAGCGCGCTTTTGCATGATTCAGTTTGCTGACCCGTTGAACCGAGGGCCGTGCCATGTCCGCCGCTAATCCCTATGCCGACCTGCCGCCGACCGCATTCTGGCGAAGTGGCGTGGTTGATGCGGGGCTTTGGGGCCTTGCAGGGCTGTGGACGTCCAAATGGCAACTGCCCGCCGATGCGCGCTTTGCAACCTATGGTTCGTGCTTTGCCCAATCCATGAGCCGCGCGCTTTTGGCGCGCAACATGGTCTGGCTTGATGCAGAACCTGCGCCGGGGCGCACCCCGCCCGATATCGCGCAAGCCTTCAACTACGGTGTCTTTTCGGCCCGCACCGGCAATATCTACACGGCGGCGCTTTTGCTCACGCATGTCAGGATGGCCGCGAACCTGCTCGATCCCGCCAGTATCGAGGCCTGGCCCGATGGCGAGCGGCTTCGAGATTCCATCCGCCCGGTGATCGAGCCGGTGGCTTTCGCATCGCGCGAGGATCTGGACCTGAGCCGGGCCTCGATGGTGCGGGCGTTCAGGCGGTCGATCACGCAGACCGATGTGTTCGTGTTCACGCTGGGTCTGACCGAGGGATGGGAAAATGGCGCAACCGGCCAGCCCTATGCGCTGTGTCCGGGGACCATGGCGGGCACGTTCGATCCTGATATTCATGTGTTCCGCAACTACGACTACCCCGCCATACGCCGGGCGCTGTCCGAGGCCTTTGACCATATCTGGGCGATGAACCCCGCGGTGCGCATCCTGCTGACCGTCTCGCCGGTTCCGGTCACCGCAACCGCGTCCGGCGATCATGTGCTGGTGGCGAATACTTACACCAAATCGACTTTGCGCGCGGTCGCGGGCGATCTGGCCCGCAGTGACGCGCGGATCGACTATTTTCCGGGCTATGAGATGATATCGCAGCCGCCATCGCGTGCGACATTCTATGCGCCAAACCTGCGCAACGTCGTACCTCAGGGCGTCAGTTTCGTGATGGATCATTTCCTGAAAGGGCTCGATCTTTCAGGTCCGGCCGCGCATGGCGCGACCATGGCGGCGGCCGAGCGGGAAACCGCGATGCTGCGCGACATGGAAGTTGAGGAACTGGTCTGCGAAGAACTGGTGCTGGAAAAGTTTAATGCTTCCTGATGTTCTTGTCATCGGAGACAGCCATACGACCGCCCTGATGGCCGGGTGTCAGGCCCACGGGCTGCAGGCCGAGATGTTGCGGTTCTCGGGCAATTTCTGGCATTCGGGGCATGTCCAGTTCCATCCGCAGCACGGGGTCTGGGTCCGGCGATCGAAGGCGATGCAACAGCAGATTATGGATGTCCGGGACCGGCTGGGCGGGCGAAGCCTTGTCAGCCGTGACATTCCGATTCTGGGATCAATGGCCTTTAATCTGGGCCGGATCGTGCCGCCCTTCGGGTTCAACCGTCATGTCACCGACGCGGGGTCGTTCGCGGAAGATACCGAAAGTTCATATGCGTCCCAGGCTTTGGTCAGTGCCTATGTCGATGCGACACGCGGTCCGCAGTTCCTGATGGTGCGGCGGATGGCTCGGCTGGCCAGCCTGACCCTTGTGGTGCCGCCAAAGCTGCGGGTCCGGTCGAACTATGCCACGTTCTCCGACACGATCGCCGCACGGTTGCGGGCGTCGGGGGTCCGGCTGTTCGATCCGTCTGCCACCCTTTGCAACGAAGGCGAAGCCTTGCAGGCGCAGTATCTTGCGCCCGATGGGTTGCACGGCAATACCGACTACGGGTCTGCGGTGATCGGGCTTATGTTGTCGGAAGGTCTGATCATGCGGCGCGGCGCAGACTGACCCTCACTCTGGCGGGCAAGGTGCCGTGCGACCAGCCGTTCTTTGACCCGCCTCAGTTTGCGCCGGTCGCGGGTGCCGCTTCTTCACCTGCCGTGTCGGCGGGCGGGGCAGTCAGCGCACCGTCTTTCCACTGACCCGCGGTTTCCTGACCCGTGGCATAGCGCATGATGCCTTCGCCCTGCCGTTTTCCAGCGCGGAACATCCCCTCGTAGGTGTCGCCATTTGAATAGCTGGCAATGCCCTTGCCGTCGATCTCGCCAGCCTTCCAGCTCCCCGAATACTTGAAGCCGTCGGCCATGGTGATCTCGCCCAGACCCTCGCGCTGGCCGCCGGTGAAGGTGCCTTTATAGATCGTGCCATCGGCGTAGGTCGCGGTGCCTTCGCCTTGGCGCTGGCCATCAACCCACTGGCCTTCATAGCGGTATCCGTCGGGGTAGGTCATCGTGCCGGTGCCGTGGATGCGCGCCTTGAGGAACTGCCCCTCATAGGCCAGCCCGTTGGCATAGGTCGCTTTTCCGATGCCATCCGGCACGCCCGCTTTCCAGTCGCCATCATAGGTTGCGCCATCGGCATAGGTGATCTTGCCCGTGTCGTCGGCCTGATCGGCCTTGAATGCGCCGATATGCAGCGACCCGTCGGGATAGGTCACCGTCGCCTGACCCTCTCGGCGCCCTTCGGCCCAATCGCCGTCATAGACGTAGCCATCGGCACCCTTGAAGATGCCCTTGCCCTGCTGGCGGTCGGCGGCAAAATCACCTTCATAGCTGTCACCGTTGGCATAGCTGACACGGCCCTTGCCCTGCCGCTGGCCGTTCACCAGCGGGCCTTCGTAGACATCGCCGTTTGCCTGCGTCAGCTTGCCGGTTCCATTCATCTGGCCATCGGCCCACTGGCCGACATAGGTAAGACCATCCGGCATGGTCAATTGGCCTTGCCCCACACGCTGTCCGCGCACCAGATCACCGTCGTAGACTGCGCCATCGGGATAGGTGATCTTGCCGCGGCCTTCCTTGACCCCTTCCACCCAGTCACCGTCATAGCGATAGCCGCCGGGGCTTTGCATGACGCCGCGACCGTGATGTACCGCGTTCTTGAAGTCGCCAGTGTAGACCACGCCATTTGCGTAGTTGGCGACGCCAACCCCGGTCATCTGGCCATCGGCCCAGTCGCCTTGATAGGTGCCACCATCCGAGAAGGTGATCTTGCCCTTGCCCGCAGGCTTGCCGGCTGCGAACGCGCCTTCATAGACCGACCCGTTGGGGAATCGTGCAATGCCCGCCCCCTTGATTTCCCCTGCGACCCATTCGCCGGTGTATTCATAGCCGTTTGGCAGCCGATATGTGCCGATGCCGTCCTGCCTGCCATCCTTGAACGTACCCTCATAGACGCTGCCATCGTCGTATTGCTTTGCAATAACCGCGCCATCGGTTTGCGCCAGCGCCGGTGTGACAGCCAGCGCCAGCGCGATGGTCCCCGCCCGAACAATACGAATTGCCGTTCCACCCACGTCCATCGCCTCCTGCAGGGGTGGGCAGGGGGCCGATACCGGCCCCGCGCTGCCGCACCCGCGCGAAAGATAATCGTCCCGTCCCGGCGTGGCAAGCGGCCGCGCCCCCAATCGGCTTTTCCTCGCCCGCAACTCTGCTAGAACCTTGGTGAAAGGCCCTCTGTGCGCCTGAAGGAGATCCCGATGGCCGACAGATTCCGCCTGACGCTGGCCCAGTTGAACCCGGTCGTGGGCGATTTCGCAGCCAACGCCGCCAAAGCCAAAGCGGCGTGGAAGGCGGGGCGCGTCGCGGGTGCCGACATGGTGGCACTGACCGAGATGTTCCTGACCGGGTATCAGACCCAGGATCTGGTATTGAAGCCCGCTTTCGTGGATGATGCGATGGCAGCGGTTGCCCGGCTGGCGGTGGATTGCGCCGATGGCCCGGCGCTGGGGATCGGCGCACCGCACCGGACGGGCGGCAAGCTATACAACGGCTACTACATCCTGCAGGGCGGCCGGATTCAGACCGTCGTTCTGAAGCACCATCTGCCCAACAGCGATGTCTTTGATGAAAAGCGCGTTTTCACGGCGTCTGACGTCCACGGCCCCTACCGCATCGGCCCGCTTCGCATCGGCACGCCGATCTGCGAGGACAGTTGGCACCCCGACGTCTGCGAGACGCTGGCCGAAACGGGGGCGGAAATTCTGCTGGTGCCGAACGGGTCGCCCTATCATCGCGGCAAACCGAATACGCGGATGAACCTGATGGTCGCCCGCGTGGTCGAAACCGGCTTGCCGCTGGTGTATCTGAACATGGTCGGCGGGCAGGACGATCAAGTGTTCGACGGCGCGTCATTCGTGCTGAACCCCGGTGGGCATCTTGCCGTGCAGATGGCGCAGTTTGACGAGGGCATCGCGCATGTCGATTTCACCCGCACGCCGGACGGTTGGCATGCGGAACGCGGGCTGCTTGCCGCCATTCCGGACGGGCATGAGGCAGACTATCATACGGTGGTGCTGGGCCTGCGCGACTACCTTGGCAAGTCGGGCTTTCGCAAAGTGCTGCTGGGGCTGTCGGGCGGCATCGACTCGGCCATAGTGGCCACCATCGCCGCCGATGCGATCGGTCCCGAAAACGTGCGCTGCGTCATGCTGCCATCCGAGTTCACGTCGGACAAGTCGCTTGACGATGCGCGGGCTGTCGCGGGCGCGCTGGGCTGCCGGCTGGATACGGTTCCGATCTCGGGTCCGCAGGCGGCGGTCGGCGCGGCCCTCGGGCCGCTTTTTGACGGCACCCCGCCCGGCATTACCGAGGAAAACATCCAGTCGCGTTTGCGTGGTCTGCTGCTGATGGCGCTGTCGAACAAGTTTGGCGAGATGCTGCTGACCACCGGCAACAAATCCGAAGTGGCGGTGGGATACTGCACGATCTACGGCGACATGAACGGCGGCTACAACCCGATCAAGGATCTTTACAAGACCCGGCTGTTCTCGATCTGCCGCTGGCGCAACGACCATCATCACCCGTGGATGCTGGGTCCGGTGGGCGAGGTCATCCCGCAGCGCGTCATCGAAAAACCCCCGTCTGCCGAACTGCGCCCCGACCAGCGCGACGATGACAACCTGCCCCCCTATCCGATGCTGGATGCGATTCTCGAAGGGCTGGTGGACCGCGAAGAGTCGGTGGCCGATCTTGTGGCCAAGGGGTTCGATCCGGCGACGGTCAAAAAGGTCGAACAGCTTGTCTATCTTAGTGAATGGAAGCGGTTTCAGGCCGCCCCCGGCCCGCGTCTGTCAACCCGTGCATTCTGGCTGGACCGCCGCTACCCCATCGTGAACCGATGGCGCGACAAAGCATAAAACGGCGCCGCGTCATGGTTTTGTGATCGCCCGCCGGTAAGCTTTGACGGATTTCAGAAATGGAGCCGTCCAATGCGCCTCTCCAGCCTGACCGCCTGCATGATCCTTGCCCTGTCGCCTGCCGTTCCGGCCTTTGCCGAAACCTCGCTTCGCGTGATGAGCTACAACATCTGGGGCGGACGCGGGAACGAGGGAAAGGGTATCGACGAGACGGTCGCCGCCATTCGGGCGGCCGGGGCCGACATCGTCGGTCTGCAGGAAACCCGGCTGGAACCCGATCCCTGCTCGGCCACCGACTGTGCTGCCACGGGCGACAGCGTGGCGGCGGCACTTGCGAAAACCTTGGGCTGGCATGTCTATGACCAGACCCAGACCAACGTCGCCCTCTGGGCCAATGCCGTGATCTCGCGCTATCCGATCGGACCTGCCAGCCCGCAGGACCTTGGCGTGAAGATCGAGGTCGATGGCCGAACCGTCTGGCTGTTCAACATCCACCTCGATGATGAGCCTTATCAGCCCTATCAACTGCTCGGGATCGAGTATGGTCCCGCCCCCTTCATCAAGACCGAGGCCGAGGCGGTCCGCTTTGCCAATGACACGCGGGGGCCGGCGATGGACCTGCTTGCCAGTGACATGAAGGCAGCCGCAGGGCCGCTGCGATCTTTATGACCGGCGATTTCAACGAACCCTCGGGGCTTGACTGGACCGATGCCGTCGTTGCGGCCGGCCAGCAGCCGGTCAAGGTGGATTGGCCCATGACGCGCCGCCTGTATGACATGGGGTTCATCGACGCCTTCCGGGCGACCCATGCCGATCCGGTGGCAAAACCCGCATTCACCTGGACGCCCCGCTCTGACGAGGCGGCAACCGACGACCACCCCGACCGGATCGACTTCGTGTTGGGAAAGGGTGAAGGCCTGTCCGTGGCCGACGCGGTCATCGTCATCGTTGGCGAGGACGGGCCGCGTAGCGACATCAAGGTAATGCCGTGGCCGTCTGATCATCGCGCGGTCGTTGCCGAGTTCAAGTTCTGAACTTGGCCGCCCACGCGACGGGCGATCTTTCAAGGCTTTCTGCACTTGGTTCACGCAAGGGGCGGCACGATCCTGCCCCTTGCGCTTGTCTCGGGTCAGCCGTTCAGCATCATCTGATAGCTTGCGGGGACATAGCGGAACCCGCCGTCAACCGCCTCGACAAAGCCCATGCCGGGAAACGGCATGTGATAGCCGATAAATGGTACGCGGTCGGCGGCCAGCATGCCGAAGACTGCGCGCCGCGTCGCGGCGGCGGCCGCCTTGTCGGCGTCGAACTTCACTTCCCAATCGGGGTGGGCCAGCGACCAGACATAATGGTTGGCCGTATCTGCGGTGATCGCCAGCCGCTGACCATTGCTTTCCAGCATGTAGATCATGTGGCCCGGCGAATGGCCGAACGCCGCCATCGGGGTTATGCCCGACACAACCGCCGTCCCGTCATCCACAAACGTGATCTTGTCGTTCAGCGGGCGCACGTTCGCATCGAAACCTTCGTTCGCGGCACCCATCCAGTGGTTATGCTCCACCGACCCGGTGACGTAGCGGGCATTCGCGAATGTCGCGGCGCCGTTCGTCATCAGCCCGCCGATATGGTCGCCGTGCATATGCGTCAGCACGACCATGTCGATCTGATCAGGGGTATAACCTGCGGCTGCCAGCGCGCCGGTGATCCCTTCGGGCGCAAGTCCGGTGTCAAAAAGCACAAGCTCGGCCCCGGTGTTTACCACGGTCGGCGTGAAGAAGAACTGCGCTTTGTCGGTGGGCAGGAACGCAGCAGCCGACACGCTGGCGAATTCGGCGGGATCGACGTTCAGGCCGAAAATCTCGGTCGGCTGTTCCACAGTCCGGGTTCCGGCCAGAAGGGTCGTCACTTCGAACCCGCCCAGCTTGAAGCGGTTGAAGGGTGCCATCGTGGCCCCCAACATCTCGGCCGCAGCACGCGCTGGCAGCGGCGAAAGTGCGGCCGCGAAAGGCAGCGCCGCCCCTGCGACAAGGGCCTGACGGCGGGACAATTTCGGGAATGTCATGGTCGCTCCTTTTGCAATTAAGAAACTTGGAAATAGCTCGGCATCCCACCGATGCCATTCACGCATCCGTCAGCCAGTGTGCGGCCATGCAGCCGGGTCTGTGCGCCTATTCCCACCACGGGTCGATTGCTGCGATATCGTCATCTGACCATCCGAAGTGATGGGCGAGTTCGTGGACCAGAACATGCGCCACCAGATCGCCTAGCGGCACGTCGCCTCGTTCGATCCATTCCTCCAGAATGGGGCGGCGGAACAGCCAGATCATATCGGGTGATTGCGGCTGATCCATCACTGATTTCTCGGTCAGAGGGATTCCGTCGTAAAGCCCGGTCAACTCGTAGGGGTCATGCAGGTCCATCGCATCCAGCACGTCTTGCGCCGCAAAATCCTCGATCCGCAGCACGACGTGCAGCGCCGCCGTCCGGTAGGCATCGGGCAGCGCCGCAATAGCTGCGCGGGCCATCGCTTCGAGATCGTCGATCAGCGGGGCCGTCACCGGCGACCAGTCGGGCTCGTCATTTGCAGCCTGCGTCATGCCGGTGTTTCCTTGGTCTGGACCATTGCCCCGATATGGACAAAACCATGCCCTTGTGAAAGAGCAAGGCGCATCAGGAGAGCTGCCCATGCCCACCATTACCCGCTTTGCCCCTTCGCCCACCGGTTACATCCATGTCGGCAATCTGCGGACGGCGCTGATGAACTGGCTGATCACGCGAAAGGCGGGCGGCACGTTCATTCTGCGGCTGGACGATACCGATCAGGAGCGGTCAAAGCAGGAATATGCCGACGGGATCATGGAAGATCTCGACTGGCTGGGCTTGCACTGGGACCGGGTGGAAAAGCAATCCCTGCGGATGGACCGCTACCGTGAGGCCGCCGATCAGTTGCGCGTGAACGGGCGGTTCTACGAATGCTTCGAGTCGCCTGTCGAGCTTGATCTGAAGCGCAAGAAGCAACTGAACATGGGCAAGCCGCCGGTCTATGACCGGGCGGCGCTGAACCTGACAGATGCCGACAAAGCCAAGCTGCGCGAGGATCGGGCGGGCTATTGGCGCTTCCGGCTGGACCAGAACCGGATCGAATGGCCGGACGGCATCCTTGGCCCGATCTCGATTGACGCGGCAAGTGTCTCGGACCCGGTGCTGATCCGGGCCGATGGTCAGGTACTTTATACCTTTGCCTCGTCGGTCGATGACATCGACATGAACGTGACCAGCATCGTGCGCGGCGCGGATCACGTGACCAACACCGCGACCCAAATCCAGATCATGCAGGCGCTGGGCGGCACACCGCCCGCCTTTGCACACCACAGCCTGTTGACCGGGCCGGGGGGCGAAGCGCTGTCCAAACGCCTTGGCACACTTAGTTTGCGCGACCTGCGCGCGCAGGGTGTTGCGCCGATGGCGCTGCTGTCCATGATGGCGCGGCTCGGCTCATCAAAGCCGATCGAACTGGCCCATTCGATGCAGGATCTGATCGACGGGTTCGATCTGTCCAGCTTTGGCGCGGCACCCACGAAATTTGACGCAGACGATCTGTTCCCGCTGACCCGCGCACATCTTCAGACCCTGACCTTCGCTCATGTGGCTGATCACATTCATGCGCTTGGCGTGCCGCCGCATCTGGCGGAAACCTTCTGGTATGCGGTGCGCGAGAATATCACCGTGCTGGCCGACCTTGCCGAATGGTGGCTGAGCGTCGAGGACGGCACCGGTGTTCCGATCGACCCGGAAGACATGCAGTTCGTCAAAGCCGCCCTCGACATGCTGCCCGAGGGCCTGTGGGACGAGGCGACCTGGGGCGAATGGACCGCCGCCGTCAAAGCGGCCACCGGGCGCGGCGGCAAGACCCTGTTCCGCCCGCTGCGCCGGGCGATGACAGGGCGCGACAACGGACCGGAAATGGCGGGACTGATGCCGCTGCTGCAAAAGGCCCGCACGAAAGTTTAGGGTCGGTTTCGTGGATAGCGGGGGGGGGGGGGGGGGGGGGGGGGGGGGGGGGGGGGGGGGGGGGGGGGGGGGGGGGGGGGGGGGGGGGGGGGGGGCGGCGGGGGG
>JANNWS010000162.1:0-2674 GCA_031408575.1 Rhodobacterales bacterium
GGGCGGAAGCCGAGGATGCGGTGCGGTCGGGGGCCAGCCATCTGGTGCTGACGGACGAGCATCAGGGCGGCGACAAGGTGGGGATGCCGATGATCCTTGCAACGTCGGCGGTGCATAGCTGGCTGACCCGCAAGGGGTTGCGGACATTCTGCTCGGTCAACGTGCGGTCGGCGGAATGCATCGACCCGCATTATTTTGCGGTGTTGATCGGCGGTGGGGCGACGACGGTGAACGCCTATCTGGCGCAGGATTCGATTGCTGACCGGATTGGGCGCGGGCTGATCGACGGGACGCTGACCGACGCGATGCGGCGCTACCGCGACGCGATCGACGCGGGGCTGTTGAAGATCATGTCGAAGATGGGGATTTCCGTAATCTCCAGCTATCGCGGCGGGCTGAACTTTGAGGCGGTGGGGCTGAGCCGGGCGATGGTGGCGGAATATTTCCCGGGGATGCACAGCCGCATTTCGGGGATCGGGGTTTCCGGCATCCAGCAAAAGACCGAAGAGGTGCATGCCAAGGGCTGGAAGGGCGGCACCGACGTGCTGCCGATTGGCGGGTTCTACAAGGCGCGGCGGTCGGGCGAAAAGCATGCCTGGGAAGCATCCACCATGCACATGCTGCAAACGGCCTGTGACCGGGCGAGCTATGATGTGTGGAAGCAGTATTCGGCGGCGATGCGGGCCAATCCGCCGATCCATATTCGCGATCTGCTGGATATCAAGGCGCTGGGCAAGCCGGTGCCGATCGAGGAGGTGGAGTCCATCACCTCGATCCGCAAGCGGTTCGTGACGCCGGGGATGTCGCTGGGGGCGCTCAGCCCCGAGGCGCACAAGACTCTGAACGTGGCAATGAACCGGATCGGCGCGAAGTCGGACTCGGGCGAGGGGGGAGAGGACCCGGCGCACTTCCTGCCGGAAGCGAACGGCGACAACCCAAGCGCCAAGATCAAGCAGGTGGCATCGGGGCGGTTCGGGGTGACGGCGGAGTATCTGAACGCCTGCGACGAGCTGGAGATCAAGGTGGCGCAGGGGGCTAAGCCCGGCGAAGGCGGGCAGTTGCCGGGGCTGAAGGTGACGGCGCTGATCGCGCGGCTGCGCCATGCAACGCCGGGGGTGACGCTGATTTCGCCGCCGCCGCACCATGACATCTATTCCATCGAGGATCTGGCGCAGCTGATCTATGACCTGAAGCAGATCAACCCGCGCGCCAAGGTGACGGTGAAGCTGGTATCCTCCAGCGGGGTCGGCACGATTGCGGCGGGGGTGGCCAAAGCCAAGGCCGATGTGATCCTGATTTCAGGGCACAATGGCGGCACCGGGGCGTCGCCCGGCACCTCGATCAAATACGCGGGCCTGCCCTGGGAGATGGGGCTGACAGAGGCGCATCAGGTGCTGGCGATGAACAACCTGCGCGAGCGGGTGACGTTGCGAACCGACGGCGGGCTGCGGACGGGCCGCGATATCGTGATGGCGGCGATGATGGGGGCCGAGGAATACGGTATCGGCACGGCGGCGCTGATTGCCATGGGGTGCATCATGGTGCGGCAATGCCAGTCGAACACCTGCCCGGTGGGGGTCTGTACCCAGAACGAGGCGCTGCGGGCCAAGTTTACCGGCACGGCGGACAAGGTGGTGAACCTGATCACCTTTTACGCGCAGGAGGTTCGGGAGATCCTGGCCTCGATCGGGGCGCGGTCGATTGATGAGATCATCGGGCGGGCGGACCTTCTGACGCAGGTGTCGCGGGGCGCGGCGCATCTGGATGATCTGGACCTGAACCCCTTGCTTATAACCGTCGATGGGGCGTCGAAGATCACCTATGACCGATCAAAGCCGCGCAATCATGTACCTGATGCGCTGGACGCCGAGATCGTCAAGGACGGCGCGCGGTTCTTTGAGGACGGCGAAAAGATGCAACTGTCTTACGCCGTGCGCAACACGCACCGCACCATTGGCACACGCGCCAGCAGCCATATCGTGCGGAAATTCGGGATGCGGAACAACTTGCAACCCGATCATCTGACGGTGAAGCTGTCGGGCTCTTGCGGGCAATCGCTTGGCGCGTTCGCGGCGCGGGGGCTGAAGCTTGAGGTGATGGGTGATGCCAATGACTATGTTGGCAAGGGCCTGTCCGGTGGTCTGATCGTGGTGCGCCCGCAGATGGCGTCGCCGCTGGAGGCATCGGAAAACACCATCATCGGCAATACGGTGCTGTACGGTGCGACTGCAGGACAGTTGTTTGCGGCGGGGCGCGCAGGGGAGCGGTTTGCGGTGCGCAATTCGGGCGCGAGCGTGGTTGTGGAAGGCTGCGGGTCGAACGGGTGCGAATATATGACCGGCGGTGTGGCGGTTATTCTGGGCCGGATCGGGGCCAACTTTGGTGCGGGCATGACCGGGGGGATGGCGTATCTGTACGATCCGCTGGGTGTGACGGGGGCGTTTATCAACCCGGAATCGCTGGTGACGAACGCCGTCACGCATCCGCATTGGGAGGCACAGGTGCGCGGGCTGATCGAGGCGCATGTGGCGCAGACCGGATCGGTAAAGGCCGCGCGCATACTGGCCGATTGGGCGGTTGAGCGGGGTAATTTCGTGCAAGTGTGCCCGAAAGAAATGCTGGTGCATTTGCCGCATCCGTTGACCGATGCGCCGATAGCGATGCCTGCGGAGTA
>JANNWS010000163.1:0-11091 GCA_031408575.1 Rhodobacterales bacterium
TCCTGATCCTGCAAATCCTGACCTCCACGGGCTGATGCCTCATTCTCGTACGATGACCGTTAGGCCCGGACCTGTCTTGTCACCATGAAGGGGTATGTACTGCTGAGATGGTGTTGCGATGGGATCAGCATGGCTTCGCGCGGATTCCAAACCCAACGCCTGCATTTGAGGCTGGCGCTAATGATCCGTCTCCACGTCGACCCCCGAGCAGTCGTCGGCTACCGCTGCCGCCGTGGCCCCATTGTTCATGAACATACGGGGTGACAGGAACTGCGTCTTGGCAGGCAGGTCGGCGGTGATCTCCTGCTCGAACACCGCGCCTGACACCTCGTCGACCACCCGCACCCAGACGGAAGTGGCGTTCGGTGGTGCTGCGATGAACAGGGCCTGCACCCCACCCGTTGCGATGCAGAAACTCGCCCCCATGTCAGTCAGCGTCGGCGCGCCGGTGCCATCGTTCGCGACCAGCTGCAAAGGGAGCGCGTGCCTGCGTATTCGAACGACCGCTTACGAGGGCGCCGCGCAATAAGCCCGACCGGCAGCTTTGGGCCGAGTGCGTCTGGCACGCAAACTGACTCCGGTGCCAAACATTTCGCTGCACAAAGGTTGCGCGGGCGGGGAAGTTTTTGAAGCGGGTCAACAATAGGTCAACCTGTTTAACAACTTCGTTCCTCGTTTGGACCCGTCCGTTGCGGTTGGTTGCGGTTGATTGCGGCAAGAAACGGATTTCAGATCAAAGGGTTGTCGGGTAACCTTCTGAAATCAAAGGAGAAGCGATTTCCCGAGTTCTTCGGCTCATAACCTGAAGGTCACAGGTTCAAATCCTGTCCCCGCAACCAAATATAACAATGACATCAAGACGTTACGAGCCGCCCCACGGGCGGCTTTTTGCGTCGGATTTTCCAGGTCAACAATAGGTCAACAAAAACGCGAAAACCGCGTGTAAGCGTCCGGTCTGACCGCTACCCGCCGCTGATCCGCATCCGGTGCCCGCCCGCAAGGTCGAGCTCGATGTGGTTATCTGAAACAGATTTCGGTCGGGTCACCGGTGCTTCCTTGACGATCTCCACCGGTAGAAAGCGCAAACCCACATCTTCTGACCCCGCCCCGGGCTTGGGCCGATACTTGGGATCGCGCAGCCATTTGAAGATCAGGTTCGCGTTCACCGTATAGCGAAGCGCCACCTGAGCCACGGATACGCCGGGCGCAGTCGTCTGAAGGCAGATCGACCGCTTCTCGTCATCCGTCCAAAGCCGCCTCGTCCGCCGCACCATGCCTGCACCTTAGTGTCCACCATGTTAGTGGACACTATCCGGCACCATCATCATGCGGCAGGGCAGTCAGACCAGACGCTTACAACCGCGTATCCGTTTGGCACAGAAGGCTGCTCAGTATGTGACCTGCCAGCGTATCCTGCATCATGCCATAGACGTACGATCAAAGGGTCCTGAACCCGACTAGATGACGCTCTTGGAAATCAGTCCGCTGTGAATCCGGTTCTCTGCGTCGCGCAGTGCCTGTCGCGCGGGCTTTCCGTGGAAGACGGCATCATGGATCTCTGTTCCCAGGATCCCCTCGATCAGACTGAACTCGGGTATCGGGGGTCTGGCCCAGGTGACAAGTTCGTTTCTGCGGGCCAGCTGATCCACCATGCTGATGATCGGCGACGAGGCAAGAGCCTCGGGGTCAGCACAGACGGAAAAGCGGGGCGCCACCGGGAACCCGTTTTTCACATGTGCCTTCATCGCCTCTGGTGAAACCATCCAGGCAAGCGCATTCATGATCTGGCGCTGCCGGGCTGGCGGAACGCGCGCCGGGATGGTCATTAGAAAGCCGCCGACGGGTGCTGCGATCTGGCGCATCTTGCGGGACGGTGGTGGAAGATAGGCCACGCGGCGTGCAACCTGTGAGCTGAGTTCGTGTTCGAACCGGGCGGCACGCATCGTCCAGCAATAGGCCAGCCCGACCTGCCCGTACATGAAGTAATTCAGCCCGCGTTCCCAATCCACCTCGGCGATGTCGGGGGGGGACACTTCGACCAGTTGCTTCATGTATTCAATCACATCAACAGAATCGTCAGTGTTGATCTGCAGTTTCAGCTTCTCAAACCGGTCGAAGGTCCAGCTTTCGCGATTGTGCATTGGAATGTCGATGATGGTCTTCTGACAGGCGGCCAGGAAGAACATGAAGGAATTGGCGATGGGCATGCCACGCTGACCGTTCCAGGCGATGCCGTAGAACTCGCTGGCCGGGCGATGCAGAGCGCGGGCAGCGGCGATTGTTTCATCAAAGGTGCGGGGATGGGTCAGGCCGCGATCCTCGAACAGGTCGCGGCGGGCGGCCAGAATCTCGATCGTGCAGTATAGCGGGATGCCGTATTGTGTGCCCTTCCAGTTTCCAGTGCCCCAGACCGAAGGATGAAAATCCAAGGGGTTGATGGCGGCATCGTTCAGCAGCTCATCCAGGGGGGCAAGACAGCCCTTCTCGGCAAATTCACCAAGCCAGGGCATGTTGAGGGCGACGACATCATGCTCTGGCGTCTCGGCGGCAAAGGCCTTGTGGGCGTTGGTATATAGGTCAGGCAGGCGGTGCAGCTGAAAGCTGCTTTTCCGGCTTAGGTCGTTGCGGAAATCGGACCACATGTTGCGCATGGCAGAAAAGTAATTGTCGTCGTTCAGAAGAAACCGGATATCGCCGGGCACCTTGACGGCAATATCGTCCCCCCGGACGGGAGAGATGATCTGCGCGGCGAAATAGCTGCCGCCGAAGTAGTATTCGTTCGCCTCTGTCCCCTTGCGCAGCCCGAAGGTCTTGGCCAGGTGACCCTTCACATGGGTGGCATAGTCCATGAAGCTGTGCAGCAGTGTATCGGACGGCTCCAGAAAGTGGGTCTTGAGACCCCCACCGCGTGGCACCTGACGGATCAGGTTGTCGGAGATCATCTTTATGATCATCCGGTTTCCGGTGCTGTAGGGCACACCGGCCAGCGTCACCAGACCGGACTTGTCAATGGGCCTCCGGTGCAGGTGGGCATCCACCAGTTCCAGAACGATGTTCCAGAACACGTCCTTTGTCGCCCCAGGAACGCCCGTGTCAAAGGGTGTTCGCAGCTTGCGCAGGAAGTCGACGATGCGCGACAGCTCATGGCTCGTCAGTTCGGAACCGGGGGCGGTGCCAATCGAGGTCACAGCGGCTGTGGACGTGGTCATCTGATGCACGGACGAAACCCTGGCTCAGGCAGAGATGTCGGTCTGCCATTTCACCAAAGCGAAGAAATCCTGATCCCGCAACCCTGAATTGGCAGCAGCGCGATAAAGTTCGAGAATCAGTCCGGTGGTCAGCAAGGGCACGCCGTTGGCGCGTCCGGCATCGCTGATCAGGCTGAAGTCCTTGATCATCTGCTCGATGGTGAACGCTGGCGCATAGTCGGCAGACACCACCGCTTCGGCCTTGTACTTGAACAGCGGAGAGGCGACAGCGCTTTCGCAGATCACGTCCATCATGCTTGCACGGGAAAGCCCGCCGCTTTCGCCCAGCGCCACAGCCTCGGCCAAAATGGCGGAACTGGCGCCAACAAGGGTGTTGATCACCAGCTTCATGTAGCGCGCCTCTTCGCCCGCACCCAGGTAAAACTGCTTTGCCGACAGCAACTTGATGGTCGGCAAGACAATGGCCCAAGCCTGTACGTCACCGGAGGCAAGGACCGTCAAAGCTGCCTTTTCGGCAAGAGCGGTGCTGCCGGACAACGGTGCGCGCAGGTAGGCGATCCCACAATCCTGAAGTGCCACAGCGATTTCCGTAGAGCAATCGGGCGATACCGTGCTCATCTCTACAAAGATCGACCCGCGGGCCATGTGATGGATCAGGCCAGATGTGCTTTGAGAGCCAAGCACCACCTCGCGCAGCACTTTGTCATTGGGCAATGTGGCAAAGACGATGCCATTCTGGCTGTGCAGGTCAAGCGAGACCGCGCTGACGGCACCCGCGCGCTCAAGATCGGTGACGACCTGCCTGTCCGGCTCTGTCACAGCAACCCTGTTGCCGGCAGCCAGAAGGTTGCGGATCATGGGCGCGCCCATCTTGCCCGCACCGATCCAACCGATACCGCGCCCAGTCGGTTCTGCGCGCACCGTCTCTGCCATCGTCGCCTGCATGCCGAATTCCACCCCTCGCTCCGTCGTTGAGTGTAAATCGTTGAAATGGCGGCGGTTGAGGTAATTTCTTCGGACCGGCTAAATTTCATCATACTGGAGAGATAGGATTTGGTAACGGTCAAGGTGGGAGTGTGGGATCGTCATTGCATCCGCCGTTAGCAGCCGGCCACTTTGGGGTTGCAGGGCAAAGGTTTCTTTGTCCGCTGTTTGACGGCTGTGCTGAGGGGTGATGGTGTGCCGTGGTGAAGGCCACGGGTCTGAGGGGAGGACGACGCAATGCGAGCTATTCGGTTCCACGGGGCCAAAGACATCAGGGTTGAAGACGTGGCCGAACCCTCGGGTCGGCTGCTTCCCGATGACGTGCTGATCGCCCCTGCCGTCACGGGCATCTGCGGGACGGACCTGCACGAATACATCGCCGGCCCGATCGTGACACCGAAAGAGCCGCATGTCTTTACCGGGGCCAGCAACCCGCAGATTCTGGGACATGAGTTCTCGGCCCGTGTGCTGGCGGTGGGCGATGCGGTCAGCCATGTGAAGGCGGGGGATCGGATCTCGATCCAGCCGCTTTTGTCGCCGCGGAATGACTATTACGGGAAACGCGGCCTTTATCACCTGTCGCCGTCGATGGGCTGCGTGGGCCTTAGCTGGGCCTGGGGCGGGATGGCCGAAAAGGCCGTCATCAAGGATTACAACGCCCAGCCGGTGCCGGATGGCATCACCGACGATCAGGCAGCGATGATCGAACCTGCGGCGGTGGCGCTGTACGGGGTGGATCGCGGCGGGGTCACGGCAGGATCGACGGTGCTGGTGTCGGGGGCCGGGCCGATCGGGGCGCTGACGATCCTTGCGGCCAAGGCGGCGGGGGCATCCACCATCATCGTCGCTGAGCCGAACCCGAACAGGCGGCGCATCATCACGGAAATCGCACCCTATGCCCATGTCGTGGACCCGCGCGATGGAACGCTGGCACAGGTCGTGGGCGATCTGACGGAAGAGGGCGTGGGCGTCGATGTGGCTCTGGAATGCGTTGGGCTGGAGGCGTCGCTGAATGCCTGCGTCCAGGCGGTGCGGCGTCAGGGGAAGGTCGTGCAGGTTGGCCTCCACATGAAGCCCGCCAGCATTGATGCGATGCTCTGGGCGCTGAAGGACATCACGGTCGAGGCAACCTGGTGCTACCCGACGCAGATCTGGCCGCGCATCGCCCGGATGATCGCGGCGGGCACCTTCCCGGTGGAAAAAGTGATCACCGCCCGCATCGACGCCCGCGATGTGGTGGCCAAGGGCTTCGAGGCGCTGCTGAACCCGACGGGCGAGCATCTGAAGATACTGGTCACGACCTGACCGTTGGAACGAAAACAAGAAAGACAAGAACAATGATCGATAAAAACGTCGCTCTCATCGTCGGGGCCACGGGGCTGTCTGGCAGCTACACCGGCAAACTGTTGAAAGAACAGGGCTGGACCGTTGTGACCTTGTCGCGCGGCGCCGCCGATCTGGAGTTTTCGGATCGGCATATCGCGGCTGACCTGCAAGACGCGGCGGCAACGGCGGCCGCGCTGCAAGCGGCGGCAGATGTGACGCATGTCTTCTTCTGCACTTGGTCACGGCAAGCGAACGAGGCAGAGAATGTACGCGTCAACGCCCTGATGATCCGCAACTTGTTTGACGGGCTGGCCGCTGCGCCGATCCGGCAGGCGGCGCTGGTGACCGGGCTGAAGCATTACCTCGGGTCGTTCGACGACTACGCCAAGGTCAAGCCATATACCCCGTTTCTGGAAAGCAGCCCGCGTCTGCCCGGCCTGAACTTCTATTACGCACAGGAAGACGTTCTGTTCGAGATGGCGGAAAAGCGCGGCTTTGCCTGGTCGGTGCACCGCCCGCACACCATGATCGGCTTTGTCATCGGCAACGCGATGAACATGGCGGTGACGCTGGCAGTCTATGCCAGCATCTGCAAGCACACCGGGCGGCCTTTCGTCTATCCCGGCTCGTCCGAGCAGTTGAATGCCGTCACCGACGTGACCGATGCGCGGCTGCTGGCCAAGCAGTTGCTGTGGGCCGCCACAACGCCCGAGGCGGCCAACATGCCGTTCAATACCTCCAACGGTGATGTCTTCCGCTGGACCTGGCTCTGGCAGCAGATCGCCGACTATTTCGGGATCGCGGCAGCACCATATCCGGGCCAGCCGACGCCGCTGGAAGGTCAGATGGCCGACGCTCAAACCGTCTGGTCGGAAATCGTGGCCAAGCACGGCTTGCAGGATATTCCGGTGAACCGGCTTGCATCGTGGTGGCACAGCGATGCCGATCTGGGCCGCACGCTGGAATGTTTCACCGACATGACCAACAGCCGGACGCTTGGCTTTGACGCCTACCAACCCACCCGCAGCAGCTTCACCGACGTGTTCGACGAACTGCGCGCCCGTCGCATCATCCCGGCTTGAGGAGACACCCATGCACTACGTCGTTCACTGCCTGGACCATGACGGTGCCGTCGAAAAGCGGCTGGCCAACTATGACGCGCACAAGGCCTATCTGGCCGCCGCACCGGTGAAAACCGTGATCTCCGGCCCGCTTCTGGCCGATGACGAACAGACGATGATCGGAAGCTGCTTCGTGCTGGAGGCGGGTAGCTTGGCCGAGGTGCAGGCGTTCAACGCAAACGACCCCTTCGCCAAGGCGGGGCTTTGGAAGACCGTATCGGTTCGCCCGTTCTCCAAGCGCGTGGACAATCGCTGATGGCACACCCTGTCAAGATCGCTTTGGTTGGCCTGGGCTGGTGGGGGCAGAAGATGCTTTCGGTCCTGCAATCGGCACCCGCCGACATTCAGGTGGTGCGCGCAGTTGAACCGAGCGTCGACAGCGTGCGCCAGCTCTGCGCCGACAAGGGCATCGCGCTGTCGGCAGACTATGCCGATGCGTTGAACGACCCGAGCGTTGAGGCGGTGGTTCTTGCAACGCCCCATTCGCTGCATACCGACCAGATTGCAGCGGCGGTTGCAGCGGGCAAGCACATCTTCTGCGAAAAGCCCCTGGCCTTGACTAAGGCCGAGGCGGAGCGTTCCGTCGCGCTGTGCCGCGAAGCGAGGCTGGTGCTGGGAATGGGGCATGAGCGCCGGTTCGAACCGCCGGTGGCTGACATGCTTGCTATGGCCGATGCAGGAACATTGGGCCGCATTCACCAGATCGAGGCAAACTTCAGCCATGACAAGTTCCTGTCTCTTGCCCGCGACAACTGGCGGCTGAAGGCCGATCAGGCCCCGGCGGGCGGGATGACCGCGACGGGCATCCACTTGCTGGACCTGTCGGTGCGGCTGCTGGGCGCTGCGGAAAGTGTCCTTTGCATCTGCGAACAGCTGTCATCCGACCTGCCGCAGGGCGATACGGTCGCGGCCTTCGTCAAGTTCAAGGGTGGCGGCACGTCCTACGTTTCAGCGTCGCTGGCCAACCCGTTCATTTCGCGCTTTGCGGTGTTCGGGTCGAAAGGCTGGATCGACATCCGCGACAAGGCGCATGTGGAGGCACCCGATGGCTGGAGTGTTACCTCAGCCATTGCAGGTGGTCCGATCATCACCCGCGAGGTCGGCAAGGCTGAACCGGTGAAGGACAATCTGGTGGCCTTTGCCCGGGCAGTGCGCGGTGGCGACTATCCGATCACCGCCGACCATCTGGTGAACAACATTGCCCTGCTGGAGGCCGTGTTCGCCTCGGCGAAAAGCGGCCATATCGAAACCGTCGCCTGACACACGGAGTTCCCTATGAAAGCGCTTATCTTCGACAAACCGAACCAGCCGGTGGTCACCGACATCCAGATGCCGACCATCGGCGACAACGAAGTGATGGTCCGGTCGCGCCGGGTGGGCATCTGCCATTCGGATTATGAACTGCTGTCGGGCAACTACATCATCCCGATTTCCTACCCCGTCACCCCCGGCCATGAATGGGTGGGCGAGGTGGTTGAGGTGGGCCGCAACGTTAAGGGTCTGGTGCGCGGCGACCGCGTTGTGGGCGAATGCGTGATCCGCACGCCCGAGCGCATTCACCATTTCGGCTTTTCGATGGACGGCGCCAACCGCGAGTTCTTTGCCGCCCGGCCCGAATGGCTTCATAAGCTGCCCGATGGCGTGGATAATGCCAAGGGCGCGCTGATCGAACCCTTCACCTGCGGCTATTACGCGGTGCTGCGGCATGGCGGGGTGGACGCGTCGCAGACGGTGGTTGTTTCTGGGGGTGGGACGATTGGCCTTGTCTCAGCGGCGGCTGCGATTGGCATGGGCGCGCAGGTGATCGTCGTCGATCCGGTTCCCCTTCGGCGTGAAATTGCGATGAAGCTGGGCGCTGTGGGCACGGTCGACCCCTTGGCTGGCAACCCGGTGGAGGCGGTTGCAGAGATGACCAAGGGCGGCGCCGATCTGGTGATCGAGGCGGCGGGGCATCCGTCATCGCTGGCCAACGTCTTCGACTACGCACGGCCTGAGGGCTTTGTCTCGATGGTCGGCATCAGCATCGGTCAGAAAATTCCGGTCGAACTCGGCAAGATCCAGATCAAGGACCTGACTGTGCGCGGATGCATCGGGTCGCCCGGCGTCTGGCCCGCCGCGATCCGGTTTCTGGAGCGCACGGGGATCGACCTGTCGCCGATTCAGACCCACAGCTTTGCACTGGATGATGCGATTGCAGCGTTTCACTTGGGCAAAGACCCGGCCAAGGCAGTGAAGATTACGCTGGAAATCGCCTGACCGGTCAGGACGCAAAAGGGGGGGAGGCGGATCATGGCACAGTACCAACAGACAGCGGGTCGGGACAGCCTCGCCCTCGACCTGCGGTCGTTGAAACCCACCCGTGGCTTCGTGACGGTTGTGATCTCGACGCTGGCGCTGATCGTGGTCTGTGCGATCTTTGCACCCTCGGCCATTTCGGCAGGCGGTCTTGCAGGCAGCCTGCCCTTTGCAGCGGTCATCGCCATTGTCGGGCTGGGGCAGATGCTGGTCGTCCAGCAGGGCGGGTTCGACCTGTCGCTGGCGGGCGGTGTCTCGCTGGCGGTGGTGATCACCACCCACATGTCCGGCGGCAGTGATGCGCAGCTGTTCACGGCCATCGCCTTTGCCTTTGCCTGTGCAATTGTTGCGGGGGTGGCGAATGGCATCCTTGTCGGCGTGCTTCGCCTGAATGCCATCGTGGCCACCATCGGGATGAATGCGCTGCTGTACGGCGCCGTGTTTGCGGTGTCGGGCGGGGTGCCGAGGATCACCACGCCGCTGATGGCCGAAATCGCGGGGGGCAAGACCTGGGGCATCCCGCATTCCGTCTTCTTTGCGCTGGCCATCATGCTTCTGGTCAGTTTCGTGCTGAAAAAGACCGTGATCGGCCGCCGGTTCGAAGCGATCGGTGCCAACCCGGCGGCGGCCCATGCGGCGGGGCTGAAAGTCCAGCTTTATCAGGCGATGGCCTATGTCTTTGCCCAGCTTCACTATTGCGTGGCGGGCATCCTGATTTCGGGGATTACCCGGGAACCAACTGCCTTTCAGGGCGACAGCCTGCTGCTGCCATCGGTGGCCGTGGTTGTGCTTGCGGGAACGTCTCTGCTTGGCGGGCGCGGTTTTCCCGTCTCGACCGTGATCGCCGCGTTCTTTCTGAACCAGCTCAGCCAGTTCGCCCTGGCGGTCGGTGTGCCCTTCTCTGCTCAGACCATCATCCAGGCATTGGCGTTGGTTTTCGGGATCGGCGTCTACTCGCTGCGCTGGAAACAGGCGGCAACCAAACGTGCACTAAAGTCCAAAATGGAGGAAACGGACAATGTTTAAGACCAAGACGATGACTGTCGCATTTGCGGCAGCGACACTGACCATGTGCCTTGCTGCTTCGACGACACTGGCTGAAACCCCGTCGTGGTGCGGGCCGAACCAGGCGTCGCTGGCGCTGCTGGACGGATTTGGCGGCAACAGCTGGCGCCTTGTCACCACGGCTTCGGGTGCGGAAGAGGCGGCCAAGTGCCCCTCGATCACCCAGTATGAATATGCCGATGGCCAAGGCGACACGCAAAAGGCCATCTCGGACATCAATTCGATGGCTGCGCGCGGGATCAACGCGATGGTGGTGTTCGGCGATGCCGGCCCGGCTGTCCTGCCCGCGCTGACGAACGCGCACCGCGCGGGCACCATCGTGGTGCCCTACCGTGTGAACGTCGGCGGCGTAGAGGGCGAGAACTACGCCAAGTTCATCGGTTCGTCCTTCGTTGAGGATGGCGTCAGCTGGGGCAACTGGATCAAGGAAGTCCTGCCCGAAGGTGGAAACGTGCTTTTCCTGAGCGGTCCTGCCGGCAACAGCCAAGGCGTTGACGAACTGGCCGGCATGAAGTCGGTGCTGGATGACAAGTATGTCTTCATCAACCCCGAGCCCTTTGCCGTCACCAACTGGGATCCGTCGCTGACCCAGCAGGTTCTGTCGGCCGAGATTGCCAAGAACGACAAGATCGACGTGATCGTGTCAGACTTCGGCCCGTCGCTTGTGGGCGCGCTTCCGGTGTTCGCCGAATTCGGCCGGTCGATTCCGGCGCTGGCCACGTCGGACGGCAACTCTCTGTCGTGCTTCTATGAGCAGAACAAGGACGCCAACCCCGACTTCAAACTGTTCACCGTCGCCACCGGCAATGACAATGTCCGTCTTGCCGTACAATGGGCGGTCGCCTTGGCCACCGGGGGCACACCGCCCACGGACGAGATCTTCAAGGCCCCGGTCTATGAAAACTCGGTCTCGGGCACGCCGAACCCGGTGACCTGCCGCCCCGATCTGCCCGGCTCGATCTATCTGTCGGCAGAAATGGCGGATGACGCGCAGGCAAAAGCGGCCGGCCAGTTATACGGGTCGCGGCCCCGGGCACACCAGGCCGGGGGCCGCACCCCCCCTTCTGAACACCCGCAGGGATGGCAGGACG
>JANNWS010000164.1:0-15650 GCA_031408575.1 Rhodobacterales bacterium
CGGCCGCCAGTTGCGGATCGTTCTTTTCCTCGCCGGGGTGAAACCGCGTGTTTTCCAGCAGCACCACATCGCCCGGACCCATCGCGGCCACCGCCGTCTTGGCTGGAGAGCCGACACAATCGGCGGCAAAAACCACCCGCCGCCCCGGCAACGCTGCCTGCAACGCGGGCAGAATATGGCGCAGGCTCATCTCGTCAACAACGGCACCCTTGGGCCGCCCGAAATGCGCAAGCAGCACCGGCTTGCCGCCTTTGGCCAGAATATCCTCAACCGTCGGCACGATCTTTTCGATCCGGGTGGCATCTGTCACCCGCCCAGCCTCCATCGGCACGTTCACGTCCACCCTGACCAGCACGACTTTGCCCGTCAGATCCAGATCGTCGAGTGTCTTCCAGCCCATTTTCGGCTCCTCTTGCGTTTTCCCTGTTCGACCCCATCGCGCCCCTCACGTCAACCGATCAGGCCGCTTTGCCCTTCCACTTCGGTCCCACGGCCATTAAGTTGCGCGCCACATAGTGTAGGAGCGCCGCAGATGGCTGAAATCAAAGACCCCGAAAACACCATCATCCTCGAGCTGAAAGACGGCCGCGTGGTGATCGAGCTTCTGGCCGCCGTGGCCCCCAAACATACCGAGCGGATGAAGACCCTCGCCCGCGCCGGGGCCTATGACAACGTGGTGTTCCACCGCGTGATCGACGGCTTCATGGCCCAGACCGGCGATGTCGAACACGGCAAGGCGGGTGGCGCAAACCTGCGCCGCGCCGGTACGGGCGGGTCGGACATGCCCGATCTTGCCGCCGAGTTCTCCAAACTGCCGCATGACCGGGGCAGCATCGGGGCGGCCCGCTCGTCCAGCCCGAATTCGGCCAACAGCCAGTTCTTCATCAACTTCGGCGACAACAACTTCCTCAACGGCCAGTACACCGTCTATGGCCGTGTCATCGAAGGCATGGCGCATGTTGACAAGATCGCGCGCGGCGAGCCGCCTGCGAACCCCGACCGCATGATCAGCGTCAAGGTGGCCGCCGATGTCTGACAACCGCATCCTGACCGGCAGCCTGTTCGCGCTTGGCCTGGCCGCCCTTGGCGGATGGGCGATCTATGGCGCCTCCTCGCCCGCCATCGCCGCCGAAGACGGCCCCGGCCCAAATCTGGTGATCGAGGTGGCAGGCTCTGCCACCGGCACCATCGTGATCGACCTGATGCCGGAAGTGGCCCCCAAACATGTCGAACAGATCACCGCCCTTGCCTCCGAAGGGGCGTATGACGGCGTGGTCTTTCACCGCGTGATCGAGGGCTTCATGGCCCAGACCGGCGATGTGGCCAACGGCATTCAGGGGTCAGATATCTCGATGGCCGGCATGGGCGGCTCGGCCCGTCCCGACCTTCCGGCAGAATTCTCGTCTGTTCCGTTTGATCGCGGCATCGTCGGCATGGCCCGCTCGCAAGACCCGAACTCGGCCAACAGCCAGTTCTTCATCATGTTCGCGCCCGCGCCGAACCTTGACGGCCAATATACCGTCGTGGGTCAGGTCGTCCGAGGGATGGAGGTGGTTGACGCCATCAGGAAAGGCGACAGCGCCAACAACGGCTCCGTCGCCCAACCGGACTACATGGCGAAAGTTACCGTTCAGCAGTGACGTTGGCACAACGGCACCCCGCCCGGTCAGATCCGGGCGGGGTGCCGACAACAAGTTTGAAAGCCCTGAGCGTCTCAAACGGCAAGAATTCCAGGGTTTCCGGCCGAGATCAGACGATTGAGCGCTGAAAGGCGAATGATCTCAAAGCCTTGCCCTTCAGCCCAAAACGACAAGCGCATGCCGCTTGCGCCCCGCGGTCAGCTTCACCGGCGCCGACAGATCGCCCGCCCCGATCATCGCCCCGGCATCCGTCACAACCTCGTCGTTCAGCCGCGCACCGCCCTCGGCGATCAGGCGCTTTGCGTCCTTGCCCGACTTCGACAGCCCCGCCCGCACGAACAGCGCGCCGACCGAAATGCCTTCGGCAACATCCCCCGCCGACAAGACCAACGTTGGCAGGTCGTCGCCCACACCGCCCTTCTCAAACACTTCGCGCGCCGTGGCCTCTGCCGCCTCTGCCGCCGCTGCCCCGTGCAGCAGGGTGGTCACCGCATTGGCCAGAACCACTTTCGCTCCATTGATATCAGCGCCCTGCAAAGCCCCCAGCCGCTCGCACTCCTCGACCGGCAGTTCGGTGTAAAGCTTCAGGAACCGACCGACGTCGGCATCCGTTGTATTGCGCCAGAACTGCCAGAATTCGTAGGCACTCAGCATCTCGGCATTCAGCCAGATCGCACCGCCTGCCGATTTCCCCATCTTCTTGCCATCGCTCGTGGTCAGCAGATGCGTGGTCAGCCCGAACACCTCAACATTGCTCACCCGCCGGGTCAGATCGACACCGTTGACGATGTTACCCCACTGATCGGACCCGCCCATCTGCACCAAACAGCCATGGCGGCGGTTCAGTTCCAGAAAGTCATAGGCCTGCAAAATCATGTAGTTGAACTCCAGAAAGCTCAACGACTGCTCGCGGTCCAGCCGCGATTTCACCGACTCGAAACTCAGCATCCGGTTGACGCTGAAATACCGTCCAATATCGCGCAGGAACCCCAGATAATTGAGCCCGTCCAGCCATTCGGCGTTGTTCACCATCACCGCATCGGTCGGACCGTCGCCAAACGTGACATAGGGCGCAAAGGCCCGCTTGATCCCGGCGATGTTCGCCTCGATCTGCGTGTCGGTCAGAAGTGGGCGTTCCTCGGCCCGGAATGACGGATCGCCCACTTTCGTAGTGCCACCCCCCATCAGAACGATCGGCTTGCCGCCGGTCTTTTGCAACCATCTCAACATCATGATCTGGATCAGCGATCCAACATGCAGCGATGTCGCCGTCGCATCGAACCCGATGTAACCCGGCACAACACCCTTGGCAAAAGCCTCGTCCAGCGATTGATAGTCCGTGCAGTCGGCCAGAAAGCCACGGCTCATCATCACCTGCATGAAGTCGGATTTCGGATGGTAGGTCATCGCTCTCTCGTGCTTAAAAGGGGCAGGGCGGATATACCGGGGCGAACCCCCAAGGGGAAGGGCATGTTGACAACAGGCGCAATCTGGGCACTCGGCGCGATGTCTGGCACCTCGCTTGACGGGGTTGATGCCGCCATGATCCTCACCGACGGCGAGCGCATCCTGGATTTCGGCGAAACCGCCTACCGCCCCTATGATGCCAGCGAGCGCAGCATCCTGCGCGCCGCCTTGGGTCTCTGGCCCGGTGATCCGGGGGTCGAGGCGGCGTCGGAAGTGATCGAAACTGCCCACGCCGAACTGATGTCGAATTTCTCGGGGGCTGCCATCGCGGGTTTCCACGGTCAGACCCTGGCGCATGATCCGGCGGGCCGGGGTACGCATCAAGCCGGGTCGGGAACAATTCTTGCCGAAGTGCTTGGCCTGCCCGTTGTCTGGGATTTTCGCAGTGCAGATGTACATTTGGGCGGGCAGGGCGCACCGCTGGCGCCGTTCTTTCATTTCGCCTGCGCCAAATGGATCGGCGCAGAGCAACCGCTTGGATTTTTGAACATGGGCGGCGTCGGCAACCTGACGTGGGTTGATCCCCGGCACAAAGCGCCCGATCATCCGGGTGCCTGCCTTGCCTTCGATACCGGCCCTGCCAACGCACCGTTGAATGACCTGATGCAAGCCCGCCTTGGCCAGTCGCAGGATGCAAATGGCGCATGTGCTGCCAAAGGTGCGCCAGATCAGGCCATTCTGGCGCGATTTCTGGACCATCCCTATTTTTTCAGAATGCCACCAAAGTCTTTGGATAGAAATGATTTCAATGGCTTGCAGGCGGCTGTCGCGCATCTGTCCACCAACGATGCCGCAGCCACTCTCACTGCCGCCGCTGCCCTTGCCGTTGCGCGCGGCACCGAACATTTCCCCACGCCGGTGGCCCGTGTGCTGGTCACTGGCGGCGGCCGCCACAACGCCACCCTGATGGAGATGCTGTCGCGACACCTGCCCGCCGAGGTGCAGCCGGTTGAATCCGCAAATCTGAACGGCGACATGCTGGAGGCGCAGGCCTTTGCGTTCCTTGCCGTCCGCGTCGCGCGCGGCCTGCCCACGTCCTGCCCGTCAACCACTGGGGTTGCCGGTCTGGTCGGGGGCGGCCAGATCAGCCGGCCGGGGGCGTAGCCGCCCGCGACTGACGCACCATCGAGACGGTATAAATCGCCAGCGCCGCCCAGATCATCGGAAAGGCGATCATCCGGGCCTGCCCGAACGGCTCGTTGAACACGAACACCGCAGTCAGAAAGATCATTGTGGGCGAGATGTATTGCATCATGGCGATAGTCGACAGCCGCAGCAGTTTGGCCCCGTTGGCATAGATCATCAACGGCAATGCCGTGATCACACCGCAGCCCAGCAGCAGCCAGGTATCACCCGGCACCCCTACCGCAAAATGGCTCTGCCCACTGGCCCCCACCCACAGCACATAGCCGATGGCCGGACCAAGCAGCAGCAACACCTCCAGGAAAAATCCCTGATTTGGACCGATCGGCAGCGATTTCTTCAGATAGGCATAGATGCCCCAGGTGACCGTCAGGCCCAGTGCCACGAACGGCACGCGCCCGGCATCTACCGTCAGGATCACGACCGCCACAGCTGCCAGCACTATCGCGGCCATCTGCGCCCCCGACAACCGCTCGCCCAGCAGCACCGCCCCCAGAAACACGCTGAACAGCGGGTTGATGTAATACCCCAACGCGGCGTCAAGCGCATGGCCCGACCCGATCGACCAGACGTAGATGCCCCAGTTCACCGAGATCAACGCCGCCGTCAGCGCGCCCATCGCCAGCATGCGCGGATTGCGCAGCGCCGCCCGGATGTCGGCGGTCCGCCCCTGAACCAACAGGATCACCCCGGCAATCGGAATCGACCAGATCACCCGGTGCGCGATCACCTCGGCGGGCGAAATATGGGCCATCGCCTTCATGTAAAGCGGCAGGAACCCCCACAGCAGATACGCCGTCAAGGCAAAGCCGAATCCCCGAAGGGTGTCTTCATTCTTGGCTGCCGGGGTCACTGTCATGGTCAGTCCGTCACTGGGTGCCGGGTGGGCGTATCCCGTTCACCCGGCCAGCGCCATTCATTCTTATGGTAGTGGCGCGTCACGGTCCGGTTCAAGCAGCACCACACCCGACATGTCAAAGCCCAAGCACGCGCCGGCCCCCGCAGGCACGGGGGGGCCGGTGCAACGCGGCCCCTCGCCTCATCCATCAGGCCTTCAGGATCGAGCGACCTGCATATTCGGCCGTCTCGCCCAGCATTTCCTCGATCCTGATCAACTGGTTGTATTTTGCCAGCCGGTCAGACCGCGACAGCGACCCGGTCTTGATCTGGCCGCAGTTCGTGGCCACCGCCAGATCGGCAATCGTCGCGTCTTCCGTTTCGCCCGACCGGTGACTCATCACATTGGTAAAGCCCGCACGATGCGCCATATCGACGGCGGCCAGCGTTTCGGTCAGCGTGCCGATCTGGTTGACCTTGACCAGCATGGAATTGGCACAACCCTTGGCGATACCTTCGGCAAGGCGCTTGGGGTTAGTGACAAACAGATCGTCACCCACCAGTTGCAACTTGCGGCCCAGCCGTTCGGTCAGCAGCTTCCAGCCGGCCCAGTCATCTTCGGAACAGCCGTCCTCGATGCTGATGATCGGATAGTCGGCGGCAAGGCGGGCGAGGAACTCGACATTCTCTTCGATACTCAGCGATTTGCCTTCGCCCTTCATCTCATACTTGCCGCCCTTGAAATATTCGGTCGCGGCACAGTCCAGCGCAAGATAGATGTCCTCACCGGGTCGATAGCCCGCCTTTTCGATGGATTTCAAAATGAAATCAAGCGCGTCTCTGGCAGAGCTCAGGTTAGGGGCAAAGCCGCCCTCGTCGCCGATCCCGGTATTGTGGCCCGCTGCCTGCAATTCCTTTTTCAGCGTGTGGAACACTTCCGACCCCATGCGAACGGCCTCGCGGATGTTTTCCGCAGCCACAGGCATGATCATGAATTCCTGTATGTCGATCGGGTTGTCGGCATGCTCGCCGCCGTTGATGATGTTCATCATCGGCACTGGCAGAATGCGCGCCGACGTGCCACCGACATAGCGATACAGCGGCTGATCGGTGAAATTTGCCGCGGCCTTCGCCACCGCCAGCGACACACCAAGGATTGCGTTGGCCCCCAGACGTCCCTTGTTATGGGTGCCGTCCATCTCGATCATCGTGCGGTCGATGCCGACCTGTTCGGTCGCATCGAACCCCACCAGTTCTTCGGCGATCTCGCCGTTCACGGCGGCGACCGCGTCCAGCACGCCCTTGCCCATGTAACGCGACCTGTCGCCGTCGCGTTTCTCGACGGCCTCATGCGCCCCGGTGGACGCGCCAGATGGTACGGCGGCGCGGCCCATCGCACCACTTTCCAGATGCACATCGACCTCGATGGTCGGGTTGCCCCGGCTGTCCAGTATTTCGCGGGCGTGAATGTCGATGATCGTACTCATGGCAGATGCCTCCGGTGGGGTGATCTGCGCGGTGTTTACCGCGCGTCCGGCGCGCTGGCTAGGCTTTGCACCTGGATGGAATGATCCGTCGACATATTCCTGCCGCCGCGTGGCTGTTTTCCCGTTTCGCCCGGCGCCACGGCATGTTGCTGCGTTCCCTTTGGCGATCCGTCGCATCGGAACCCGGCACAACCCGTCACGCTCAAGGCGATTTGCGCGGTGCGACCGACAGCGCGCCGGATGTGCTTTCGGTACACAACACGCCCGACCGGTCGAACATGCAAGCTGTGGCTGGCGTGCAGGCGCTCAGCCCTTTTTCGAAGGAACGCCGTAAAGCTCCAGCCGATGCCCGATCAGCTTGTATCCCAATCGCTCTGCGATCCTGACCTGAAGCGCCTCGATTTCGGGGTCGACGAACTCGATCACTTCGCCCGAATTCATGTCGATCATGTGATCATGGTGGTCACGCTCGGCATCCTCGTACCTCGCGCGCCCGTCGCCAAATTCCAGTCGTTCAAGAATGCCCGATTCCTCGAACAACTTCACTGTGCGATAGACTGTGGCAATTGAAATCCGCGGATCGATGGCGCTGGACCGGTTGTAAAGCTCTTCGACATCCGGGTGATCTTCGGCGGCCCCTATTACGCGGGCAACGACGCGCCGCTGATCCGTCATCCGAAGCCCCTTTGCCTCGCAGCGCGCGATGATGTTTTTGGTCATGAGCGTCCCCGCGCGGAAAACCTGTCAATGTAGCTGGCTTTAGGACATTCGCCTATGCATCGCCAGCATATTTGTCCCGCGCCCGTGCCTTGACAGTCGTGCCGCGCACTCCGAGGGTTCCGAACGTTTGGAACAAGGGGAAAACCATGCCGCGCAAGGACAGGATCGACGCGGCAGGTGCGGCAGGGCTGATCGGTTTTGCGGTACTGCTCGCTTTCAACCAAGTGCTGATCAAGGTGGTCAACGACGGATTTCAGCCGGTCTTTTTCGCCGGTCTGCGGTCGGCGATTGCGGTGCTGTGCATCTTTTTCTGGATGCGGTTTCGCGGCCGTCCGTTGCGCTTTGCGCCGGGATCGGTGTGGGCGGGGCTGCTGATCGGGGTGATCTTTGCGGCCGAGTTCCTGTTTTTGTTCACCGCGCTTGATCTGACCACGGTCGTGCGGACGTCGATCATCTTTTACTCGATGCCGGTGTGGCTGGCGTTGATGGCACATTTCGGCCTGCCGGGCGAAAAGATCACGCGCACCAAGGCCGCCGGGCTTGCTCTGGCCTTTGCGGGAACGGCTTGGGCAATACTGGACAAGGGCAGCCAGGCGGGCACCCCCAGCCTTGTCGGCGATCTCTGTGCGCTGGGTGGCGCTTTGGGGTGGGCTGGAACGGCGTTCATGGCACGCGGATCGGCAATGGTGCGCGAGCGGCCCGAGATGCAGTTGTTCTGGATGGTGCTGGTCTCGGCGCCGCTGCTGATCCTCCTCTCACCTGCGTTCGGGCCGCTGATCCGCGATCTGCAACCGGTGCATGTGGCCGGTCTGCTGTTTCAGGGGGTCGTGGTGGTGTCGGCCGGGTTCATCTTCTGGCTGTGGCTCTTGTCGATATATCCGGCGTCGGGGGTGGCCAGCTTTTCGTTCCTGACGCCGATTTTCGGGCTGACGCTGGGATGGCTTTTGCTGGACGAGCCGATCGGGCCGGGGATTCTGGCCGCAGCGGCGCTGGTCGCTGTGGGAATCGTGCTGATCAATCGGCGGCCTGCCGCACAAAAAATCGGCGGCTGATTCTGAAGCTGGGGACTGTCCGGCGGGAATTTCGAGCGGCCCGATACGCGATCGGCAAAGGCGGCCAATTCAGGCGGCTTCTGAACTGTCGTACACAACCCTGCAGCGTAGCGAACAAATCCTGTATGCCGCCGCGCATCGCCCCCAGTGCAGCCGCTTGGTGCCGCTCGATAGGTGAGTCGCACTTCGTCGTTACCACCTGTGGTATCCTTGCCCGGTCAAGATGGTTTATCACGCGCCACGCCAAATTTCGTGATTGCGACGCGGCCACAAATACGACAGTTTGACGAAGCGGCCGGAAGACACACTACATATAGTGGCGACCGGGAGGGACGACAGATCACCGATAAAAGCGCCCCAATTCAGGCGCGATAGCCATGACCGCAATTGCTGTCAGGGCACGGAAATCTTGACCCCAGTCCAAGGCGGCGTGGAATTGGCAGACGGACAGGGTGGAAAGCCCTGCCGGAACAGGAGTCGGGGCAGATGAAGATCGAGCGTAAGTTTACCACCATTGAAACGGGCGCTTACGGTGCCATCGCATTCTCTACCACGACTTCGGAAATCCGAAACCCGGATGGCAAGATCGTGTTCCGCAATGAAGCGGTAGAAGTTCCCACCGGTTGGAGTCAGGTCGCAAGTGACGTTCTGGCGCAGAAGTATTTCCGCAAGGCGGGCGTTCCTGCCCGGCTGAAGCCGGTGCGCGAAAAAGGCGTGCCGGAATTCCTGTGGCGCTCGGTTCCCGACGAGGTCGCGCTGGAGGCGCTGCCCGAGGCCGAGCGGTTTGTGGGCGAGACGAGCGCACGGCAGGTGTTTGACCGTCTGGCCGGGGCTTGGGCCTATTGGGGCTGGAAGGGCGGCTATTTCACCACCGAGGCCGATGCGCGCGCCTATCATGACGAGATGCGCTTCATGCTGGCGCGCCAGATGGCGGCACCGAATTCACCGCAGTGGTTCAATACCGGGCTGCACTGGGCCTACGGCATCGACGGCCCGTCGCAGGGCCATTTCTATGTAGACTACAAGACCTGCAAGCTGACCGCCTCGGCCAGCGCCTATGAGCACCCGCAACCGCATGCCTGCTTCATCCAGTCGGTCAGCGACGATCTGGTGAATGAGGGCGGCATCATGGACCTATGGGTGCGCGAGGCGCGGCTTTTCAAATACGGCTCCGGCACCGGCACGAATTTTTCGTCGCTGCGCGGTGCGGGTGAAAGCCTATCGGGGGGCGGCAAGTCGTCGGGTCTGATGGGGTTCCTCAAGATCGGCGACCGCGCGGCGGGGGCGATCAAATCGGGCGGCACCACGCGCAGGGCAGCCAAGATGGTGATCTGCGACATGGATCACCCGGACATCGAAGCCTTCATCAACTGGAAAGTGATTGAGGAGCAAAAGGTTGCAAGCCTTGTTGCAGGTTCCAAGATCCACGAGACAAAGCTGAACGAGATCTTTGCAGCAATCAAGCAATGGGACGGCTCTGAAGCCGACGCCACCGATCCCGCAAAGAACGAGGCGCTGAAGGCGGCAATCCGGTCGGCGAAGAAGGCGATGATCCCCGAAACCTATGTCGGGCGCATCCTGCAATATGCCCGCCAGGGCTATTCCAGCATCGAATTCCCCACCTACGACACTGATTGGGATTCCGAAGCCTACGTCACCGTCTCGGGCCAGAACTCCAACAACTCAGTCCGCGTGACGGATGCGTTCCTGCAAGCAGTCAAGGACGATGCGCCGTGGGAACTGATCCGCCGCACCGACGGCAGGGTGGCGAAAAGCATCAGTGCGCGCGAGTTGTGGGACCAGATCGGCCATGCCGCCTGGGCCTGCGCCGATCCCGGCATCCAGTTTCACGACACGGTCAATGCCTGGCACACCTGCCCGGCGGATGGCCCGATCCGGGGGTCGAACCCGTGTTCGGAATACATGTTCCTTGACGATACTGCCTGCAATCTAGCCTCGATGAACCTGCTGACCTTCTACAAGGACAGCAAGTTCGACGCCGAAGGCTATATCCACGCGACCCGTCTGTGGACGGTCACGCTGGAAGTGTCGGTGATGATGGCACAGTTCCCGTCCAAGGAAATCGCACAGCTTTCCTATGATTTCAGGACGTTGGGCCTTGGCTATGCCAATATCGGCGGGCTGCTGATGAACATGGGTCTGGGCTATGACTCGGTCAAGGGCCGCGCCCTGTGTGGCGCGCTGACTGCACTTATGACGGGTGTCTCTTATGCGACATCGGCCGAAATGGCAGCCGAACTGGGGGCGTTCCCCGGCCATGCGCGCAACGCCGACCATATGCTGCGCGTGATGCGCAACCACCGCCGCGCCGCGATGGGCGACCGGGTGGGATATGAGGCGGTGAACGTCAACCCGGTGCCGCTGGATGCGGCCAACTGCCCGGACTCAACGCTGGTCGCTTTGGCGCGCGAGGCCTGGGACATGGCACTGAGCCTTGGGGAAAAGCACGGCTACCGCAACGCGCAGACAACCGTGATCGCACCCACCGGCACGATCGGTCTTGTGATGGATTGCGATACCACGGGCATCGAGCCGGATTTCGCGCTGGTAAAGTTCAAGAAGCTGGCGGGGGGCGGTTACTTCAAGATCATCAACCAATCGGTTCCCGCCGCACTTGAAACTCTTGGCTACAGCGCCTCGCAAGTGGCCGAAATCGTGGCCCATGCGGTCGGTCACGGCTCGCTTGGCAATTGCCCCGGCATCAATCATACCGCCCTGATCGGCCACGGGTTCGGCGCGGCCGAGATTGCCAAGGTAGAGGCGGCGCTGCCTTCGGCGTTCGATATCCGGTTCGTGTTCAACCAGTGGACGTTGGGTGAGGATTTCTGCAAGGGAACGCTGGGGATTCCGGCGGAAAAGCTGACCGATCCGACGTTTGACCTGTTGGCCCATCTGGGGTTCAGCAAGGCGCAGGTCGCTGCCGCCAATGACCACGTCTGCGGGACGATGACACTGGAAAACGCGCCGTTCCTGAAGCCGGAACACTATGTGGTGTTCGATTGCGCCAATCCCTGCGGCAAGACCGGCAAGCGGTATCTGTCGGTGGAAAGCCACATCCACATGATGGCGGCGGCACAAAGCTTTATCTCTGGCGCTATTTCAAAGACCATCAACATGCCTAATTCGGCGTCGATTGCCGAAACGCTGGCGGCCTATGAATTGTCTTGGTCGCTGGGGATCAAGGCGAATGCGCTTTACCGCGACGGATCCAAACTGTCGCAGCCGCTGGCATCGGCGCTGGTCGAGGATGACGAAGAGGCCGAAGAGATCCTGACCTCGGGCAATCCGGCGTCCAAGGCGCAGGTGCTGGCCGAAAAGATCATCGAGAAGATCATCATCAAGGAAATCGTCCGCTCGAACCGCGAAAAGCTGCCCGAGCGGCGCAAGGGCTATACCCAAAAGGCGATCGTCGGCGGTCACAAGGTGTATCTGCGGACGGGGGAATATCAGGACGGCAGCCTTGGCGAGATCTTCATCGACATGCACAAGGAAGGTGCGGGCTTTCGCGCGATGATGAACAACTTCGCAATCGCGGTGAGCGTCGGGTTGCAATACGGTGTTCCACTTGATGAATTTGTCGAGGCTTTCACCTTCACCCGGTTCGAGCCGGCCGGGATGGTGCAGGGCAATGACAGCATCAAGAACGCAACCTCGATCCTGGACTACATCTTCCGCGAACTGGCGGTGTCCTATCTGGACCGGACCGATCTTGCCCATGTCAAACCGCAGGGCGCGTCGTTCGACGACCTTGGGCGAGGCGAGGAAGAGGGCAAGCGCAACATCTCGGAACTGTCCGATCAGGCAGCGTCGCGCGGGCTGGAGGTGCTCAAGCAGATCAGTTCCACCGGCTACCTGCGCAAGCGCCTGCCGCAAGAGTTGGTCGTGCTGCAAGGCGGGATGAGCGGTGGTCTGGGCGGCGAGTCGATGGGGGCGTTGAACATGCTGGTTCCCGGCACATCGTTTGCTTCGGTCGGGGCGACGGCGCTGGCCACGGGAACCGTGCCGATGGACCTGCGGAGCAAAGCCAAGATGCAGGGCTACGAGGGCGATCCCTGCGGTGAATGCGGCAACTACACGCTGGTCCGCAACGGCACCTGCATGAAGTGCAACACCTGCGGCGGCACGAGCGGGTGTAGCTGAGGGGATATGCCAATGAAGAACCGGTCATATTCGAGTGCGAAGAAGAGGCCAGCCGTAACCACAACTCGGATGGCCGAGATTTACATCGAAATGGTCTTCCTTCGTCGTGAATACATGGAGTATTGCCACGAACACAGTGGAGATACCCTTTTCTTTAAAATGTCGGATTTCTGGAACTGGCTTTGCGAAGGAAGTAGCGAATTCAAGATAAAGAAATATCGCTCCGACCAGACGAAAGACTTTTCGCGCCGAGCAAGCATTGTTGCACTTGGCAATTGGATGACGCTGACCGTAGACGAACGTCTTTTCGCCAAAGCGGCGGATGGTGATAAATTTGCGAATTACATACTTGCTCACGAGTTTGGCCACTTAGCCCTTGGACATAGCGAAATCAGCGCAACGAAAAGAAATTATCTTATGTCGGAAAGTGCGCGTGGGATGGCAAACATTCCTGCGACCGTGGAAGAGTTGGAGGCCAACCTCGCAGCGCCCTTCTTTCAATGCGGCAAGTTGCTCGAAGATGCTCGATGGGACGCAGTTCATCTGGCTAACCGAGCGTTCTCAGATGTGTATTCAGTCGAGCGAGCACAAAAGTTTGTAAGACTCGAGATATTTCAGCGCGAGGTGAGACGTCAGCTAGAAGAGGAAGTTGATCGACTATCATCTATCCCAAGGGTGGCATTTTGATTGATTTACTGTGGCGGGACGAGCGGCTATAATTAAGAATTAAAAGAAAAAGAAGTTGCAGCAACATAATGTTGCAGCAGTTTCTTTATGTTTCAGATGAAGTTGGATTGCTGCGCTTTTCCGCAGCATCCGGCTCCAGCCCGTACCCCTTCACCACCCCCCAGACATGCCACGGCACCATGTTCTTGACCCGCGCCGGGAAGGCGCGGCGCAGGTGCAACACCGTCTCGACTGCTTTCATCTCGACCCGCGCGCGGGCGAATTCCAGGCCGCGGGGGCCGATGCGGGGTTGAAGGAAAGAAATGACGGGGCGCAGCCAGTTGGGCATCCGGCGCAGCGGCATACCGCCTGCGGCGCGTTCGGTGTTCTGCATGAACCCGGTGACAGCCCCGTTGCGCTTGCCCTTGTCGGTCAGGGGAAGCAGCGACAACCGGCTGGAAATCAGCGATAAAATCTCTGCCCCCCGCTCATTTCGTACGATCACCCATTGGTCGCCATCGCCGCCCATGTAGCCCACGGTGATATCGGCAAGGCGGTTGGTGTAGTCCACGCAGGTCTTGCAGGTCATCGGGAAAAAGTCGGCAGGAAGCTGCGATATGGGAAGTTGCAGGAAGGGTATCGTGCGGGCGGGGCGACCGTCGTTGAAGCGCAACTCGACCCGGTAATCGGCACGGAATTCGAGGTAGGACACCGTTTCCGGCTTTGAATCCAGCAGGTTGAGGAAGGTATGAAAGGCCGCGGTCGTGGTGTTGTCCGAACAGGGTGTGCCGATCACGTAGAGCCGCTCCAGCCCCAGTTCCGCCTCAAGCGCGCGCAGGGCGTAGACCTGACAGGGGATGCCGATCATCGCGATGCGCCGGTGGCCTGCGGCGCGGGCGGGTTCCAGAAGGGCCAGGGTGGGGGCAAAGCCCATCCGCATGCCCCGGCACTGTGCCAGATCGGCGGGATCGGTGACGATGACGGGCAGGGGTTTCCACTTGTCCGCCGGGTCGGGCATCACAGTCAGCACCGCGTCAACAGCCCCGGTTTCCAGCAGGGCAGCCGCCAAAGCTGTGGTGATGCCCGTCCATTGCGCGCCGGGGGCGGGTGGCGTCAGGCGGGCGCGGTGCATGGCGCGGTAAGCGCCAAAGTACCGTTCATCGCCCCGTTCGGGGTCTGCAACCCGGCCATGCACGCGGGCCTCGAGCGTGGGATAGTCGGGCTGGATGAACTGGCAGGCCCGCCCGCAAGCCCGCCCGTCGCCCATCCGCGAGACGCCGCAGTCGGTGCAAAGGCCGGGGCGGGCGCTGCCGGACAGGACGGGAACAATGAGGCCGGGCGGTTGGGGCATGCGGGATCCTGTCGGCAAGGCGCGGCGCTATATGGCACCCGATGCAGGGGGCATTTGCAAGGGCTTCCGGGGGTATGAATACTGCTTGACCCCCATCCGGCATCGCATGACCGCTTTGCGGGATGCGGGATTGAGAGCGGCCGGCAACAATGGGTATTGAATGCGAATGTCGGGGATGATGTGCTTTGCGCGGCAGCGTATTCAGGAGAAGGCTCGATGGAAATTTCCCGCCGCGGCGCCCTTGCCGTTTTCGCCCTTGCCGCAACGCATGGCCTGTCCGCCAGCGCCGGGGGCAAAGAGATCACCGTTTTCGCCGCGGCCAGTCTGAAGGATGCGCTTGATACGATTGCCGCTGACTGGCAGTCCGCAACGGGGGTCAGAGTAGCAATTTCCTATGGCGCCAGTTCCGCATTGGCCAAGCAGATCGAAGAAGGTGCGCCGGCCGATCTGTTCATTTCGGCGGCGGTCAACTGGATGGATGTGCTGAACGAAGGCGGGCTGATCCTGGCCGGGACGCGGCGCGATCTGCTGGGCAATACGTTGGTGCTTGTGGCGCATGGGGCGGGTTTGGCCCCGGTTGCCATCGGTCCGGGGTTCGATCTGGCCGACTTGCTGGGCGACGGCAGGCTGGCAATGGCGCTTGTCGATTCGGTGCCGGCTGGTCAATACGGCAAGGAGGCACTGACCACGCTGGGCGTGTGGGACAGTGTCGAGGCGTCGGTGGCGCAATCCGAGAATGTGCGGGCAGCACTGGCGCTGGTGGCGCTGGGAGAAGCGCCTTATGGCATTGTTTATGGATCAGATGCGGTTGCCGAAGATCGTGTGACGGTCGTGGGAACGTTTCCCGAAAGCAGTCACCGCCCCATCATTTATCCCGCTGCGGTGGTTGCGGTCAGCGGCAAGGCCGAAGCTGTGGCGTTTCTGGAAGCGCTGTCGGGCGATGCCGCGGACGCCGTTTTCAAGGCGCAGGGTTTTGCAGTGCTGAACTAGGGTCTGTTGGCGTTTGAGGATTCCCAAATCAGTCGCTGAGTGATTCAAGGTTGCCAAATGGGAGGCAACCTTGATCCGCACGACACTGACTGACGCCCAATGGGAAATCATCGCTCCGCACTGTCTTGGTAGGGAA
>JANNWS010000165.1:0-5118 GCA_031408575.1 Rhodobacterales bacterium
CGCGCATTCTGAACCGGGAAAGCGGGTTGCTGGGTCTTGGTGGCGCGTCGGACATGCGGGCGCTGCACGGGGCCGGGACGCCGGAGGCGCGGTTTGCGGTGGCGCATTTCTGTTACTGGGCGATCCGCCACGCAGGTTCGATGATTGCCGCAATGGGGGGCCTGGATGCGGTGGCTTTCACCGGGGGCATTGGCGAGAATGATGCGGCGGTGCGGGCGGCGATCCTTTCCGGCCTCGAATGGGCGGGCGTGACGTTCAACGGGGCGGCGAATGAGCGGGGGGCAGTCCGTCTGCACGAAAGCGGCGGGCATGTCGCGGTTTGGATAGTGCCTGCACAAGAAGAGCGTCACATTGCAGCCGAGGCGCTGCGGCTGGTCGCGCGCCGGGGGGAACCATGACGATCCGCCAGCCCTATGTCGAAACGTCGCCGCCCGTGTCGGACGAGGTGCGTAAAACAACATGCTACATGTGCGCCTGCCGCTGCGGGATCGACGTGCATCTGAAAAGCGGCAAGGTCAGCTATATCGAAGGGAACCGCGACCATCCGGTGAACAAGGGGGTGCTCTGTGCCAAGGGGGCAGCGGGGATCAAGCAGATCACGGCACCGTCGCGCTTGCACGCACCGTTGCGCCGGGTCGGACCGCGCGGGTCTGGGGCGTTCGAGGAAATATCCTGGGATGAGGCGTTGGCACTGGCGGTTTCGTGGATGAAGCCGCTGCGCGAGACGGCACCGGAAAAGCTGGCATTCTTTACCGGGCGGGATCAGTCACAAAGCCTGACCGGGTTCTGGGCGCAGGGTTTTGGGACGCCGAATTATGCGGCACATGGCGGGTTCTGTTCGGTCAACATGGCGGCGGCGGGGATTTACACCATCGGCGGCGCGTTCTGGGAATTCGGGCAGCCGGATTGGGAACTGACCAAGCTGTTCGTGATGTTTGGGGTGGCCGAGGATCACGACAGCAATCCGATCAAGATCGGCCTTGGTCGGCTGAAGGAACGCGGCGCACGGGTGATCGGGGTCAACCCGATCCGCACGGGGTACAATGCGATTGCGGATGACTGGATCGGGATCACGCCGGGAACGGACGGGCTGCTGATCCTGGCGCTGGTGCATTGCCTGCTGGAAGCGGGCAAGGTGGATCTGGAGTATCTCAGCCAGTGGACCAACTCGGCCTATCTGCTGGATGAAACCGAAGGCGCGACCAAAGGTCTGTTTGTTCGCAACGCGGAAAGCCAGCCCTTCGTGATTGATCGACGCACCGGGATGCCTGCGTCGTGGGACGCCAAAGGGGTGCAGCCCGATCTGGGGGCGGTCTGGCAGGGGCATCGGACGGTATTTCAACACTTGGCGGCGCGCTATCTGGCAGCAGAGTATGCGCCCGAAGCGGTGGCTTCGCGGGTTGGGGTTTCCGCGCTGCGGATACGGCAGTTGGCGGCGGAACTGGCGCGGGTGGCATTTGACGAAGCAATCGTGGTCGACCGGGAATGGACGGATTTTCGGGGCAACGTGCATGCCTCGATGGTCGGCAGGCCAGTCAGTTTCCACGCGATGCGGGGTATTTCGGCCCATTCCAACGGGTTCCAGACAGCCCGCGCGCTGCACCTGTTGCAGATATTGCTGGGTGCTGTGGAAACACCGGGCGGATACCGGCTGAAGCCGCCATACCCCAAGCCGATGGAAGCGCATCCGACCCCGCATTTCGAGGTGACGCCGGGCAAGGCCCTGTCGGGGCCGCACCTTGGCTATGTGCGCTCGCCCGAGCAATTGGCCTTGAAGGCGGACGGCTCGCCTGCCCGGATTGACAAGGCGTTTTCGTGGGAAAACCCGTTTTCGGCGCATGGGATGATGCACATGGTCATCCCGAATGCCCATGCCGGTGATCCCTACCGGATCGATACGATGTTCCTTTACATGGCGAATATGGCCTGGAATTCGTCGATGAATACCAGCGCCGTGATGGAGATGCTGACCGACAAGGGCGAGGACGGCGAGTATGTGATCCCCCGCATCATCTATTCGGATGCCTATGCGTCGGAAATGGTGGCCTATGCCGATCTGATCCTGCCCGACACGACCTATCTGGAACGGCACGACTGCATCTCGATGCTCGACCGGCCGATATCCGAACCGGGGGCGGCGGGGGATGCGATACGCTGGCCGGTGACGGAACCGGACCGCGATGTTCGGGGCTTTCAGTCGGTGCTGATCGACCTTGGGGCAAAGCTGGGGTTGCCGGGGTTTGTCGATGCGTCGGGGGCGGCTTTGTACCGCGACTATGCCGATTATATCACTCAGCATCAGCGCAAACCGGGGGTGGGGCCGCTGATGGGGTTCCGGGGCAATGGCGAGGACGTAGGGCGGGGCGCGCCCAACCCCGGCCAGATCGACGCCTATATCGCGAATGGCGGGTTCTTTCAGGCGCATGTGCCGGACGAGGCCGCGTATTTCAAGCCGTGGAACGCCGCGTATCAGGACTGGGGGGTTGCGATGGGGTTCTATGAGACGCCGCAACCCTATCTCTTCTCGGTCTATGCAGAACCGATGCGACGGTTTCAACTGGCCGCCGAAGGGCATGGCCATGTGCAACCCCCCGAGGCGATGCGGGGGCGGGTGCGCGCGGCGATGGACCCTCTGCCGGTCTGGTATGCGCCATTCGGGGATGCGGCGGCCGAGGGCTTTCCGCTGCATGCGCTGACGCAAAGGCCGATGCACATGTATCATTCCTGGGGGTCGCAGAATGCGTGGCTGCGGCAAATCACCGGGCGGAATTTTCTGTATGTGCCGACGAAAGTTTGGGTCGATCAGGGGTTTTCCGACGGGGATTGGGCGCGGGTGACGTCGCCTTCTGGGATAATTACAGTGCCGGTCGCGCATATGGCGGCGCTGAACGAAAATACGGTCTGGACCTGGAACGCCATTGGCAAGCGCAAGGGGGCCTGGGGTCTGGATGCGGATGCGCCGGAGGCGGTCGAGGGGTTCCTGATGAACCATCTGATTTCGGAACTGCTGCCGGAACAGGGCGACGGGATGCGCTGGTCGAACTCGGACCCTGTAACGGGGCAGGCGGCATGGTTCGATCTGCGGGTGCGGATTGAGCGGGTGGACGCCCGGACCGAGGCGTTGCCGCAGTTCGGGGTACTGGGCAATCCGGGTGGGGCGGTGCAAAAATCTGTGAAGATTTTTGGCAAGGATTTTGAAAAATCCTTGGGCGCGGGCGGGGAGGGTGCCGCATGACCTGTCTGCCGGGACACACCGAAAAACGACTGGGACTGGTGATCGACCTTGATACCTGCGTCGGGTGTCAGGCCTGCGTGACGGCCTGCAAGGGATGGAATGATCAGGGTTATGGCGCACCGCTGTCGGATCAGGATGCTTACGGGGCAGAGCCGTCAGGCACGTTCCTCAACCGGGTCCATTCCTATGAGGTTCAGCCATTCGAGGGTGCAGCACAGGTGGTGAACTTTCCCCGCTCCTGCCTGCATTGCGAAGATGCGCCCTGTGTGACGGTCTGCCCGACCGGGGCCAGCTACAAGCGGCACGAGGACGGGATCGTTCTGGTGAACGAGAGCGCCTGCATCGGCTGCGGGTTGTGCGCTTGGGCTTGCCCCTATGGCGCGCGCGAAATGGATGCGGATGCGGGGGTGATGAAGAAATGCACGCTTTGTGTCGACCGGATCTATAATGAGAACCTGCCCACGGAAGACCGCGAACCCGCCTGCGTGCGGACCTGTCCCACAGGAGCGCGGCATTTCGGCGATCTGGGCGATCCCACCAGCGAGGTGAGCCTGCTGGTGGCGGCGCGGGGTGGATATGACCTGATGCCGGACCTGAAGACCCGACCGACGAACAAGTATCTGCCGCCGAGGAAAAAGGACGCGCGCACGGACGCATCGCTGCTGGCCCCGTTGCTGGACTTGCAGGCTGTGGGGCTTGCAGGCTGGCTGGACCGTGTGTTGGGGAAGATCTGAATGCATCCGGCCCCTTCTGTTATTCTGTTCACGGTGCTGTCCGGGCTTGGGTTCGGGTTTCTGGCTTTCTTGACCTTGGGGTTGGTTCAACCGCAGGGGCTGGCGGCCTTCCTTTCGTTCGGGCTGGGGTACGCGCTGGCGGTGGGCGGACTTGTGGCCTCGACCTTTCATCTGGGGCAGCCGACGCGGGCGTGGCGGGCGTTTTCGCAGTGGCGGTCAAGCTGGCTGTCGCGCGAGGCCTGGGTTTCGGTGGCAGCCCTGCTTGCCTGTGCGCCGGTAGCGCTGCGTGCGATGGGCGGCGTGGTGCCGGGGGGCTGGGGACTGATCGCTGCGGTCCTGTGCCTTGGGACGGTGCTCTGCACCTCGATGATCTATGCGCAACTGGCAACGGTTCCGCGCTGGAATCATTGGATCACCCCGGTGCTGTTCTTGCTGTTCGCACTTGCCGGCGGCGCGATCCTTGCGGGGTTGCGTGTGCCAGCCGGAGTTCTGAGCCTGGCGCTGGCGGGTATGCTGATGACGGCGTTCCGGCTGGGTGACGGGCGGTTCGCGGCCCGAGGTTCAACGCTGGCCACGGCGACCGGACTGGGAAGCATCGGTACCCCGCGTGTCTTTGAACAACCCCACACGGGTGGGAACTACCTGATGCGCGAGATGATCCATGTGGTCGGACGCAAACATTCGCAAAAGCTGCGCGCCATTGCGGTGGTGAGTGTTGCGCTGCCTGCGGTGATCCTGTGGGCGTTGCCGGGCGGGATTGTCAGCAACGGGCTGGCCGTCGCGGCCCATCTGGCCGGTGCGCTTGCTGCACGGTGGCTGTTCTTTGCCGAAGCCGAGCATGTGGTTGGCCTGTACTACGGCCAACGTTGAGCAGCCAAGGGGCGCGCTTCAGAACGTGTAACCGCGTGGGATCATGCGGTGTTCATGCGCCTGCCGTTCCAGCCCTTCGCGGAAATCCGGATGGGCGATGCTGATCAGCGCCCTGGCACGTTCGGCCACCGACTTGCCCTTCAGATTGACCATTCCGTATTCGGTGACAACATACATCATGTCGCTGCGGGTTGTTGTCACGATGTTGTCCTTGGTCAGCCCCAGTACGATGCGGCTTTTCCGCTCGCCGCGCTTGTCGTAGGTCGAGGCGAGACAAAT
>JANNWS010000166.1:0-5057 GCA_031408575.1 Rhodobacterales bacterium
ATGACCGAGGAAGAATTCCTCGACGCGCAGGATCAATATGGCGCTGACGCCTTCACCGCCAATATCGGCGCTGAAGCGATCCGCGAGATGCTGGCTGCGATTGATCTGGACAGCACCGCCGTTCAGCTTCGTGAAGACCTGAAAGAAGCCACGGGCGAGTTGAAGCCCAAAAAGATCATCAAGCGGCTGAAGATTGTTGAGTCGTTCCTCGAGTCGGGCAACCGGCCCGAATGGATGATCCTGACCGTGCTGCCAGTCATCCCGCCGGAACTGCGCCCGCTGGTTCCTCTGGACGGCGGCCGTTTCGCCACGTCCGACCTGAACGACCTGTATCGTCGCGTCATCAACCGCAACAACCGCCTCAAGCGGCTGATCGAGCTTCGTGCGCCCGACATCATCGTGCGCAACGAAAAGCGGATGTTGCAGGAAGCGGTTGATGCGCTGTTTGACAACGGCCGTCGTGGCCGCGTCATCACCGGCACCAACAAGCGCCCGTTGAAATCGCTGTCCGACATGCTGAAAGGCAAGCAGGGCCGCTTCCGCCAGAACCTTCTGGGCAAGCGGGTCGACTTCTCGGGTCGTTCGGTCATCGTGACCGGACCGGAGCTGAAGCTGCATCAGTGCGGGTTGCCGAAAAAAATGGCGCTGGAGCTGTTCAAGCCGTTCATCTACTCGCGGCTTGAGGCGAAGGGGCTTTCCAGCACCGTCAAGCAGGCCAAGAAACTGGTCGAAAAGGAACGCCCCGAGGTTTGGGATATCCTTGACGAGGTTATCCGTGAGCATCCGGTTCTGCTGAACCGCGCGCCCACGCTGCACCGTCTGGGCATCCAGGCGTTCGAGCCGATCTTGATCGAAGGCAAGGCGATCCAGCTGCATCCGCTGGTCTGCTCCGCTTTCAACGCCGACTTTGACGGCGACCAGATGGCTGTTCACGTTCCGCTTTCGCTGGAAGCCCAGCTTGAAGCGCGCGTGCTTATGATGTCGACCAACAACGTGCTGTCGCCCGCCAACGGCGCGCCGATCATCGTGCCGTCGCAGGACATGGTTCTGGGGCTTTACTACACGACGATGGAGCGCAAGGGCATGGTCGGCGAAGGCATGCTGTTCACCGCGATCGAAGAAGTGGAACATGCTCTGTCGGCTGGTGTCGTGCATCTGCACGCCCGGATCACCGCGCGGATCAAGCAGATCGACAACGAAGGCAACGAGATCGTCAAGCGGTTCGTGACCACGCCGGGCCGCTTGCGCCTTGGCAACCTGTTGCCGCTGAACGCGAAAGCTCCGTTCGATCTGGTGAACCGCCTGCTGCGGAAGAAAGACGTGCAGAACGTCATCGACACCGTCTACCGCTACTGCGGTCAGAAGGAATCGGTGATTTTCTGTGACCAGATCATGGGTCTGGGCTTTCGTGAGGCGTTCAAGGCCGGCATCTCGTTCGGCAAGGACGACATGCTGATCCCCGACACCAAGTGGACGGTCGTGAACCAGGTTCGCGATCAGGTGAAGGAATTCGAACAGCAGTATATGGACGGCTTGATCACCCAGGGTGAGAAATACAACAAGGTTGTCGATGCCTGGTCGAAATGCTCTGACACGGTCGCAGGCGACATGATGGCTGCGATCTCTGCCGTGCGCTATGATGAAAACGGCGCCGAGATGGAGCCGAACTCTGTTTATATGATGTCGCACTCCGGTGCGCGAGGTTCACCCGCGCAGATGAAGCAGCTTGGCGGGATGCGCGGCCTGATGGCCAAACCGTCGGGCGAGATCATCGAGACGCCGATCATCTCGAACTTCAAGGAAGGTCTGACCGTTCTTGAATACTTCAACTCCACCCACGGGGCGCGCAAGGGCCTTGCGGACACGGCGTTGAAGACGGCGAACTCGGGGTACCTTACGCGGCGTCTGGTGGACGTGGCGCAGGATTGCATCGTGCGCTCCAACGATTGCGGCACCGATAACGCCATCACCGCCGTCGCTGCGGTGAATGATGGTGAAGTGGTGTCGTCGCTGGCCGAGCGTCTCCTGGGCCGGGTCGCGGCAGAGGATATCCTTGTTCCGGGAACGGACGAGGTGATCGTCAGCCGCAACGAGCTGATCGACGAGCGTCGTGCGGATCTGATCAACACCGCCGGTGTTGCAAGCGCCCGTATCCGCAGCCCGCTGACTTGCGAGGCGGATGAGGGGGTTTGCGGCATGTGCTATGGCCGTGACCTGGCGCGCGGCACGATGGTGAACGTCGGCGAAGCCGTCGGTATCATCGCGGCGCAATCCATCGGCGAGCCTGGCACGCAGCTTACGATGCGGACGTTCCACATTGGCGGCATCGCGCAGGGCGGCCAGCAGTCGTTCTTGGAGGCCTCGCAAGAAGGCAAGATCGAATTCCGCAACCCGAACCTTCTGTCCAACGCCAATGGCGAGCAGATCGTGATGGGCCGGAACATGTCGATCGCCATCATCGACGAGAACGGGCAAGAGCGGGCGTCGCACAAGGTCACCTACGGGGCCAAGGTCCATGCCAAGGACGGCCAGCCGGTGAAACGCGGGGCCAAGCTGTTCGAATGGGATCCCTATACCCTGCCGATCATTGCGGAAAAGGCGGGTGTTGCGCGCTTTGTCGACCTGATTTCGGGCATCTCGGTGCGCGAAGATACCGATGATGCCACCGGCATGACCCAGCGTATCGTGTCCGACTGGCGGTCGGCACCCAAGGGTAATGACCTAAAGCCGGAAGTCATCATCATGAACCCGGAAACGGGCGATCCGGTGCGCAACGAGGCCGGTAACCCGATTACCTATCCGATGTCGGTGGACGCGATTCTGTCCATCGAAGACGGGCAGGAAATGAAGGCGGGTGACGTTGTGGCGCGTATTCCGCGCGAAGGTGCCAAGACCAAGGACATCACCGGGGGCCTTCCCCGCGTGGCGGAACTGTTCGAGGCCCGTCGCCCGAAAGATCACGCGATCATCGCGGAATCCGATGGCTATGTGCGCTTTGGCAAAGACTACAAGAACAAGCGCCGCATCACCATCGAGCCGGTCGATGACACGCTGTCGTCGGTCGAATACATGGTGCCGAAGGGCAAGCATATCCCGGTGCAGGAAGGTGACTTCGTGCAGAAGGGCGACTACATCATGGATGGCAACCCGGCCCCGCATGACATCTTGCGGATCCTGGGCGTCGAGGCGCTTGCCAACTACATGATCGACGAAGTGCAGGACGTTTACCGTCTGCAAGGCGTGAAGATCAACGACAAGCACATCGAGGTGATCGTCCGTCAGATGCTGCAGAAGTGGGAGATCCTCGACTCGGGGGAAACTACGCTGTTGAAGGGCGAGCATGTCGACAAGGGCGAACTGGACGAGGTCAACGAAAAGGCGCTGAACAACAATCAGCGCCCGGCCTCTGGCGAGCCTATCCTGCTGGGCATCACCAAGGCGTCACTGCAAACCCGCAGCTTCATCTCGGCGGCATCGTTCCAGGAGACGACTCGCGTGCTGACCGAGGCTGCCGTTCAGGGCAAGCGCGATAAACTGGTGGGCCTGAAGGAAAACGTCATCGTCGGCCGTCTGATCCCGGCCGGTACCGGTGGTGCCACAAGCCGCGTGAAAAAGATCGCAGCCGACCGCGATCTGGTCGTGATCGAGGCGCGCCGTTCCGAGGCGGAAATAGCGGCGGCCCTTGTGGCCCCGCTGGAAGCGCCGAGCGTTTTTGCCGATGAGAGTGATTTCATCGACAGCGTCGAAAGCCGCAGCGAGTGATGCGTTCCGCCCCCGGTTTCATCCGGGGGCGGTTCAATTTTCGGCGGTGCCGCGCAAGGTGACAGCCCCTCCACCCCAACCCTCTGTGCCACTGATCGATGTGGTCGGCCTGTGCCGGTTCTCGTATCTGGGTGAGGGTGGTTTCAGAACGCATGGCGCAACAACGCTGCAAGAGCGGCGCAACCTGCTTTACGATCCACGCCGTCTGGCCTCGCGGATGATCTGGTTCGAGCATGTGTTCCTGCCCGCGCTCTGCGTCCAGACCGACCCTGATTTCACCCTTGTCGTGCTGACCGGTGATGATCTGCCGGACCCGTTCCGCAGTCAGTTGCAGTCGTTGCTGGCGCATCTGCCACAGGCGCGGCTGGTTTTTCGTCCACCCGGTCCGCACCGCGACGTTTGCGCCGAGGTTCTGCGCGGCGCCAGCACGCCGGGCGCAGATGTGACAGCACAGTTCCGGCTGGACGACGACGATGCGGTGGCCATCGACTATGTCGCCCGCATCCGGCAGGACTTTGTGGCGCTGTCGGCGCTTTATGCCGAAAGCGGCCGGTTTGCCGTCGATTGCAGTATGGGTATTCTGCTGGACGACGCGCGGGTGGCGGTGACCGGGCAGGTTCTGCGCCACGCGTTCTGGTCTTGTGCGATGACCCTTTATCTTGAACCGGGGGATTTGATGCAGGCGCTGGATTTTCCGCATCACAAGGTTTGGCAGCAGATGCCGACCTTGACGCGCAGCGACCGGCCAATGTTTGTACGCGGCGCGCACCAGACCAACGACAGCCGGATCACCCGGCCGGAGCCTGCGGCACTCGCCCCGCGCGCCCGGTTGGAGCGGTTGCTGCAAAGCCGGTTCCGCATTGATCTGACCCGGCTTGAAACGGCACTGGCCGCCTTTCATGCGGCCTGATAGCACACGGTCAGCGGGGGTGTGATCTGTCCTGCGGAAAGTTTGCGTGATGATCCTTTCTGACAACCTGCGTGGCGCGCTTTACATGTGTGGCGCGATGGCGGCCTTCACGCTGAACGATGCCGGCATGAAGGTGCTGACCCAATCCTTGCCGCTGTTTCAGGCGATTACCCTGCGCGGAATGATCACGGTGCTTTTGCTGGCACTTCTGGGCCTTGGCACCGGGGCGCTGCGCTTTAGGGTCCAGCCGCGCGACGCAGGGATAGTCGCACTGCGCACACTGGCTGAAGTGGGTGCGACAGGGCTGTTTCTGACCGCGCTGATGCATATGCCGCTGGCGAACCTGTCCGCCATCCTGCAATCGCTGCCGCTTGCGGTCACGCTG
>JANNWS010000167.1:0-29744 GCA_031408575.1 Rhodobacterales bacterium
CCCGTGCCGAAATCGTCAAGGTCGATGCCACAGCCCAGTGCCGCCAGCGCCGCCACGTTTCGCACGATCACGTCATTGTCGGTCTGCGTCACCACGGTTTCCAGAATTTCCACCGTCAATCGGTCCGGTGGCAGGTCGAACCTGTCCAGTTCCCATTTGATCTTTTCTGGCAGTTTCGGGTTGCGCAATTCGGCCGCCGAAAAATTTACGGCGACGGTCGGCACTTTCAGCCCGGCCTTGTCCCAGCGCACAAGCGCTGACAGCGCGTTGTAAAGCATCACCTCACCCAGCCGTTCCGACAGGCCCGCCTCTTCGATTGCAGGCAGGAATTCGGCGGGGGCGACGATGCCGCGGTCGGGGTGGTGCCAGCGCGCCAGTGCTTCGAACCCGCTAATCGCCCCGGTGTCGGTGGAAATCTGCGGCTGGAAATGCGCGCGGATCTGCCCTTCGTCCAATGCGGCCTCCAGTTCATCGCGCCGGGCGTCGCGGTCGGCACGGGTGCGCGCCATGTCGGGGGCAAAGCTGCGGATCGCACCCGGACCATGTCGCAGCGCGTCATCCGCCGCGATCTGAGCGGCATCAAGCAAGGCGCGCCCGGTCTTTTCAGGCGCGCGCGACACAAGACAGAACCCGACCGAGCAGGTGACGTAAAGCTGCGCCCCGTTCAGGCTGATCGGCACGCTGATCGCTGCCTGCAGACGCGACGCCACCTGTACCAGCGTTTCAAGGTCAATCCGCCACACTGCGCCAAGCGCTACCGCAAGGCCCCCCCCCTCCAGCCGTGCTACCGTATCGCCCTGGCGCAGCGCGCCAAAGATACGGTCGGCACAACTGGTCAGCACATCCGCCTGCACCGCGCGACCATGCCGGTCAAGAAACCGGTCGGCCTCGTCGAACTGCACGACAAGGCAGGCGGTGGTCAGGCCCGAAGCGGTGGTATCACGCAGGACGGCATCCAAAGCCCCGGTGATCTGCGGTCGCTGCCCAAGCACGCCGGTCCCGTCCTGGGGACCCTGTGCCGGGCGCATCGAAAATGCGCCGGTCATCACGAAGATCAGCGGCAGGCCAAGCGCTGCAAAGATCAGCGTCGCCTCGCCGCCCAGCCAGAACGCGGCAAGTGTCAGCGCGGGCAGGAACACCATGACCTCGGGACGGCGCATCGCCCCTCCCGCCCAAACGATCCCCTGCGTTATCAGCGCTGTTCCGATCCGCATCTTGATCCTCCGCAAAGCGGGCGATCCAGATCCCGCTATCGGGCAGATTAGAGAATCAGGTTGATCGCAAAGTTAATTTTCCCGCCCCAGTTGCGTAGGATTTTCTGCAACTTCGCTCTTTCGCTGGCGCAACTGAGGGACTTTGGAAAGGGCGGCGCCCCAACCGGCAGGTGGGGTCCCGGCAGATCGGCGCAATATCAACCGACTGCGGCGGGACACCTGTACCGGATGCGTGCGCGAGGGTGCATTTGACCGCTGGCGGTGCAGCAAGCTGTGCCGGCAGCAAAGGCCGCGTGGCTTGACAATCACCGGCATCACGCGACGCTTTACATCCGGTTACTGCTAGCATGCGTAAGAAGCACTGTAATATTGGGGGATACATGATGCGCGCAATGATTTTGGGCCTGTTCGTTCTGTTGGCGGCCTGCACCGGGCGTCCGGGGTCGACCGACCCGCTTCTCAGCGACCGTAGGCTGGCGCTTGAGGAGTTCTTCGATGGCCCGATCGTAGCGCATGGCCAGTTTCAGGACGTATTCGGCACCGTCCGCCGCCGCTTTGTCGTGCAGATCGACGGCGACTGGGATGGCACGACGCTGACGCTGGACGAAAACTTCGTCTATGAGGACGGATCTAAGGAAAACCGCAAATGGTCGCTGACCAAGACCGGCCCGGACAGCTGGCAGGGCAACGCCCCTGGCGTGATCGGCACCGCCTTGGGCGAGGAACGGGGCGATACTTTCAACTGGCGCTACACCATTGACCTGCCGGTTCCCGACGGCACGCTGCGGGTCAGCTTTGATGACTGGATGTGGCAATTGACCGACGACCGGCTGATGAACATCGCCTACATGAAGCGGGCGGGCGTCACGATCGGGCAGGTGGTAATCTTCTTCGAAAAGGGCTGATCTCAGTCCCCGGTGCCGGTGCCGGTGCCAAGATCGGGGTCTTCCTCGCCCGGTCGCGACGGCACCGGATCATAGCCTGATCCGCCCAGCGGATGACAGCGACCGATGCGGCGCACCGTCAGGGCGGTGCCGCGCAGGCCACCGTGTTTTTCCAGTGCCTCCAGTGCATAGGCCGAGCAGGTCGGCTGATAGCGGCAGCCATGCCCGACCCAGGGCGACAGCAGCAGCCGGTAAGCCCGCACCGGCAGCGCCAGCAGATGCGCCAAGGGCGTCATTTTGACCGCCGCTCGGCGTGAATCTGCGCCAGCGCCGCGGCCAGATCGCCCAGCATCAGGGCATAATCCCGCTCTACCGTTGCCCCAGGTCGACCCACCAGCACATAGTCCCAGCCTAGTTGCCCCGCGCCGGGCAGCACGGCCCGCACAAGTTCACGCAACCGACGCTTGGCGCGGTTGCGTATCACCGCATTGCCGATTTTCTTGGAACAGGTGTAACCCACGCGGATCGTAGCACTGTCATCGCCGCGCCTGCGGGCCTGCACGGTAAAGCTCGGCGTGCTTTGCCGCCGCGCTTGGGCTGCGCGTAGGAAATCGGCACGCTTGGCGAGGGTCAGCAAACGAACGGAAACCGCCGGAGCCAAGGGTGCCTCGGCATCACTGCCTGCAACCCTAATCTCCGGCGGTGTCATGCAATGCCTCCCGTGGGAAGCGGTCAGGCCAGATCAGGCCGACAGCTTCTTGCGGCCCTTTGCACGGCGCGCGGCCAGAACCAGCCGGCCGCCCTTGGTCGCCATCCGTGCGCGGAAGCCGTGGCGGCGTGCGCGGACCAGATTCGAGGGTTGAAACGTGCGCTTCATCGCGGAACTCCATCACTTCGGCAGCCCCTCCCCGATGGGATTCGAGGGCCACCCTTCATTCGAAGACCGTCCTTTACGGAACGCCCTGCGCCAAGTCAATTCGGCGCGGCACGTTTTTCTGCAACATATCCTCGCTTGGCTGGGGCATCGTGGGCCAAATGTTTCAGTCTGACGGCTTTGGCCCCGTTGCCGATCAATGCCGCGTGAGGGGGCTGTTGTCAGCGCCCTTCGCAGCGCATCTACCCGACACGCGACCAAGGAGCGAAAGCGTGAGCGATATGGCAACCCCTACCCGCCCCGACCCAACGATCAGGGGATTAAGGCGAAAAGCGCCGATCCTGATCATTTTCGCCGCCGCTCTGATCGGGGCCTTTACCCTGCGCGACCATCTGAGCTTTGAGTCCCTTGCCACCCACCGCGAAACCCTGCTGTCGTTTCGCGATGCGCATTACCCGGTGGCGGCGATTGTCTTTGTGGCGGCCTATGCGGTCATGGTGGCGCTCAGCCTGCCCGGTGCGTTGATTGCGACGCTGACCGGAGGGTTCCTGTTCGGGGTGTTTCCCGGCGCTCTCTTCAACATCGCCGGGGCCACGCTGGGGGCGATTGCGGTGTTTCTGGCCGCCCGCGCGGGTTTTGGCGCGCAATTGAACGACCGGATCGCGGCGGGTGGCGGGGCAGCGGCACGCCTGATGGCGGGGCTGCGCGAGAATCAGCTTTCGGTGCTGTTCCTGATGCGCCTTGTTCCTGTGGTACCGTTCTTTCTGGCGAACCTGATTCCCGCCGCAATGGGTGTCAGCCTCGGGCGCTTTGCCTTCACCACCTTTTTCGGCATCATGCCCGGTGGCCTTGTCTACACTTGGGTCGGTGCCGGTCTAAGTGAGGTTTTCGCGGCAGGCGGCACCCCCGACCTTGGCCTGCTGTTCAAGCCACAGATTCTGGGGCCGATTCTGGCGCTGGCGGCTTTGGCCGCCCTGCCGATCCTGCTGAAAGCTTTTGGCAGGAAAGGCCGCTGACATGGCACGGATCACGACGGATATCTGCGTCATCGGCGCGGGGTCGGGTGGGCTATCGGTGGCGGCGGGTGCCGCCCAGATGGGCGCACGGGTGGTGCTGGTCGAAGGGGCCGAGATGGGCGGCGACTGCCTGAACCACGGCTGCGTGCCGTCAAAGGCGCTGCTGGCTGCCGCCAAGGCTGCCCATGCGATGACGGCGGGTGCCGCGTTCGGCATCACTCCGGTGGTGCCGCAGGTCGATTTCGGCGCGGTCAAGGATCATGTGGCGCGCGTGATCGCCACCATAGCCCCCGTTGATAGTCAGGAACGGTTCGAAGGGCTGGGCGTCCACGTCATCCGCGCCTGGGGCAAATTCATCTCGCCGACCGAACTTGAGGCAGGAGACACGATCATCACCGCGCGCCGGTTTGTCATCGCCACCGGATCGCGCCCTGTCGTGCCGCCCATACCGGGGCTAGACGGGGTGCCGTATCTGACGAATGAGACAATCTTTGCGCTGCGCGAAAAGCCGTCGCACCTGATCATTCTGGGCGGTGGTCCCATCGGCATGGAAATGGCGCAGGCGCATCGCCGTCTGGGCTGTGCGGTGACAGTGATCGAGGGCCTGAAGGCGCTGGGCCGCGAAGACCCCGACCTTGCCGCCGTGGTGTTGGAGCGGATGCGTGCCGAAGGCGTGGAGATTATCGAGGGCGTTTCGGTGACAGCTGTTTCGCCCCAAGGCGGCGTGACCGCTACGCTTTCGGACGGCCAGAAGATCGCAGGCTCGCATATCCTGATCGCCGCCGGGCGCAAGGTTGCACTGGACGGGCTGAACCTTGATGCTGCAGGTGTGGCGCATGACAAGAAGGGCGTGGCCGTAGACGCCCACCTGCGCGCCTCCAACCGCCGCGTTTATGCGGTGGGCGACGCGGCGGGCGGCGCGCAGTTCACCCATCTGGCGGGCTATCACGCGGGCGTGGTGATCCGTCAGGTGCTGTTCGGCCTGCCCGCCAAGGCCAGCATGGCCCATATCCCCCGTGCCACCTACACCGACCCCGAACTGGCGCAGGTGGGGATGACCGAGGCCGAAGCACGGACCGCCCACGGTGACCGGCTGGAGGTGCTGCGCTGGCCCTATCACGACAATGATCGGGCGGTGGCCACCGGAAAAACCGCTGGTCTGATCAAGGTCATGGTCATGAAAGGCCGGCCTGTCGGTGCGGGTATCGCCGGCGCGCAGGCGGGCGAGTTGATCGCGCTCTGGGCGCTGGCCCTGTCGTCAGGGTTGAAGATGAATGCGATTGCGGGAATGGTGGCCCCCTACCCAACGTTGGGCGAGGTATCGAAGCGTGCGGCAGGCGCCTATTTCTCGCCCCGGCTGTTCGACAGTGCTGCGGTGAAACGGGTCGTGCGGTTGGTCCAGCGGTTTTTGCCCTGAGCGGTTGGGTAGCGGGGAATGCGTACGGGGGGCTGCCAGCCGTCCAAACGTCCGGCTATGCGCGTGGCTTTCTTTACGCAAACCTTCCACTGGAAGGTTTTTTGTGCGCTCATCACCCCCAAGGGTATTTGTAGACAGAAGATGGGATTTGATCGGTGAGCGGGAAACGGGCGATGGGGCTGAATACGCTGTCGGGTCGTTTTCTGCTGCTGACGGTGGCCTTCGTCATGCTGGCGGAAGTGCTGATCTTCGTGCCGTCGGTTGCGCGGTTCCGGGCGGATTACCTGCTGTTGCGGCTGGAAAAGGCACAGATTGCATCGCTTGCCACGCTGGCCACCGAACAGATGATCGGCCCTGAACTGGAAAAGGAACTGCTGGCCAATGCCGGCGTGTTCAACGTCGTGCTGCGGCGGGACGAGATCCGCCAGCTTGTGCTGTCGTCCGAGATCCCGCAGCCGATTGCTGCCACCTACGATCTGCGGATGGCGGGACCGTGGCAGTTGATAAAGGACGCAATGATGCAGCTCGCGGATAGCGAAAACCGGGTGATCCGCGTGATCGGAAACCCGGTGCAGGAGGCCGGTCTGCTGATCGAGATTACTACGGAAACGGCCCCGCTGCGAATGGCGCTGATCGACTATGGCCTGCGGATCCTTGCATTGTCGGCGCTGATTTCTGCAGTGACGGCGGTGCTCTTGTTCCTGTCGGTGCGCCGTCTGCTGGTCATGCCGATCCGCCGCGTGGTGAACCACATGACCGCCTATGCCGCAGCCCCTGAGGATGCGCGCCGCATCATCACCGTCACCTCGCGCGTGGTCGAACTGCGCGAGGCCGAAGACGCGCTGCATGGCCTGCAAACCCAGCTGACCGGAGCGTTGCGCCAGAAAGAGCGGCTGGCACAGCTGGGCGGGGCCGTCGCCAAGATCAGCCACGATCTGCGCAACATCCTGACCACCGCCCAACTGTTCGCCGACCGGATGGAGGGCAGCGCCGACCCCGTGGTGGCCCGTGCCGCCCCAAAGCTCGAGGCATCGATCCGCCGCGCGGTGGCCTTGTGCGAATCCACCCTGACCTTTGGGCGTGCCGAGGAACCCGCGCCCACCCTGTCGCGCTTTGCCCTGCGGACGCTGGCGGATGAGGTGGCCGAGGGCGAGGGACTTGGCCCCGAAGGCCCGGTGTCCTGCCTGATCGATGTGGCCCCCGGCCTGATGGTGCGCGGCGATGCCGAGCAGTTATACCGCGTGCTGTCCAACCTGCTGCGCAACGCCCGTCAGGCGATCGACGCCACCGGCGCACCCGGCACGATCGAGATCAGCGGCGGCGAGGATGATGCCGAATGGTGGATCAAGGTCGGCGATACCGGCCCCGGCCTGCCCCCCAAGGCACGCGAGCATCTGTTCACCGCGTTTCAGGGCGGCACGCGCAAGGGCGGATCCGGCCTTGGCCTTGCGATTTCGGCCGAGCTTGTGCGCGGTCACGGCGGCAAGCTGGAGCTGATGCGCAGCGATGCCGACGGCACCGAATTCATCATCCGCCTGCCCAAGACCATCGGCCCCGCGACGGTTGATTGACGCGTTTTCGCCCTTGCAATGGTCTGGAGCCGGGGCTAATGCCTTGCTCAATGTGCGCCCGTAGCTCAGCTGGATAGAGCATCAGACTACGAATCTGAGGGCCGGGCGTTCGAATCGCTCCGGGCGCACCATTTATTTCTTTGTTACCCATCGCTTTTCTTTCTCAGGGTTTCCACCTGCACAGGCGTAGTTTGCAGACGGTTTGCAAAAGCCGTTTCCGGCGCGTTCTGAAGTGCGAGGATCGCGGCCTTCGAAAGCGCGGGCGTCATCGCCAGATATCGCTCGAGGATGCGGGTCACAGACTGCAAGCTGTGACCGGTGATCGAACATATCATCGGTACAGTGCATTTGGCCTCGGAAAGCAGCGTGACCGCCGTTCCACGAAGATCGTTGAAGTGTAGAAACTCGGCTTTTTCGGCCTTCGACAGAACCTTGAACGGTCGAGGATAGAAGCCTGCAGCTTCCATGCGGCGTGGCCAGGCCTTGCTCAGCGCGCTGTCATTGCCATCGGTGAACACATGGCCTGCCATCGGCACGGGTCAAGATGTACGGCCCCACACGGGGGGTTGTGCTGAGCATCATGCGCAACACGGGTGTGACCGGCACGTTGACCCGCACCTGTCCCTTTGACTGCTTCAGGCTCAGCGCCTGGCCGTCATAGTCAGACCAGCGCAGCCGGATCAGGTCGCCATAGCGCTGGCCGCTGAGCATCGCCAGGATCAGCGCGCGCTGCAGCTCCGGCGGCGCGCCGTCCATGAACTTCGTGACAGGCCCCTCGGTCCAGATCATTTCCGAACGGTCGCCTGAATAGGCGCGCTCAAAGCCTTCAAGCGGGTTGCGACATCTAAGCTTGAAAATCTATTAAATTAAATCAACGTCAACAATCAGACTGCGAATCTGAGGGCCGGGCGTTTGAATTATTCCGGGCGCACCATTTCTTTCCCGAGTTTGCGCAAACTAACGCGCAAGGTCGCTGGCGGCTGTATTCTCAAGGTCCGGTCTTGCAGCTAGCCGTGGCTGGGTCAGGAAAAGCCCTGCGAAAATCACGGCCATCGCGCCCCACACCCAAACCGAATAGTTTTCCCCTAGTAGCAGCATTGACCAGAAAATGCTGAACCCCGTCACGATATAGCTTACCTGGCCTGCAAACACCGGCCCGCCCCGTCCGATGATCCAGACATATCCGACATAGGCCACCACATTCGCCATCCCTGACAGGACCAACGCCGTGCCCGCCGCCCCGACAGCAAACGACGGAACAATGAACGTGCCGGTCATCAGGGCAATCGGTAGGCTCAGCGCCACCGACAGCAGAAACGCCCCCAGCATCAACTGCGCCGGGTCCAGTCCCGCCCGCCCGATCTTGCCGAGACCCACCCCTTCGGTCGCATAAAACAGCACGGACAGCAGCGCCAGCAGGATGAATGCTGCTTTTGACGGGTCTGGCAGGCTCGCGTCCGGCACCACGATCAGCAAGACGCCCAGAAATCCCAGAAGCAGCCCCAAAAAGCGCCGCAGGTTCGGCCGTTCCAGCCCAAGGGCGATGGCCATCGGAAAGGCAACGATTGGAATGATCGCCATGCAGACTGCAATCACTCCGGCGGGCAGATGTTCGGCCGCGGTATAGGTCGCGGCGCTGGGCAGGACAGTGCCCACCAGTGCCACGAACAGATACCGGCCCATGGCGGCGCGGTGGGTCGGCAACCCCATGCCGCGCCAACCGACAATCACGCCCAACGCGACGGCCGCGATCACCGAACTCCAGAAGATGATACCAAAACTGCGATAGCCGCCCAGCACGGCGATCTTGGTCAACGGAAAGGTCAGGGCCCAGACAGCGCCGATCAGGGTCAGTGCAAGGATCAGGCCCAGATTGCGCCGCATGACGCGTCCTTTTTCATCAATGCGGACCAGTCACAAGCCCCCCCAACGCATCATCCGGCCCGGAACAAGACGCCCGGCACGGGACCGGGCGTTTGCTCCAACATGCAGTGAAGGGGCTATTCCGCGACGTGCAATGTGGCCGGTCCCCGCCTTGATGCCTTGCTGTCTTCCAGCAGGTCCATCCGCGCTTGCAGAGCCACGATCTCGGCCTGACGCTCGTCCAGTCGGGCGGCAAGCACGGCGGCCTCGGGAACCTCCGGTTCGTAATCTTTCGCCCCGATGAAGCGGCCGAACATCCAGCTCAGCAGGCGCGACAGATCATCCATGATCAGGAAAAACGCCGGCACGATGACAAGGCTCAACACGGTCGAGACAATAATGCCGCCGATCACCGCAATCGCCATCGGCGCGCGGAACGACCCTCCTTCGCCCACCCCCAGCGCCGAAGGCAGCATACCCGCCGACATGGCGATGGATGTCATCACGATGGGCCGCGCCCGCTTGTGGCCCGCCTCCATCACCGCCGAAAAGCGGTCCATCCCCTCGCGCCGCATGATCACCGCGAAATCGACCAAAAGGATCGCGTTCTTGGTGACAATGCCCATCAACATCAGAATGCCGATCAGCACCGGCATCGACACCGGGTTGCCGGTCAGGATCAGCGCCGCCGCCACCCCGCCGATGGCGAGCGGCAGTGACAAAAGGATGGTGAAGGGCTGGATTACACTGGCAAACAGCAGGATCAGCACCGTCAGCACCAGCATCAGGCCCATGATCATCGCATTGCCGAACGCGGCGGTCAGTTCCTGCTGCACTTCGGCATCGCCCGCTTCCAGCACGCGCACCGAAGGCGGCAACTCCACCGTTGCAACGATCTCGTTGAACCGTGCCGTCGCCGTGCCAAGCGCCACGCCGACCGGCAGGTTGGCCCCGATGGTAGCACGGCGTTCGCGGTTCAGACGGTCCACCATGCTGGGGCCTTCGGCGATCCGCACATCGGCGACCGAACTCAGCGGAATGGCATTGCCTGCCGCCGTGGTGATCTTCAGCGCCGCAAGCCGCGCCAGATCCGATCGTGACGCCTCGTCCAGTTGCACCCGCACCGGGATCAGGCGATCGTCGATCGACACTTTCGCCAGCGCCGCATCGCTGTCGCCGATGGTCGCCACCCGGATCACCTGGGCAATCTGTGCGGTGGTGATGCCCAGACGGGCCGCCTCTGCCTGGCGCGGCGTGATCTGAATCTCGGGGCGCGGCAGAGCGCCTTCCGAGGCCACTTCGGCCAACAGCGGTTCGCCGCGAAGCGCTGTTTCCAGTGCGGCGACAGCATTGTTCAGGTCGGCCTCACTGGAGGACAGGATGGAAAAGCTGATGTCGCGCTCGCCCCGGTCGTTCAGCTTGAAGGCTCGGATGTCGGGGACGCCTTCCAGCCGGTCAAAGATCTCGGCCTCGATCTGGTTTTGTGGCCGGGTGCGCCCTTGTGCTTCGCGCTCCGGCACCCACGATCCTACCACCGGAACCGACCGCGCAAGACTGACCAACCGGTAGCCCAGCGTCTGGTCCAACTTGTCCAGCAATACCGTCACGCTGGCCCGGCGCACGTCGCGGTCGCCGGTCGGCGACGCACCGCCCAGCACGAACACGCCCGCGACGCCATCAACCTCGCGGATCCGTTCGACCATCGCCTGCGTCGTGCGGTCCGTCTCGGCAAGCGTCGCTCCGGGGGGCAACTCCACGCTGATCGGAATCCGGCTGACATCTTCGGGTGGAATAAAGCTGCCGGGGATCTGCACCATGAAAAAGATCGACACCGCCAGCACGCCGATGGCCCCTACCATGGTAAGATAGCGCGCCGGCAGGAACCAGATATGACCCGCTGTCGTCGCCTTTACCACGCGCAGATAGCCGCGCATGATCCAGCCGTCTTTCTGCTCTTCCTCATGTGCGTCCTTGTCGCGCATGAAATAGGCCGCCATCATCGGCGTGATCAGACGCGCCACCAGTAGCGAGAAGATCACCGAGATTGCCACCGTCAGGCCAAATTGTCGGAAATACTGCCCCGGTATCCCCGGCATGAAGCTGACTGGCACGAACACAGCGACGATTGTGGCTGAGGTTGCAATGACCGCAAGCCCGATCTCGTCCGCCGCCTCGATGGCGGCGCGGTAGGGCGTCTTGCCCATCCTCATATGGCGCGCGATATTTTCTATCTCGACAATCGCATCGTCCACCAGAATCCCCGTGGCCAGCGTGATCGCAAGGAAACTGACAAGGTTCAGCGAGAATCCCAGCAGATCCATGATCCAGAACGTCGGCACCGCCGACAGCGGCAGGGCCACGGCGGCAATCAGCGTCGCGCGCCAGTTCTTCAGGAACGCCAACACCACCAGCACGGCCAGAACAGCGCCTTCGATCAGCGTGGCAAGGGCCGCCTCGTAATTACCCAGCGTATAGAACACGGTGTCATCGACCAGCTTGATCATGACATCCGGGCTCTCGGCGCGGATCGTGTCCAGAGCTGCATCCACCGTTTCGGCAACGCTGACTTCGCTGGCCCCCTTGGCGCGGAACACGGCAAAGGTCACGACTTGCTCGCTGTTCATGCGCGAAAACGATCGTACTTCCTTGAACGTGTCGACAACATTTCCCAGATCGCCAAGCCGCACGAAGCGGCCCGAGGGCAGGGCGATAGTCGTTGTGGCAAGGCTTTCTGCCGTTGCCGCATCGCCCAGTGTGCGGATCGCCTGTTCGCCCTGGCCGATCATGGCGCGTCCTGCACCCAGATCGGTGTTGGTTTCGCGCAACTGCGCATTCACGCTGGACGCGGTTATGCCATAGCTGTCCAGCTTGACCGGGTCGAGTTCGATCCTGATTTCGCGGTCGGCGCCGCCATAGCGGTCAACCCGCCCCACTCCGGGGCGACCCTGCAACGACCGGGTAATCTTGTCATCGACAAACCACGACAATTCCTCCAGCGCCAGGTTGGGCGCGGACACGGCAAAGGTCATGATCGCCTGACCTTCCACGTCGATCCGCGTCACGATGGGCGCTTCGACATCGCCCGGCAGATCTCCCCGGATCTGGTCGATGGCATCCTTCACATCCTGCACCGCCTTGTCGGTCGGTACGTCCATGCGGAACTCGACGGCGGTGGTGGACACCCCGTCGGTCACGGTGGACAGGATGTTTTTCACCCCGGTGATGCCCGCCACGGCATCCTCGATTTCCTTGGTGACCTGGCTTTCCATCTCGGCGGGGGCGGCACCCGACTGGGTGACCGTCACCGCAACCAGCGGGACGTCGATGTTGGGAAAGCGGGTGATCGGCAGGGCGTTGAACGACTGCCAGCCCAGCACCATCAGCATGACGAAGGCAAGGATCGGCGCAATCGGATTTCGAATGGACCAGGCGGAGAAATTCATCGCATCGACCTCAGTTCGTGCCGGCCGCTTCGGGCACGGGATTGATCTTGTCACCTTCGCGGACAAAGGCGGCTGCCTTGGTCACCACAAGGTCGCCGGCCGTGATGCCGGTCACCACTTCCACGAACCCGCCGTCGCGGATCCCCAGCGTCACAGGCACGCGCGCGACCAGCCCGCCGGTGACTTTCATCAGGGTGGCGCCGGCTTCGCTGGCGCCGACCGCCGTCACCGGCACGACCAACGTTTCACGCTCGGCCGCAAGAATTTCGGCATCCAGGAACATCCCGGCCCGCACCAGTTCCGGCGTGTCGATGGTCACGCGGGCCTGCCCCAGACGCGAGGTCAGGTCGATATCCGGCTGGACCAGCCGCACTGTCCCGCTCAGCGCTTCGGCCTGACCAACGCCCCGCATCATCACCTTCTGCCCTGGCTGCAATTTCAGCATGAAACGCTCTGCCACATCGGCCCGCAGTTCCAGTGCGCCGTCGCGGATGATCGCGAACATCGGATCGCCCGCCGCAGTGGCAATGGCACCCACCATCGCGTTGCGTTCTACCACCTTGCCGGCCACCGGGGCCACCACATCTGTGCGCGCCAGTTGCAACGCCAGATCGTCGATCTGCGCATCGACCAGCGCCAGTTGCGCTTTTGCGGCCTCCAGCCCCTGCACAGCCACCGTCACCCGAGCCGCAGCCGAAGCGGCCGCCGATGCCGCCGTATCGCTTGCCGCCTGTGATGCCGATCCGGCAGCGCGCAACGTGTCGGTGCGCTTTTTCACGCGCTGCGCTTCGTCGAAATTGGCCTGCGCTTCCAGCCGCTGCGCTTCTGCTTGTGCGATGGCCGCTACCGCCGACGCGCGCTGCGCCGCGTTCTGGCTTTCGCGCAGCTTCAGCGTCGAGGCCGACAGCCGGGCAAGCACCTGACCCTTGGTCACGGTATCGCCGATATCCACCATCAACGTCTCGATCGGCTGGCCTTCGATCAGCGGTGCCACCAGAACCCGCTCTACCGGCGTCACAAGACCCGATCCGACGACCCGATCCCGCATCACGCGCGTGCCTACAGTCGATACGGTGATCGACGGCAGGCCCTGCGACGGGGCCTCGGCGGCGGGCGCCGCTTCGGCATGGACCATCGCAGGGATGGTCAGCGCGCCGGCACCAAAGGCCACTGTCGCGGCCATAAGAATATGTGACATTCGTTTCATGTCAGCCCTTCACAGCATCAGTTTCGATTTCGTCCAGCGTTCTGTTGATTGTTCGCAGAATCTGCACATTCAGATCAGTTTCATTCCCGTCTTCCGCAGGAACCCGCATGCCATTGGCTTTCACCAGCATCATGATCAGCGCCGCATGCCCGCCATAGCGGCGCGCGGTGTCTTCGAGCGTTTGTCCTGTCACCGCCGCAAAGACCGCAATCAGATAGCCCCGGACTCCGTCTTCCAGACGGCGGAACACCACGCCGATCTGGGGTTTGCGTCGTGCCGCTGCGCTGATCTCGGCCATCAGTGGGCAATCGGCACCGCAAGCCCCGCCGATATGCTGGTAAAGCACCTCGCGGAGCGTCGACAACGGATTGTCCGACTGGATGATTGTCGCGAATTCCTGCTGCACATCGGCCAGATCGCGCATCACGATGGCTTCGATTATCGCATCTTTCGACGGAAAGTAGCGATAAAAGTTCCCCACACTGATTCCCGCCGCCCGTGCGAGATCCTGCATCGACGCACCATCAAAACCCTTTTCCACGAAAGCTTCACGCACGGCATCCAGCAGATGCGACTGGCGCGGGTCAGCACCGCTGGGAAGATGCACGTCCTGGGGCAAGGCGGTCATGTCTTGTCGTTTGTCCTTTGTCAGCCCTTAGGCGAGTGTCAGGCCTGCGGTCAGACCCCCGGATCATCAAACACCGCCACTGTGCCACTAAGAATGCTGCAACTCAGAGTGAATGAATATTCATTCATTTAGGGGATTGCCGACTGACGTCAAGTCAATTCATCCGCACGACACCACTGTTGCCGTCAGCTACGTAAGTTTTGACGCAACTTTGACGCGAGTTCCGGCGCGTTGCCGGGGCGGGTCGGTCCGCAGTGGCCCCCGCGCTGACCGTTCTGCAAATGCGGCCCGGCCGAACCGTTACAGCCGGTTCCAGCCCTTGGACGCTTCCTTTATATGGCTGAGAAAAGCCTGCACCTTTGTCGTGCGATGCAGATCAACATGCGTGACAAGCCATAGCCGCGATTCCCAGTCCGGTATTGGCGCCATGACCTCTATCAGATCGGCGTCGCGATCAGCGCCCTGTGCGGCCAGAAACCCGATCCCGGCTCCGGCTCGAACGGCCGCCTCTGTCGTCGTCACATCCGAGGCGACAAAAGTAAAGTTTTCTTCGGCCACCCGCTCGCGCAGCCAGCGGTGAAATGGTGCGCGCGCCCCGTCGCCGGTGCTGCCGATAAAGCGGTGTCCGGCGAAATCGTCCGGCCCGGCGGGCAGGCCATGTGCCGCCACATAGCCTTTGGTGGCATAAAGCCCCGACCGCATCAACGCCAACGGCTGCACCACATTATCGGGTTCCTCCGGGATGGTTCCAGCGCGCACCGCCACATGCGCCTCGCCGTATTCCAGCCGTAACAGCCGCGAGTCGGCGATGAACCGCACCCGCACTTCGGGATGCAGCGCCTGGAACGACACGAAAACGGGCGTGATCAGTTCCGCGATCCCCGCGATCGAGGTGACCACCAACTCTCCCGTCACCGTTGTCCCTTGGCCCTTGATGCGGCCCGAAAGCTGGCAGAACTGATCCTCGGTCGCCTGCGCCACGATCTGCAGGTCACGACCGGCCTCGGTCGGCGTGTAGCCCCGTGCATGGCGCTGGAACAGCTTGGTTCCAAGTCGCTTTTCCAAGGCGTCGATATGCCGGATCACCGTCGCATGATGCACGCCCAGCACTTCGGCCGCTCCCGAGACGGTGCCCAGGCGCGCCACCTGATAGGCCGTGCGAATCTCGTCCCAGTTCTCAAAAGCTATCATCGCCACTCCACTGCACCGGCACGCCGACGAGGTACGCATGAGCGAACAGGCTACCGGCTATGCCGGGGGATACAAGGTCGAAGCAGTCCTTTGCCTTTGTCGGTAAAGGGCAGAAACCGGCCCGCTTTGGAACTTTTTCCGCCCGCGCGCCTGGCCCGCCACAATACTCTCGTGGCCTCTCGCGTTCGTGTATTGAACAAAACAGTTCAGTAACAATCTTATGTCCGATAAAAACCAAACGGACCGAGCGAGAGGCCCGCGGCACTCAGGCCGGGCCGCATGATGTGCCTGTGCCATACCACAGTCTGTCATCCGTCTCGGCCAACTTGCAAGTCAAGGCACCTGCGGGTTTCTGCGTTGGCCCGCTGTCAGACGGGCGCTTCGCGGGGCAAGACGTGTCAAAGTGACTGCATCCGTTCCGTCGGCCCTTCTGTGCCGGCACGTAGGCCGACACGACCCAAACATTGACGAATCGTTTAAAAAGGCGCAGTTTGTTCCAGCGTATTTCATAGCCAACGGTGCATGAACCGCGCAGCTTCCGGCAACCGCCCTCGTGTCGTGCCGCAGTGCCAAGTAATTGTTCGATAGTCGAAGTTTACCATTTACCGCAACTTTTGGTGCGGGGATGAATGTATTTTTTTACTGAACATCATTCTAAGGCCCGCAACTTTGCATTGCTCCATGTCCGAACGGCATTTGAAAAAGGAAATCTGTCATGACCCTGAAAGTCCTCTCCGGCGTTTTCGCCGTCGTGCTTGCGTCTGGCGCAGCCTTTGGTCAGTCGGCCGGTCCGGGTGACGCGCAGCTCGCGGCCAGCGCAGGTGTCGCACCGGGCATTTATACCAACGCCCAGTTGGTCCAGATCATCGAAGCCCGTCGTGATGGTGACAAAACGCAGTTGGCTTTTGTGCTCAGTCAGGCAAACGCGGTCGCAACGCGGGCCGATTTCACGGCCGATGTCCCGTCTTTTGCGTCAGACGGCCTGACCCAGATCGAGTTGATCCAGCTTCAGGACGCCCGACGCGAGGGTGACCGTGCGCTGGAAAACTTCATCCTGTCGGGCGCAAATCGGGAAAGCGCACCTCCGCCGAATGTCGTCACCCCCGGCAAGGCGCAAATGGCTGCACTCCTCGGCGTCGATCCGGCTGACTACACGCTGCAGCAACTTGTTGCGATGGATCACGTTACCAATTTCTGATCCAGCGCTCCGCCCAGACGATGGCGCGCACGGGCAACCGGGCGCGCCACTTTCATTCTGCCGCAGCAGATTGCATGCCATCCTGCGCCTCGGCCCACAGGTAGGGCAGCACTGCGTCACCGCCCGCCGCCGGATCGGGCAGGCCCGCCGCCCGCCATTCCTCGGCCCGCGCGATCCGTTCCGCCTCCAGCACCTCGGGCAGCGACTCCAATTGCACACCGGCCCCCCGCAGATGCTGCAACAACCGGTGCGAATGCAGGATCGTCGGGCGCGCATCCAGCGGCTCCCAGGCGTCCAGCACCGTCACCCGGCGCAGGTTGAATTCGGGCGGCAGCACGTAGAAGCGCAGATCGCTTGCCCACAACAGATCACGCAGCGTCGGCTGATCGCGCAGCTTTCCGGCGGCGCGATAGCGCCGCTGCCACTCGGCAAGGAACGCCTGCATCGCGATTGACCGCCGATACAGCATAACCCCGGCGTTCATCTGCGGAAAAGCATAGGGCGGTGCCTCGCGCGCGCCCTCGCGTATCAGCGATGAGGTGCGGCGCACGTCATGCGCTACGGCCAGCTCGAACCGGTCCAGTATCTCGAACAGATCGCCCAATGGCGCCAGCGCCAACGTGTCGCAATCCAGATACAGCGTCCGATCGAACCGCGTCGCTGGCAGGGACGCCAGCTTTGACGTCGGCCCTTCGGGGATGGGCTGCACCCGGTCGAACAGGCCCGGCGGAACGGCCTGATCCGTGAACAGGTCTACCTCAAGCCCCGCATTCAGCGCCTTCAGACTGCGGGCCGCGCGTGTTGCCAGATCAAGGTAGCCCGCACCTTCGGCCACATAGATCACACCGTCCGCCATCATACCGCTCCTTCTAACGTAACACGGAGGATAGCGCGCCTCGCCCCGCCGACCAGTGCCACCCCCGACTTGACTTGGCACGTCAACCAAAGTAACGCCAATTCCATCCCGGGGATCATCAAGATTTCCGGTCCCGGACGCGATCCGGGATCGCCACCCACCAGCGCGTTGCGCCCGTGGGTGTGATTGTCGTTGGCCGCCCAGCGGCGGCGATTGTCGTTTGAAGCGTCCCGACCTACTTCGGGGCAGGGTGCAACCACGAAGGACGGGCCATGTTCGAGAACCTATCAGAACGCCTTGGCGGCGTCTTCGACCGGCTTACCAAGCAGGGTGCGCTTTCTGACGCCGACGTGGCGACCGCGCTGCGCGAGGTGCGTACCGCCCTGCTGGAAGCCGACGTATCCCTGCCGGTTGCCCGCGATTTCGTCAAAGCGGTGCAGGAAAAGGCCACTGGCCAATCTGTCACCCGGTCCATCACGCCCGGCCAGCAGGTCGTCAAGATCGTCCATGACGAGCTGATCCGCGTGCTGACTGGCGACGGCCCCGCCGATGCGCTGAAGATCGACAACCCGCCTTCGGCGCTGTTGATGGTCGGCCTGCAAGGCTCGGGCAAGACCACGACCACGGCCAAGCTGGCAAAACGCCTCAAGGAAAAGAACGGCAAGCGCGTTCTCCTTGCCTCGCTCGACACCAATCGTCCGGCGGCGATGGAACAACTCCAGATCCTCGGCGCGCAGATCGGCGTCGATACCTTGCCCATCGTCAAAGGCGAAACGGCGGTCCAGATCGCCAAGCGCGCCAAAACCCAGGCCAGCCTTGGCGGTTATGACGTCTACATCCTCGATACCGCCGGTCGTCTCCACATCGACGATGTGCTGATGGATGAGGTTCTGGCGGTGCGCCATGTGGCGCAACCGCGCGAAACCCTGCTGGTCGTCGATGGCCTGACCGGGCAGGATGCCGTCAACGTCGCCACCGAATTCGACGGCAAACTTGGCATCACCGGCGTCGTGCTGACCCGGATGGACGGCGACGGTCGCGGCGGGGCCGCTCTGTCGATGCGCGCCGTAACTGGAAAGCCGATTCGCTTCGTCGGCCTCGGCGAAAAGATGGACGCGCTTGAGACGTTCGAGCCGGAGCGTGTCGCGGGTCGCATCCTCGGCATGGGCGACATCGTGGCGCTGGTGGAACGGGCGCAGGAGACGTTCGAGGCCGAACAGGCCGAACGCATGATGAAGCGGTTTCAGAAGGGGTTGTTCAACATGAACGACCTGAAGGGCCAGCTTGATCAAATGCTGAAAATGGGCGGCATGCAGGGCCTGATGGGGATGATGCCCGGCATGGGCAAGATGCAAAAAGCCGCAGCCGAGGCCGGCATGGACGACCGCATGCTGCGCCGCCAGATCGCGCTGATCAACTCCATGACCAAAAAGGAACGCGCCAATCCCGACCTGTTGCAAGCGTCGCGCAAGAAGCGCATCGCGGCAGGTTCCGGCCTTGAAGTGTCCGAGTTGAACAAGCTTGTGAAACAGCACCGCCAGATGGCGGACATGATGAAGAAGATGGGCAAGGGCGGCATGATGAAAGCCGCGATGAAACAGATGATGGGCGGCAAGGGTCTTGGCGGCGGCATGCCCGACCCGTCCAAGATGGACGAGGGCCAGCTTGCTGCCGCCGCCGAGGCGATGAAGGGCAAGATGCCCGCAGGTCTGGGCGGCTTTGGCGGCATGGGCAAGGGTATGACCCTGCCCGCCGGTCTGTCGGGGCTGATGAAAAAGAAATGACCATGGCGGCGCACCCTCGGCTGACCGGCCTGCCCGTTCTTGAAACAGAACGGCTGACGCTGCGCGCGCCGCAAGCCTCGGATTGGCCGATGTTTCGTGACTATCGCACATCGTCGCGCACGGTATTTACCGGCGGCGCTAGAAAACCGCATGAGGCAACTGCATTCCATATCCGCCGGAGCGCCGCATGACCGACGCCAACGCCCGTGCCGAAGACCTGCTCAGGGACCACCGCGACAGCATCGACCGGCTGGATGCGATCCTTGTCTATACCCTTGCCGAACGCTTCAAGCAGACACAGTCGGTGGGGCAGCTCAAGGCCGAACACAACCTGCCGCCCTCGGACCCCGCGCGCGAGGCGCGCCAGATCGAACGTCTGGAATGGCTCTCGCAAGAGGCCAATCTGAACCCCGAATTCGCCAAGAAATTCCTGACCTTCATCATCTCGGAAGTCATCAGGCATCACGAAAAACTGCAGAAATAACCGGGGCTTGCCCGGTTCAACATCCCAAGGAGACTACCCATGTCCATGAAAATCCGTCTCGCCCGTGGCGGCTCCAAGAAGCGCCCGTTCTATTCGATCGTCGCCACCGACAGCCGCATGCCGCGCGATGGCCGCTTCATCGAAAAGCTGGGCGTCTATAACCCGCTGCTGGCCAAGGACAGCGAAGACCGCATCCGCATGAATGTGGAACGCATCCAGTATTGGCTGGGTCAGGGCGCACAGCCCACCGACCGGATCGCGCGCATGCTGGAAGCTGCCGGGATCAAAGAGAAAACCGTCCGCAACAACCCCAAGGCGGCAGTTCCCGGCAAGCGCATGGCGGAACTCGCCAAGAAGAAGGCCGCCCGCGCAGAAACGCCCGCGGAAGAGTGACCAGCAGGCGATCCGTCTTGAACGGCGCCTTCTCCGACGGCTTCCGGGCCGAGTTGCGGGATCTGATGCTGTGGCGGCGCGACGTGCGCCGCTTCCGCACCGACCCGGTCGAGGCAGCGGTTCTTGACCGCTGCCTTTCCGCGTTTTCTTTGGCCCCTTCCGTGGGATTATCAGAGCCTTGGCGTCTGGTCCGCCTTGAAAGTGACCGCGCCCGCCACGTCGCCCGCACGAACTTTCAGGCGGCGAACAGTCAGGCGCTTGCCGGATATTCTGGCGATGAAGCCGCTCTCTACGCCAATCTAAAGCTATCGGGCCTGGATCAGGCCCCGATTCTGCTTGCCGTTTTCTGCGACGATGCCACTTCCAAAGGCTCCGGCCTTGGTGCTGCGTCGATGCCCGAGATGCGGGCCTATTCCGTCGTGGGCGCGATCACCCTGTTCTGGCTTGCGGCCCGTGCCGAAGGGCTGGGCGTGGGTTGGGTGTCGATCCTTGATGCCGCAACGCTGACGCGCGATCTTGACGTGCCGCTGGACTGGACACTTGTCAGCCTGTTGTGTGTTGGTTGGCCCGAGAAACAAGATTTGGTGCCGGAATTGGAGCGCCTGGGCTGGGAGCGGCGGGCCGCGACCCTTGAGATAAAGGAACGCTGAATGTCAGACCGCATCTGCGTCGGTGCCATCGCCGGGTCGTTCGGCGTCAAGGGCGAGGTTCGCCTGAAAAGTTTCTGCACCGACCCCGCCGCCATAGCAACCTACGGCCCGCTTTTCACCGAGGACGGGCAGACCAGCTACAAGGTCTCGCTGACCCGGCCGGTCGCAAACGGCCTTGGCGCGCGGCTGTCGGGGGTTTCAACCAAGGAACAGGCCGATGCCCTGAAAGGCACAAGCCTTTATGTTGACAGGGCAAAACTTCCGGCGCCCGATGAGGACGAGTTCTATCACGCCGACCTGATCGGCATGGATGCGCATGATACCGGCGGCACCCTGATCGGCAAGGTTCACGCCGTTCACAACCACGGCGCGGGCGATCTGCTGGAGATTCTCGGCCCCGGTATGAAGACCGCGCTGCTGCTGCCCTTCACCCGGCTGGTTGTTCCCGCCATCGACCTTGCCACGCGCCGCATCATCATCGACCCGCCGGAAGCGCTCGACTGACCGGCCGCTTGCAAAGTCCTGCATTCATGGGCAGAATCATTCTGAAAAGGGGATGAGGGCGATGCTGAACAAGATCACGATGATGCGCGGTGCCACGGCGCTTTTGTATCTCGGTCCGCTTCTTGCCGGGCTTGCCGGATCGGGCTGGGCGATGGTGCCGGTGTTTTCGCTGCTGTTTGTGCTTTGGCTGCTGTTCCTGCGCCCCGAAACCTGGCCCGGCACCGCGTCAGGCGCACAGAGCGGCGCGTCGTGGTTGCGACTGGCCTCACACGCGGCGGTACAGGTACTTTTAGTCACGCTGTTTTTCGGCATAGGACGCGGCATCGGCGGTGTCCTCGGCGCGGCTATTCCGATCCCGTTCTGGTTGCCGGTGGTACTCAGCACGCTGGCCATTCTGGTCGGACGTCTGATCTGGAACCCCGATGCCGCAACGCATGCCGCGATCGATACCGACCGCGACCAGCAATAGATCGCGTCACCCAGATTTCCGTTCAACCGCGCCCCAAACCCGGCTAGAAGGCGCGCCATGTCAGACACACCCGACCCCAAGCCGAAATCGCATGGCCGCCTCAAGATCAGTGCCTCGCTGATCCCGCGCGACCTGATGGCAGAGCCGCGCATCGTGAAAGATGCGTGGAAGGCTAAGGTCATCACGCTTTTCCCCGAGGCGTTCCCCGGCACGCTGAACCTCAGCCTCACCGGCAAGGCGCTCGATTTCGGCCTCTGGGCGCTGGAAACCATCGACCTGCGCCCCTTTGGCGAGGGCCGCCACCGCAACGTGGACGAGTCGCCCGCAGGCGGCGGTGCAGGCATGGTGCTGCGCGCCGATGTGGTGAGCCGGGCGCTGCGCGAGGCCGCCGAAGGCACGCCCCAGGATCGCGCGCTGTGGCCGGTTATCTATCTGTCGCCACGGGGAAAACCGTTCACGCAAGGCATGGCGCAGCGCTGGTCGCAGGCACAGGGCGTCACCCTGCTGTGTGGCCGGTTCGAAGGCGTCGATCAGCGCGTCATTGACCATCACGCGATCGAGGAAGTCAGCCTTGGCGACTTCGTTCTGACCGGCGGCGAGATTGCCGCACAGGCCTTGATTGATGCGACCGTCCGCCTTATACCCCGCGTTCTTGGGAATCAGGTGTCCACCGAAGAGGAAAGCTTTTCGGAGGGGCTGCTGGAGTTTCCGCAATATACGAAGCCCCCGCTCTGGGAAGGTCACGCGATACCCGAGGTTCTTCTTTCGGGCCATCACGCGAACATCACCGACTGGCGCAGGGGAATGGCCGAAAGGCTGACGAAAATACGCAGGCCTGATCTCTGGCGGGCTTACTGTGCGGCGCACGGTAGGGACCCGAATGAAGACCGAGAGCTCTAGGGCGGCATCCCATCGCAGAAAAACTGCGAGCATATGAAAGGACTTGCGATGAATCTTATCGCGCAGATCGAGGCGGAGCAGATCGCTGCCCTCGGCAAGACCATCCCCGATTTCAAGGCCGGTGATACCGTGCGTGTCGGTTACAAAGTGACCGAAGGCACCCGTTCGCGCGTGCAGAACTACGAAGGCGTCGTGATTGGCCGCAAGGGCGGCGCTACGATCAGCGCCTCGTTCACTGTCCGCAAGATCAGCTTTGGCGAAGGCGTGGAACGGGTGTTCCCGCTCTATTCGACCAACATCGACCATATAGAAGTGGTCCGCCGTGGCCGCGTGCGTCGCGCCAAGCTGTACTACCTTCGTGATCGTCGCGGCAAATCTGCCCGGATCGTTGAAGACACGAATTACAAAGCCAAAGACGCCGAATAAGGAACCGGATCATGAAACAGGGCATTCACCCCGAATACCACCTCATCGACGTGAAGATGACGGATGGCACCGTGTTCCAGACAAAGTCGACCTGGGGCAAGGAAGGCGCCCAGATGGCGCTGGAAATCGACCCGACGGTTCACCCCGCATGGACCGGCGGCACGGCCAAGCTGATGGACACCGGTGGCCGCGTGTCGAAGTTCAAGAACAAATACGCCGGCTTGGGCTTCTGATCGGCTGGTGCTTCCCAACGGGCAGCACCCAACATATAGAGAAGGCGCGCCACAGTCGGGCGCGCTTTTTGCTTTGCGGAAACGGGGGCCGACGTGGCGCATATCATCGTTGTGGGCAACGAAAAGGGTGGGTCGGGCAAATCCACCACCTGCATGCATGTGGCAACTGCCCTTGCGCGCATGGGCCACCGGGTTGGTGCGCTGGATCTGGACCTGCGACAGAAATCCTTTGGCCGCTATATCGAGAATCGCCTTGCCTATCTGGCCCGCACCGGCCTGAGCCTGCCCACTCCGGCGTATCGCGACCTGCCCGAGGTGCAGACCGATGCGCTGGGGCCAAACGAGAACGCCTTTGACCAGCGCCTGTCAGCGGCCATTGCCGAGATGGAGCCTGCGTCGGATTTCATCGTCATCGATTGCCCCGGCTCGCATACCCGCCTTAGCCAGGTGGCCCATTCGCTGGCCGACACGCTGATCACGCCGCTGAATGACAGCTTCATCGACTTTGACTTGCTGGCACGGGTGGATGCCGAAACGGGGCGCGTGAAAGGCCCGTCGATCTATTCCGAAATGGTCTGGAACGCGCGCCAGTTGCGCGCGCAGGCCGGGCTGAAACCCATAGACTGGATCGTGCTGCGAAACCGCCTTGGCGCGCAGCAGATGCACAACAAGAAGAAGGTCGGCAAGGCGCTGGACGATCTGTCCAAACGCATCGGTTTCCGGGTCTCGCCCGGCTTTTCCGAGCGTGTGATCTTCCGCGAATTGTTCCCGCGTGGCCTGACGCTGCTGGACCTCAAGGATACCGGCGTCGATCAGCTTAACATCTCAAACATCGCGGCCCGGCAGGAAGTGCGCGACCTGCTGCTGGAATTGCGTTTGCCCGGTGTTACCCTGAACTTCTGACTGGGTTGAGTGTGGCCCCCGCGCCATGCCATGAACCGACAGGTGAGGGCCGGAGGCAACCATGCCCAACATGCTTTTCGACGCGCTTTTCGCGCCGCTTGCAGGGCGTGACACGCCGTTTCTGATTTTGCCCGATGGCCGCACGATCAGCGGGGACGCCTTTCTGCGGCTTGCGGCACGGCAGGCCCACGCTCTTGCCGCGACGGGCGTCGTCCCCGGTGACCGGATCGCCGTGCAGGTGGCGAAAACGCCCGAGGCGCTGGCGGGCTATGCTGCATCGGTGGCACTGGGCGCGGTGTTTTTGCCGCTGAACCCCGCCTATACCGCTGATGAGGTCGACTATTTCCTCGGCAATGCCACGCCCCGCGTGCTCCTTTGCGACGGTGCGCACGAGGCCGGCCTTGCTTCCGTGGCGGCCCAGCATGGTGCGCTGATCCTGACCCTGAACGCCGATGGCTCGGGCGGCCTGACCGACGCTGCGGCGGGGCAGCACCAGGTGATCACCCCCGCAGATCGCGGCCCCGACGACCTTGCGGCGCTGCTTTACACCTCCGGCACCACGGGGCGGTCAAAAGGTGCCATGCTGACCCATCGCAACCTGTTGTCGAATGCCAAAATGCTGGCCGACCTGTGGCGCTTCACCGACCGCGACGTGCTGCTGCACGCGCTGCCGATCTTTCACACGCACGGCCTGTTCGTCGCTTCCAACATCTCGCTGATCACCGGCGGGGCGATGATCTTCCTGCCGGGGTTCGATCTGGTCACGGTGCTGCGCCTGTTGCCGCAGGCGACCACGATGATGGGCGTTCCCACCTTCTACATCCGCCTGTTGGACGATCCGCACTTCACCCGCGACCACATCGCCCATATGCGCCTGTTCGTCTCCGGCTCCGCCCCTCTGCTGTCCGAAACCCATCAAACGTTCGCCGCGCGCACCGGCCACCGCATTCTGGAACGCTACGGCATGACCGAGACGAACATGAACACCTCCAACCCCTATGACGGTGAGCGGCGCGCAGGCACGGTGGGACTTCCCCTGCCGGGGGTGGAAGTGCGGATCACCGAAGCGGGGGCCGGGGTGGCCCAAGGGGATGTCGGTGCAATCGAGGTGCGCGGCCCAAACGTCTTTGCCGGCTATTGGCAGATGCCCGAGAAAACGCGCGAGGAACTGCGCGATGACGGCTTTTTCCTGACCGGCGATCTGGGCCGCCTTGATGCCGATGGCTACCTGGAGATTGTCGGGCGGTCCAAGGACTTGATCATCACCGGCGGCTTCAACGTCTACCCCAAAGAGGTGGAACTGCTGCTGGACGATGTTCCGGGCGTTCTGGAAAGCGCCGTCATCGGCCTGCCGCATCCTGATTTCGGCGAGGCGGTCTTTGCGGTGCTGGTGGCGCAACCGGGTGTCGCTTTGGATACCGACGCCGCGCTGGCCGCGATCCGCGACCGGCTTGCGCGCTACAAGCAACCGAAGGCGGCGGTGGTTTTGGCGGACCTGCCCCGCAATACCATGGGCAAGGTCCAGAAGAACCAGTTGCGCGCGTCTTATTCCGGCTGGTTCTCGCGGTAAGCGCCGTTGGATATTTCCGCGAAGATGAAATCAGCCATCGAGAGCCGCCGCGTTGCCCGTCTCTGAAAGCTCAGCCTCCAGGAACCGCTCCAGCGCGTCCAGATCGACCGGCTCGAACTGCCCGAAGCCCTGCATCCACACCGAAGCTGAGCGCAGCGCATCCGGCTCCAGCTTGCACCATTTCACCCGTCCGCGTTTTTCCTGGGTGATCAGCCGCGCGTCGGCCAGCACGCCCAGATGCTTGGAAATTGCGGCAAGCGACATGGCGAACGGTTCGGCCACGTCGGTTACTGCCATGTCATCTTCCAGCAGCATCGCAAGGATCGCCCGGCGTGTCGGGTCGGCAAGGGCCGAGAAGGCAAGGTCAAGCGAGTCGGACATAACCGGCATGATTGGGGCCGGTCGCGCAGATCGTCAACCATCTGGTTGAATATGCAAAAGCGTATCTGCCACGGTGCACGGACCTGACAGCGGCCAGAAAGGGATGCAAGTGGTCAACAGATTAATTAACTTTACCAATAGGATAGCCAAAATTCTGCTACGGATTTCGCGGCTTGACTCACGTCTGCCTGCTCCGTAGCTTCCGGCAACTGTCGAAGGGGCGCTGGATATGGCCGACGAACCCGATCCCAAACGGCTGCGCGCCCTCGAAGCGCGGCTGCACCGGGTGAAAGGCTTGGCCAAGCCAGAGCAGACCGGGACGGGCAAAGGGTTCTCGCAGGGCGAAGTTGCCTGGCGGATGATTATCGAACTTGTGACCGGCATGGTGATCGGCATGGGGATCGGTTACGGGCTGGATGTGCTGTTTGGTACCCTCCCCATCTGCCTGATCATCTTCGCACTGCTGGGGTTCGCTGCGGGTGTAAAGACGATGCTTCGCACGGCGGCCCAGTTGACGAAACAGGATGCGTCGGGGAAACCCGATACGGATAAAGGGAACTGACAACGTGGCAACCGAAGGCGAAAGCACCGGATTTGCGATCCACCCGATGGATCAGTTCGTCATTAATCCGCTGTTCGGCGGCACCGAAATCCATTGGTATACGGTCACCAACGTCACGCTCTGGATGGCAATTTCCGTTTTGGCTATTGCTGCCCTTTTGGTGCTAGGCACGCGCGGCCGGGCCATGATCCCGTCACGCACCCAATCCATTGCCGAGATGATCTACGGCTTTGTCCATAACATGGTCGAAGAAGTCACCGGCCACGAGGGGGTGAAGTACTTCCCCTATGTCATGACGCTGTTCCTGTTCATCCTGTTCGCCAACCTGCTGGGCCTGCTGCCCACCAGCTTTGCCACCACGAGCCATGTGGCCGTCACGGTGACTTTGGCGCTGATGGTGTTCCTTGGTGTCACGATCCTGGGGTTCGTCAAGAATGGCATCGGCTTTCTGGGCATGTTCTGGGTCACATCGGCCCCGCTGGCGGTCCGGCCAATTCTGGCCGTGATCGAGGTGATTTCTTACTTTGTGCGCCCGGTCAGCCATTCCATTCGACTTGCCGGCAACATTCTGGCCGGTCACGCGGTGATCAAAGTGATCGCAGGCTTTGCCACGCTGGCCATCGCCTCGCCGGTCGTGATCGGTGCCGTGGCCGCAATCTACGGGCTGGAGCTGCTGGTGGCAGTTGTTCAGGCCTACGTCTTTACCATTCTGACCTGCGTGTATCTTCGCGACGCCGTTGGCGGCGCGCATCACTAGGGTCCGGAGCAGAAACCAAACCAATCCACATTCCATAAGGAGCTGAATGCTATGGAAGGCGATATCGCAGAAATGGGTAAGTTCATCGGTGCAGGCTTGGCCACGATCGGCCTCGGCGGCGCTGGTATCGGCGTGGGCCACATCGCAGGGAACTTCCTTGCAGGTGCGCTGCGCAACCCGTCGGCAGCCCCCGGCCAGCTGGCAAACTTCTTCGTCGGCGTTGCTTTCGCCGAAGCACTGGGCATCTTCTCGTTCCTGATCGCCCTTCTGTTGATGTTCGCCGTCTGATCTGAACGACCATTGCGTTCGGCCGGACGGGTGTGACGCCCGCCCGGCCAAATATACAAGGTCTGCAGGAGAACGACATGGCGACCGAAGCGACAGAAGCAGCGGGCCACGGCGGCGAAGCCGTCGGAATGCCGCAGCTTGATTTCTCGACCTGGCCGAACCAAATTTTCTGGCTTCTGGTCACGCTTGTCGTGATCTATCTTCTGCTGACCCGGATTGCGCTGCCGCGGATCGGGTCGGTTCTGGCAGACCGCAGGGGTGCCATAACCAACGATCTGGCTGCAGCGGAAGAGCTGAAGCACAAGGCGTTGAAGGCCGAAAAGGCCTATAACGACGCGTTGGCTCAGGCCCGCACCGATGCCGCCAGGATCGTCGCCGAGGCACGGGCCGATATCCAGAAGGATCTGGACGCAGCCACCGCCAAGGCCGATCTCGTCATCGAGGATAAAGCCGCCTCATCGGAAATCCGGATCAACGAAATCCGTGATGGTGCGCTTGAAGCCGTGACGGAGGTGGCCAAGGACACTGCGAAAGAAATCGTGGCAGCCCTTGGCGGCAAGGCCGACGCTCGGTCGGTGACCGCTGCGGTCAATGCACGGCTGAAAGGGTGATGGGAATGGCACGTATCCTTCTGGCAGCCCTGCTGACGGCCACCCCCGCGCTTGCCGCGTCGGGGCCGTTCTTTTCGCTTGGAAACACCGACTTCGTCGTGACGTTGGGCTTCCTGGTGTTCGTTGGCGTGCTGCTTTACGCCAAAGTGCCGGGCAAGCTGACTGGCGCGCTCGATGCCCGCGCGGTTCAGATCAAAGCCGATCTTGAAGAAGCCAAGGCCTTGCGCGAAGAGGCGAAGACCATCCTTGCCTCGTACGAACGCAAGCAGAAAGACGTTCAGGCGCAGGCCGACCGCATCGTCGCATCGGCCCGCGAAGAGGCTATGGCCGCCGCAGCACAGGCCAAGGAAGACCTTAAGCTGTCGATCGCCCGCCGGCTTGCTGCCGCAGAAGATCGCATCGCATCGGCAGAAACCACGGCTCTGCGTGCCGTGCGCGAACGGGCCGTGTCCGTAGCTGTGGCCGCTGCGGGTGATCTGCTGGCCAAGCAAATGACGGCCGAAGGGGCAGGCGCATTGATCGAGGCGTCGATAGCCCAAGTTGACGTCAAGCTGCACTGACAGGCGGTAGCGTCACACGGAACCAACCCGGCCCTCACGGACCGGGTTTTTTCATGCCCGCCCCTGCTCGTGCTCCAGCCGCTGCAACGCGATCGCCTCGTGCCGGTCGGCGCGTTGCTGGTCACCCAGCGCGCCTTCGACAAAATTCAGATGTGCTTCAACCGCCAGACGAGCCGCGGCCGGATCGCGGGCTTGCAGCGCCACGTTGATCGCGCGGTGCTGGTCCAGCAGCATGTCGCGCGTGGTGCGCTGCTTGAACATGACCTGCCGGTTGTAGAACACACCTTCGCGCAGAAGATCGTACATCGACCGCATCATGTGCAGCATGATCACGTTATGGCTGGCCTCTATGATCGCCATGTGGAAATCGGCATCCAGCCGCGCTTCATCCTCGGGGGAGCGTTTAGAATGGGCCACCTCCATCTTGACGAAGATCGCATCGACGACGCGCAGATCCGTGTCCGACCCGTGCCGCGCCGCGCGTTCGGCGGCAAGGCCTTCCATGTCTCGGCGAAACGCGATGTAATCGAACAGCGCTTCATCATGGCTGGCGAAAAGCTGCACCAGCGCCTCGGAAAACGCCGACCCCAGCACGTCGGCCACATAGATACCTGCCCCCGCACGGGTGATCAGCAAGCCGCGGTCATGCAATTCCGCAACTGCGTCGCGCAGGCTGGGGCGCGACACGCCCATCCGTTCCGACAGTTCACGCTCTGAAGGCAGTCGCTCGCCGGGCCGCAGAATACCGCGCAGTATCAGCAATTCGACCTGCCGCACCACCGATTGCGCCAGCTTCTCCGACTGCACTTTCTGGAACGGCATTGAAACTCCTCCGTCTGGTCAGTTTCTATGACCACTTGTGCAGAAGCTCAATGTAAAAGGCCGGGCGCAAGGCCCGGCCCGTTAG